>DLBD01000062.1 GCA_002494125.1 Ruminococcaceae bacterium UBA7030 | reverse complement strand
CTCTTTTCATCACACGGGAAGGACAGGTTTACGCCTGTCCTTTCTGTGTTTTTCGCTGCTCCCCTGCCAAAACTCCCTTGTGTTTCATATGAAACGATGCACAATATATAGTAATTTATTCCATATAAACTAATTTCCGCCTAAACATAGTTTATGTTTAGGTTGTAAAATGTTTGTGTAGAATGTATATTCTCATCCCTTTTCTTTATTGTTCCACGTGAAACAACTATATATTGTATTAGCTATTGATATACTATACAATTTTATAAAAAAATCCGCAATGTTTCATGTGAAACACTTGAATATATATTATATAAGATGTATAATGTAGAAGTAATATTCTTTGGAGGTGCTGTATGAGCAAGACCATTGCAATAATAAATCAAAAAGGCGGCGTCGGCAAAACAACAACTTGTATCAACCTTGCGGCTTGCCTTGGCAACAAAGGTAAAAAAACGCTTATAGTTGACCTCGACCCTCAAGGAAATGCAACTACGGGTCTTGGTTTCAACAAGTCAGAGATTGAAATATCCACATATGATATACTTATCAACGACGAAAGCGTAAAGGACGCAATAATTGAAACAAAGTTCAAAAATTTGTATTTATTGCCGTCAGATCTTAATCTTGCAGGCGCTGAGCTTGAACTTGCAGAGATTGAAAACCGTGCAACTAAACTGAAAAAAGCGCTTGCGCCGATAGTTATGGAATATGATTACATCATAATAGACTGTCCGCCGAGCCTTAGTCTTTTAAGCATAAACGCTCTTGCTGCGGCAGATACTTATATCGTTACGCTCCAGTGCGAGTTTTATGCGCTCGAAGGGCTTTCGCAGCTTCTTAGCACTGTAAGAACAATTAAGGCAAATTATAACGAGCATCTTGAAACAGAAGGAATTCTTTTCACAATGTTTGATTCCCGCTTGAATCTTAATCAACAGGTTATAGACAATGTTGTGCAGATGTTCGGCGAGGGTTCATGCTTTAAGACAAAAATACCACGAAGCGTAAAGCTGGCAGAAGCGCCAAGCTTCGGCGAGCCAATCATATACTACGAAAAATATTCAAAGCCTGCGTTCTCATATCGCAAGCTTTGTGATGAGTTTCTTAAAAGGCAATAATCAAAACACCGATAAATAGGGCGTTTTGAGGGCTTTATACGGTGTGGCGTATGAGAAATGTTTAAGTGAAAAAGAAAAAATGAATCTGTTCTGTTAATATAAACATATCATCATTTGGTATGTTTTAATCGTCCACAAATGATTATTACGAATTAACCGAAAGGAGAAGAATATGGCGAAAAAGCAAGGGCTTGGCAGGGGACTTGACATTCTTATGTTTGAAAACAAAGTCGACGAAGCAAGCCAGACCAACACACTTTCCATCAACGAAATAATACCGAACAAGGACCAGCCGAGAAAAACCTTTGACGAGGGCGCACTTCAGGAGCTTGCAGACAGTATTATTCAGCACGGCGTGCTCCAGCCGCTTCTTGTCAGACCGCTCCCGACAGGAGGATACCAGCTTGTTGCCGGTGAGAGAAGGTGGAGAGCTTCAAGAATAGCAGGGCTTAAAGAGGTTCCCGTAGTTATTAAGGAGCTTACCGACGTCGAAACAATGGAGATTGCAATTATTGAAAATCTTCAGCGAGAGGACCTTAACCCAATTGAAGAGGCGGAAGGGCTTCAGGCTCTCATAGATAAATGCGGTTTCACACAGGAGGAGGTTGCCACTTCTGTCGGAAAATCACGACCGGCAATCGCAAACTCACTGCGCCTTCTCAAACTTCCTAAATCCGTAAGGGAGATGACTCAAAACGGAGTGATCTCCGCAGGTCACGCAAGAGCGCTTCTTGCATTTGAAAATGAGGCGATGATTTTGGAAGCTGCCGACACGATTGTAAAAAACAATCTCACCGTGCGTGAGGTTGAACGCCTTGCAAAAATGGCGGAAAAGACCGCAGGTACAAGAGCGGCAAAACGCAGGGATTCCTTTTACGACGAGGTTGAGCTTTCACTAACCGAAGCACTCGGCAGAAAAGTAAAGGTCTTTAACGGCAGGGGAAAGGGAACACTTGAAATTGAATTCTATTCCCAGGATGACCTGAAAGATTTAGCAAATAAATTAGGAGAATAATATCCCGTTATTACGGAAATTGATTATAAAGGAGTAATTGTACAATATGTTAGACATTAAATTTGTAAGAGAGAACCCTGAAATTGTAAAGGAAAACATCAAGAAAAAATTTCAGGAGCACAAGCTGGGTCTTGTTGACGAGGTAATCGAGCTTGATGCCGAAAGGCGAGAGGTTATCAAGAGAGCTGACGAGCTTCGCGCTAACAGAAACAAGCTTTCAAAAGAAATCGGTATGCTTATGTCCCAGGGCAAAAAGGAAGAGGGCATGGCAATTCGCGATAAAGTGAACGCTCAGGCAAAGGAACTTGACGAACTGGCAACCAAAGAAAAGGAGCTCGGCGAAAAGGTTACGTCAATAATGATGTCAATTCCTAACATCATCGACGACTCGGTTCCGATAGGCAAGGACGACAGCGAAAATGTCGAGGTGAAAAGATATGGCGAACCGATTGTTCCCGACTATGAAATACCGTATCATACAGATATTATGGAAACCTTTAACGGTATAGACCTCGAGGCTGCCGGCAGAGTTGCAGGTAACGGCTTTTACTATCTTATGGGCGATATCGCAAGACTTCATTCTGCGGTTATCAGCTATGCAAGAGATTTTATGATTGACAGGGGATTCACATATGTTGTTCCTCCGTTTATGATTCGTTCAAATGTAGTAACCGGCGTCATGAGCTTTGAGGAAATGGACGCAATGATGTATAAGATTGAGGGCGAG
>DLBD01000058.1 GCA_002494125.1 Ruminococcaceae bacterium UBA7030 | reverse complement strand
GGGCGCTTTTCTTCCTGCAAAGCGTAATTCCACCTGCAAGGCTGGGCGCAGTCCCCTCTGTTTGAATCCCTGCCTGTAAGGTAATTTGAAAGCAGGCATCTGCCTGAATAAGCGACGCACATCGCGCCGTGAACAAAGCACTCTATTTCAAGCTCATCGGGAACTTTTGCTCTTATCTCCGCTATTTCTTCAAGGCTGAGTTCTCTGGCGGTCACAATCCTTTTTGCGCCCATATCATAAAGCTGCCTGGCACAGGCATAATTAGTAACACCGGCCTGGGTGGAAATATGGATTTCGGCACCACTACGCCTTTTAAGAATAGCGGTCATTACTCCGATATCGGTAACAATAAAGGCATCCGTCCCGGATTCCACAGCCCAGTCAACAAATCCGGGCAGCTCCTCAAGCTCACGGTTTCTGGGCACGGTATTGCAGGTAAGGTAAACTTTTGCCCCTTTGGCGTGAGCAAGAGAGCAGGCCTTGGCAAGATTATCGCCGCCGAAGCTTGCAGCGGCAGTGCGCATACCGAATTTGTCAGCGCCGAGGTACACGGCATCCGCTCCGTAAAGCAAAGCGGCCTCAAGCCTTTCCATATCCCCTGCAGGGGCAAGTATTTCAGGTAATTTCATAATTCAATACTCCGCTGCTGTATATTAAGGACCGTCGCCGGGAAAGGTAACGGTCCTTTTATAATTTGATTCAGCTTCTGCTGTTTGCCCTGAGCACCAGGTTGGCGTTTGCATCGTGCTCCGCCTGGGTAGAGGCAAGGTAGATGTTACCGTGCTTATCGTGGCGGAAGAAATAATAATTGGTATCGTTGGGGTAAAGGGCCGCCCTTATGGCATCATCGCCGGGGTTGCATATAGGTCCGGGAGGAAGGCCCTGATTATTATAGGTGTTGTAATTCTGGGCATAAATCTGCGCCTGAACGGGAGAAACATTTTCGGTAACATAGTTTTTGACAAATGTTTCGGTTGAGTCGCAGTCAAGGGTGGGCCAGGAAGCGGAATGATTAAGCCTGTTGTGAATAACAGAGGAAATATCAGGCATTTGCTCGGCATCGGCAGCCTCGCGCTGAATAATGGATGCGATAATGATAATCTGATCCATTGTGTAGCCCATTTTATCAGCCCGCTTCTGATATTCATCAGTCCACTCGGTCTGGAATTCCTCAAGGAATTTTCTTATAACGCTGTGGGGGTCGCTGTCCACATAAAACTCATAAGTATTGGGGTATAGATAGCCTTCCAGCTTCTGGGTCCTTTTTGAATCTGCCGATATATTCTGAATAAAGCCGTATTCATAGCTTGTGCCGGTAATTGAGGACATAAGCTTTGCCTTGGAGCAGACACCGAATTTTTCAAGGCGGTCAAAAATCTGATAAACAGTCCAGCCCTCGGGAATGGCAACCCAGGTTGTATCCTTGCCTACCTGAGATTCCTTGAACTGGCTTATATAGGATTCAAGGCCGTCATTTTTTTCAACATCATAAACGCCGCTTAGGTAAACGGGCGCTTTTACGCTCTTTTTGCCTATGGTTTTCAGCTTGACCTCGGCCTCATAGAACAGCTTGCAGAAAAGCTTCTGCTTTATAAGGCCTTTATCGGCGAGCAGGTCGATTATATCATCTGTATCCGCATCAAGGGGAACATTTACGGTAACTGTTTCATCGCTTCTGCCGAAGGCAAGAATATCGTTTATGCAGGAAATACCGTAAAGAGATGCGCCGCAGGTAAGTCCGATGAGCAGAATAAGAAACAGAGCAAGGGAACCGTAAGAAGAATTGCCCTTCTTCTTTTTGGAGGCGGAAACACTAACATCCGATTTAACAGGCTTGATATTCGAAAAATAGATTTCGCCTTTATACTCCGGCTGTAATTCGTCGGTTTCGCTTTCCTGCTCTTTTTCATCCAGATGCACTTCGAATTTAGGCCTCTGTGGAGCGGAAAACCGGGGCACTTCGGGCTCCGAGCCAGAAAGCAGGGCATCAAGCTCATCCGGGCTCAGATAGTCTTCATCGGATATTGTTACTTTGAAAGGCTTCTTTTTGTTTTCGTTATCTTCCGGCATCTGTTTCACCTCCGATAATTCTTGATTCTGTTACACACATATCAACTGCAACATCATACTCTTCTTTGGAAAGAGAGCTGCTTATACATCTGTCAAAACAAACACATATAGTTTTAATACTGTTATTTTCGGATAAAAAGCGGTCATAGTAACCGCCGCCGTAACCGAGACGGTAGCCGTTCACATCAAAAGCAAGACCCGGAACTATAATAAGAGTTTTTTCCGTAGGTTCAACGAACCTGCTGTCATCACGTTCGGGTTCCATAATGCCATAATGGACCTTATTAAGATTTTTAAGCTCGTCTATCTGCTGGAACACCATTTTGTTCTCGCGCGGATTGATAAGCAGAGGCACAGCCACTTTTTTGCCCTGTTTAAGGGACATTTCTATCAAGGTGACCGTTTCTACCTCGGAACCGTAGTTAACATACGGGAACACCCACTCCGCCTCTTTGTATACGTCAAGATTTGTAAGTCTTTCCGCAACTGCAAGGCTTTTTGCCATAATTTCAGCAGTGTGCTGACTGTCACGCATAAGGCGGTACTTTTCACGCATTTTTACTTTGTCCATTATTTAACACCCCTTTTATAAATTATGAATTAAGCATAAGCGCATATACGAAAAAAATAATGAATGACGAAACCATAGTCCCGACAAAAAAGTTTTTTGCTTTCGGGAACCTTGCCACACCAATAGTTCCCAATACAATAGCAAAAAAAGGATTGATGAAAGCCGCAACAACAGCTGCGATCTTCATATTTTTAAGCGCTGTGGCATCTTTATCGTCAGCAAACGGATCGTTAAGCGTAGTCTGTTCCTTTTTCATCATACCGATAAAATCATCAACATAGACCTCTTTGCCGTTTATGTTCATCTTGGCCCCGTTTGTGCTGTCCATACTCGGATTGACACCATAGCGTCTGCGCAGTTCCTCGCGCTTTTCGGCAATAAGTCTGCTGCGTTCCTGCGGAGAAAGGCTTTGCAGATATTCCGAAGACAACTTCTGCGCCGGAGTATCGGCACTATTCTCACAATTGTCAAGGTCGTGCTTTCTGCCTGTGTTGCCGTATACGGTATCGGCATTTTTTTCACCTATACTGTAAGCATCATCCTTATTGATATGGCTTGAAAAAGTTGAGTCATCATTGCAGGAAAAATCCTCCCCGCGCTTTTCTTTATCATAATCAACAAGCTTGTCTGCCTTCTTACAGTATGGACACACCTTGACATCTTCAAATATGTTTCTGAAGCATCTGTTGCAGTACTGCAATTACATCACTTCCTTTACTTAATATTCCCACTGACATTATTATAATATATTTTTGTATATATTACAACTTTTATTTTTAAAAAACTTAAAATTTTTGTCAAAAATATGCAGAATAATTAAAGCGAATTCGCAGAACGGTCACTTTCATTAATAAAATGACCCGTACCGGGTATTTTTGTACTTCTGTAGTACTCAATATCATCGCTTGCAAATTCCGAAACATCCAGCATTTTTGTCATGCTGCTGTTCTTTTTAAGGTTATATACCTGTATGCCGCCCGTGCTTTTGGTCGCTTTTGACGGTATAAGCGCAGAAGAGATAAGCATTGCCTTATCGTTATCCCTCACAACAACAATATCCTTATCTTCGGGTATGAACATAGCCGCCGTAAGTTCGGCTTTTGCACTGTAAGCGTTTATAAGTTTTTTGCGGTTTACCTTTGTTGCATAACTTTGCATATCCACCTTTGCAACTTTGCCGTTTTTGTAGCCAAAGAGCATATAACCGCTGTAATCCGTTGTAGAGGCAATATAAACTATGCTTTCATCATCGTCAAGTCCGAGCATATTGTTAAGATACTCGCCGAGACTGCTTGCCTTGCATTCATTAAGGTCATATGCCTTGACCTTATAAACATTCTGCTTGTTGGAGAAGAAAAGCACATCAGCCTTGTTCGTTGTTTCAAGCGTTTGAATGATCTCGTCTTCCTCTTTTAGTTTATGCTCATAGTTTGTTCTTATTGAAGCCTGCAAAGAAGCCTGGGTTATTTTCTTGAAATAATTGTGTGCGGTAAGGAAAAGAGTAATGCCGTAATCCTCAATAAAATCATCGGAGGTAAGGTCTATGGTCTCTTCCTCATAGATTATTTCCGTTTTGCGCGGCTGACCGTATTTTTTACTTACGGCAGTAAGTTCGTCAACGATTATTTCTTTAATAAGCGTTTCGTCGCTTAAAATATCGTTGAGCCTTGCCATATCTTTTTCAAGAGTCTCGGTCTCGTTGACACGGTTGAGCAGGTATTCCTTATTAAGGTTGCGCAGCTTTATCTCCGCAACAAACTC
>DLBD01000102.1:1296-2889 GCA_002494125.1 Ruminococcaceae bacterium UBA7030 | reverse complement strand
ACAGTCATTTTCTTTTTCGCCTTTTATTCCGTAAAGGGTTCGGTTAATTAAACAGATAGTGTCAAGCAATTCTTCGGAGGGAGTTTCGCCCTGCAATGCTTTCAACTCTTGCAGCACTTCTTCAAGCTGTCGCTTCAGGGCGATATATACCCTCGGATTACCTTGCACAACAACCTCTCTGTTCATCAACCTTTTCAGGATATAATCCTGTTTAGTAAGTCCCGATAACGCAACCGCTATGTCAAGCTGCTTTGCTTCTTCAGGTGATACTCTAAAGCCTACTGTAATGCTCCGCCATCGGTTGTGTCTGTCTAAACTCTTAGCTGACATCCTGTTCTCTCCTTTCTGCATTCAGACGCTTCACGATGTCCTTTTGTGTTGAAGGAAACATGTGAGCGTAACGGAAGGTAATGTCGATACTTTCGTGACCGACTCTGTTGCCAATCGTTACCGCATCAAAGCCCATATTGATGAGCAAAGATACATGAGAGTGACGCAGGTCATGGATGCGAATTCTTTTCACTCCGGTTTCAGCGCAGCCTCTGTCCATCTCGTGATGCAAATAACTTTTGGTTACAGGGAAGATTCTCTGATCGTTTTCAACGCCATAGATTGAACGGATATAATCCTGTATTTCTTCACAGAGGAAGTCGGGCATATCCACCTGCCGAACACTCTTATCCGTTTTCGGAGCAGTAATCACATCCTCCCGCTTCAATCTTTGATAAGACTTATTTATCCTTATTGTCTTTCTTTCAAAATCAAAGTCCGCGGGTGTTAAGGCGAGCAATTCTCCTACTCGGAGTCCACACCAATACAGAATTTCAAACGCATAAAATGATAACGGTTTTTCCATCATAGCTTCTGAAAAATTCAGGTACTCTTCCTTTGTCCAAAACAGCATTTCCTTTTCGCTTTCCTTCTTTCCGATTACACCTGCCTTTCGCGCAGGGTTACTCTTTAAGTCATACATATTAACTGCGTGATTAAAGATAGCGCTAAGCTGATTGTGAATCGTTTTCAGATATGTCAGCGAATAGGTTTTGCCGTTACTGTCTGTATGCTTGAGCAATTCGTTTTGCCATTGGAGAACATCTGACGGTTTTATTTCATTCATTTTGAGATTTGCAAAGTAAGGAAGAATCTTTTTGTCGATGATATTGTTCTTCGCCATCCAAGTGTGCTCCCTCACCTTATTCTTGAGATCGGAACGGTAGATTTCCACAAAGTCACCAAAGAGCATATTCATATCTCCGGCTTTGTTGAGCAGAAACTCCTTTTCCCAATCTTGAGCTTCGTGCTTGGTCTTAAAGCCACGCTTCGTTTTCTTGCACTGCTTTCCGGTCCAGTCCTTATAGTAGGTGGACACTCGCCAAGTACCACGCTCTTTATCCTTTACTACAGCCATCATTCATCACCTCCATCGCTGTAATAATATTTCTTTTCAAAATACTTTCGGCTAACCTTGCCTCTAATAACGCTGTATCCCTGTTGCTTCAACTCTGCATTTAAGGTGCGAACTACCTTATACGCATAAGCCATTGACATTCCAAGCTCATCGGCAATTTCCTTAGCTGTAATAAATGCACTACC
>DLBD01000102.1:0-1148 GCA_002494125.1 Ruminococcaceae bacterium UBA7030 | reverse complement strand
TCTCGCTCGCTGTAGGTAACAGGTCGTGGCGTAGTTATCAATTCAGCCGGTCATTCAGTTTTTATGTAAATATAACCGTAGCGCATTACAGCGACTTAAAGTATTTACTGTAATGTATTATAGAGCAATAATTTCTGTTTGTCAAGTGTTTTTATAAAGTTTATTTAATTTTACTAAAGTTTTTTGTGTAATTTTTCTTGATTTCCGTTTTCCCCTATGTTATAATGATAAAAAAGTAATATGGAGTGACTTATATATGTTGATAGGAAGACGAATTCGTTTTCTGCGCCTGCACAGAGGTATGACGCAAAAGGAATTGGGAAAAGCCATTGGTTATTCCGATAAAACTGCCGATGTAAGAGTGGCACAATACGAAACGAACACTTACGGACCAAAGGACAAGGTTGTTGAGAGCCTTGCGCAGGCACTTAATGTTGACGAGTCAGATTTGAAGGTACCGGATATTTTAACTAACGATGTTTTCATGCATACGATGTTTATGCTTGAGGACACTTTCGGCATTTATATGAATCCCGATTCGGAGAATATTACCTTTACCTTTGAGGATAACAGCATTAACAATCCAATTGCCGATGACTTGAAAGAATGGAAAAGAAAAGCAATTCAGCTCAAGAATGGCGATATTACCTTTGATGAATATATGGAATGGAAACTCCGCTTCCCCATCTCCGCAGCAGAAGAAACACACGAAGAACTCAAAAAGCTTCGTGAAAAAAGAAAGAACTAAAAAATAGAAAAACAGGCAATTAACAATAGTTAATTGCCTGTTTTTCAGTATCTTTATCGTTCTAAATTATCTTTTGTTTCTTTTTCGGTTTATTCCAGATTTTAGTACTGCATATAAATATGTAAACTTGCTTTCCACTATTCCGACTCCTTAATACACTATTTAGCATATTATATCACATTTCAACAATAATAACAATAAGCCAAACAAAAGATAGAAAAGAGTAATGCCCCAATCCTCTAACTTTCGTTAAATGATTGGGGCTCTGCCTTTTTTAGAAAAATAGCGTCATTTTAGCGTCATAGGATGAATTTTATCCTCGCAAACTGCCTGTTTAAGCCATTTTTTGAAATTTGGATATTATTCCCACTCTACTCTGAAACTTAAAACCTTAACATTT
>DLBD01000015.1 GCA_002494125.1 Ruminococcaceae bacterium UBA7030 | reverse complement strand
ATATGCGGCAAGGGATAAATACGGAAGAACGCCAATCGTTATCGGTCAAAAGGATAACGGCTACTGTGCAAGCTTTGAAAGCTTTGCATATATAAATCTTGGTTATAAGGACTATAAAACGTTAGGTCCCGGAGAGGTAGTTGTTATGACCACAGACGGGGTTAAAACTCTTGTAGCACCCGGGGAAAGAATGAAGATTTGTACTTTCCTTTGGATTTATTACGGTTATCCGTCATCCTCATACGAGGGCTTAAGCGTTGAAAAGATGCGATACAAATGCGGTCAGGCGCTTGCACGAAGGGATAACAACAGCTTTAATATTGATATGGTTGCAGGTGTTCCCGACTCGGGCGTTGCACACGCAATCGGCTATTCAAATGAATCAGGTGTACCGTATTCAAGACCTTTTGTAAAGTACACTCCGACATGGCCGCGCTCGTTTATGCCTACAAACCAGAGCAAGCGCAACCTTATTGCGAAGATGAAGTTAATTCCTATTCGAGATTTGATTGACGGAAAAAGCCTTCTTATGATTGACGACTCAATCGTAAGAGGTACACAGCTTCGTGAAACGGCTGAGTATCTTTTCCAAAGCGGTGCTAAGGAGGTTCATATCAGACCTGCATGCCCGCCTCTTCTCTACGGCTGTAAGTATCTTAACTTCTCTCGCTCTACATCTGAGATGGAGCTTATAACCAGAAGAGTTATCAAAAAGCTTGAGGGCTGTGACCCTGACGAAGAACTGCTCAAAGAATATGCAAACCCCGACAGTGAAAAATATCAGAATATGATTGACGAGATTTGCAAGGAGCTTAAGTTTACATCTCTTCGCTACCACAGGCTTGACGATATGCTTAATTCTGTCGATATAGACAATGATAAGCTTTGCACATACTGTTGGGACGGAAGAGAATAAAAAATAAAAAACTAAAGGCAATGGAAAAACTGCAGAAATTATGCAGATATCCATTGCCTTTTATTTATTGCTTATCAAAATATGCTTGATCCGTTATAAAATATGTCCTTATTTTTCCTTTCGGTGAAACAAAGCAAATTTCGCCCGTCGAGGCGACAAAATAAACGTCGTCGCCGTCCTCTGTCTCATACTTATGGAGAGCGTTTGGATTTGTGATAACGGCATTTGCCTTTCTCAAATACTCCTCCCTCGTGGCACATCCCGTTTCAGCGCCATGCTTTTGGAAATGGCTTTCAAGGCTGTCGGCACTTGTAAAGTGGTATGATACGCCGTCTTCATCCTCGGTTGTCGTAACCTTTTTGGTGGTGGTTTCAGGAGCCTCGGTAGTCTGAGTGACGGTTGTCGTTACAGCAGTTGTACTTGTCGGCGGCATAACAGTGGTTGTTTCTTTACCGCCAAACAGTGAACCTCTTAAGAAAAACAGGGCAAACGCTAAAACAACAGCAATAATAACGACACCGAATACAACAGGCTTGTAATCGGGTGAACTGTTTTTAGCCTGCTTTTCTGACTGTGAGTTACTTATCGACGCATTATTTCTTTTATTTTCTTCGCGGCACTGCTTACACCGTTTAGGAAGTTGTAAACCCTTGTCCTTATAAAACTGCGCCTCAGAATCCGTTATTTCAAACTCTTTGCCGCACTGCTTACAAATTCTTTTCATATTACACCAAATATAAAACTATGTCGTTTTGCTCGAGCGTTTTCTTTACATCAATAATTCTTTGGTTGGCAGAGCCTCTGAACACGAGTGAAATATCCTTCTGCTCCTCGATAAACCTACCGTCAACAAGAACATCAATAAGAGAAAGCATCTCCTTCGCAATTGGAGTATGCGCTCTTGACTCCCACTTGCCGAGTATTTCCTCGATGGTAAAGCCGGTATAACACCAAATGTCCTTATCGGGAAAACGCTCCTTAAACATAATCAAAAACGGTAAAAGCACCTTTTGATTTTCAGGCTCGAACGGTTCGCCGCCGAGGATTGAAAGTCCATTCACCCAGTGAGGCTTAACGCTGTCGAAAATTTTCTGCATAGTTTCCTCGGTAAACGGCTCGCCAAATCCGAAATCCCAAGTTGCCTCGTTAAAGCAATTTTTGCAGTGGTGACGGCAACCTGAAACAAAAAGTGATGTTCTTACGCCCTCACCGTTTGCAATATCATTAGTTTTAATCTCTCCAAAGTTCATAACTAAACACAAACCCCTATGGAATCATAGGGGTTTATCTCCTTATAAGTGTAAAACTCTTTCTTTGATTTCCTGGGTTCTGCCCTGGTTCCAAAACTGGGTACCGATATAGCCGCATGTTCTTCTTGCGACATTCATCTTGTCCTGGTCCTCGTTACCGCACTTAGGACATCTCCAGATAAGCTTTCCGTGCTCGTTTTCACAGATCTGAATTTCACCGTCAAAGCCGCAAACCTGACAGTAATCGCTCTTGGTATTAAGCTCTGCGTACATAATGTTGTCGTAGATAAATCTCATTACCTGAAGGACTGCAGGGATGTTATTTTGCATATTCGGTACCTCTACATAAGAGATAGCGCCGCCCGGCGAAAGAGCCTGGAATTCAGATTCAAACTTAAGCTTTGTGAAAGCATCAATCTCCTCTGTTACATGAACGTGGTAGGAGTTTGTGATATAGTTCTTATCTGTTACGCCTTCAATCTTGCCAAAACGCTTCTGGAGGCATTTTGCAAACTTATATGTTGTTGATTCAAGCGGAGTGCCGTAGATAGAATAGTCAATATTCTCTTCCTTCTTCCACTTTGCGCAGGCATCGTTCATATATCTCATAACGTCGAGTGCAAACGGTTTGCCCTCTTCGTCTGTGTGTGACTTGCCGGTCATATATTTTGTGCACTCATAAAGGCCTGCATAACCAAGGCTGATTGTTGAATAGCCGTCATAGAGAAGTCTGTCAATAGGCTCACCCTTCTTAAGCCTTGCAAGCGCGCCGTGCTGCCAAAGAATAGGAGCAGCATCCGAAAGTGTACCCTTAAGTCTTTCGTGACGACATCTGAGAGCTCTATGGCAGAGGTCGAGTCTTTCGTCAAATATCTTCCAGAACTTGTTCATATCGCCGCCTGATGAGCAAGCGATGTCAACAAGGTTAAGTGTAACAACGCCCTGATTGAATCTTCCGTAATACTTGTGCTTACCGGGAACATAGTTCTTTGCGTGTGCGATATTTCCGATACCGTTATCTGTAAAGCGGTCGGGTGTGAGGAAAGAACGGCAACCCATACAGGTGTAAACGTCACCCTTGAGCTCAAGCATAATCTTTTCACTGATATAGTCCGGTACCATTCTTTTAGCGGTACACTTTGCAGCAAGCTCTGTAAGATAGAAGTACTCTGAATTCTCTTCTACGTTATCCTCTTCAAGAACATAGATAAGCTTCGGGAATGCAGGCGTAATCCAAACGCCGTTTTCGTTTTTAACGCCCTTAATTCTCTGCTTAAGAGTTTCCTCGATAATAAGGGCAAGGTCCTTCTTCTCCTGTGCGTTATTAGCTTCGTTGAGATACATATAAACCGTAACGAAAGGAGCCTGACCGTTAGTTGTAAGAAGAGTTACAACCTGATACTGAATAGTCTGAACGCCTCTTGAAACCTCGTCGCGAAGGCGCTTTTCAGTAAGTGCTGAAATTTGCTCATCACTCATATCAAGACCGAGCTCGTCAGACTCGGCAACAACCTCTTTTCTGATTTTCTCACGGCTGATCTGAACGAAAGGAGCAAGATGAGCAAGTGAGATCGACTGACCGCCGTACTGGTTTGAAGCAACCTGCGCAATAATCTGAGTTGCAATATTGCAGGCTGTTGAGAAGCTGTGCGGCTTTTCAATCATTGTTTCGGAAATAACCGTTCCGTTTTGGAGCATATCCTCCAGGTTAACAAGATCACAGTTGTGCATATGCTGTGCAAAATAGTCTGCGTCATGGAAATGAATGATGCCCTGCTCATGAGCGTCAACGATATCCTGAGGAAGAAGAATTCTCTTTGTGATATCCTTTGAAACCTCGCCTGCCATATAGTCACGCTGAACAGAGTTTACGGTTGGATTTTTGTTGGAGTTCTCCTGCTTAACCTCTTCGTTGTTGCATTCAATAAGAGAAAGAATCTGATTATCGGTTGTGTTTGCCTTTCTGATAAGAGAACGGTTGTAACGATATTTTACATAAAGTCTTGCGACATCGAAAGCACCCTGTGCCATAATCTGATTTTCGACGATATCCTGAATTTCCTCAACGCTTAATGCTCTGCTTGCCTTAGAAAGCTTGAACTCAACATATTCTGCGATTTCGGTAATCTGGCTTGGTGTTAACTCCTCTTTTTTGCAGGCAGCGTTTGCCTTTGATACAGCAACATAGATTTTATTTATATCAAAATCTACCTCTGAACCGTTTCTCTTGATGATTTTCATAATTCTTACCCTTTCCAAAAATTACAATCTATTTCAATAAAATATTACAAAATTGTTACACGCTATTAAGCGACTATATAGATAATACCAAAAGTTGTTGTGGTTGTCAATAGTAATTTTCGAAAAAAATACAATATATTGTGGTTTTTTTGAAAAATTCGCAAAAATATTTGAATATGTAGATTGCAGGTTTTTTCTGTTTCACAGGTAAAAATGCGTTTAACAAGCCGAAAAATAAGGACAAAAAAAGGTTACAAAAGTCTGTGAAACAAAATAAACATTTTTGTAACAAACAAAAAGCCGGAGCATAGCCCCGGCAAATTCTCATTATTTTATTTTTCATCCGGCAATTGGTCAACACCGTCAACCGCTTCCTTAAGACCAAGATCCTTTTTAATCATAGAAGTTGAAACACCGGGTGTTCTGTCAAGGAAAACAAGCTCGCAATAATCCTTAAGGTAATCAAACTTATCGCTTCCTGCCCAGTCGCCGCCCATAACAACGGTATCTATGTGATATTCTTTGACGTCGTTAATCTTTTGCTCCCAGCTGTTTTCGGGAATCACAAGGTCAACATAGCGAATAGCTTCAAGCATCTTCTTTCTTGTTTCGTAGGTGTGATAAGCCTTCTTGCCCTTGCCTGCATTAAACTCATCTGTGGAAAGCGCAACAACAAGATAGTCGCCCATGGCCTTAGCGCGCTTAAGAAGTCTGATGTGTCCGTAATGAAGAAGGTCAAAAGTTCCGTATGTCAAAATTCTTTTCATATAACTCACCTCTGCCTTTATTATAATCATATTATAATAATTGTCAAGTAAATAAAAATACGGAGGAAATACCTCCGTAATAATATATAAACTATATTGCTTTTTTTATTGCATCCAGAAGCTCGTCGTAAGTTTCAAAAGCAGGAAGATGCGGATAATCCTTTTTAATCTGCTCAGTTGAACGGAAAAGGAAGCCTGCCTTACTTGCCTCTATCATTGCAAGGTCGTTGAAGCTGTCACCGCTTGCGATAGTTTCAAAACCGATTGACTGAAGAGCCTTCACGGTGGTAAGCTTGCTTTTTTCGCATCTCATCTTAAAGCCTGTAACCTCGCCGTCTTCCGATACAATAAGCTCATTACAGAAAATTGTAGGATAGCCGAGTTTTGCCATGAGCGGCGCTGCAAACTGTGTGAAGGTGTCGCTGATGATAATAACCTGTCCAAGCTTGCGAAGCTCGTCAAGAAATTCCTTTGCGCCGTCCATTGGCTCAATCTTTGCGATAGTATCCTGAATTTCCTTTAATCCGAGGTTATGCTCCTTAAGTATCTTAAGGCGGTAATTCATAAGCTTGTCGTAATCAGGCTCATCCCTTGTGGTGAGTTTAAGCTCGGGTATACCGCTTTCCTTTGCAAAGGCAATCCAGATTTCTGGAACAAGTACTCCCTCCAAATCAAGGCAAACAATATGCATTATTCTTTCCTCCGTGTTATATATAATAAGTATCTGCATCGACAGCCTGCTGCTTGTCGATAATATCCTGAAGCGTTATTGAATCAAGATAATTTGTAATTGTGTCATAAAGTCCCTGCCATACGCCAAGCGTCATACAGTTGTCGCTTCTTTCGCAGAGATTTACCTCGTCGTCAAGGCACGCAACCGGTGCAAGACTGCCTTCGGTAATGCGAAGAACATCGCCGACAGTAATCTTGTCGGGACTTTTTGAAAGCATATAGCCGCCCTGATATCCCCTTGTCGTGCGAAGCACACCCGACCGGTTAAGAAGCGGAACAATCTGTTCAAGATATTTTTTTGAAATGCTCTGTCTTTCCGCAATATCCTTAAGCGCCACAAAACCGTCCTGCTGATTTTGTGCAAGGTCAAGCATCATGCGAAGTGCATATCTGCCTTTAGTCGAAATTTTCATAATATACTCCTGTGTTATAATATAATACCTATTATAACATAGGTTTTATAAGTTTTCAAGTATATCAGACGAGATTACCTGTGAGGATATTAAAGCTGTATTCCTCCTGCCTGCCGTCAAGTACATACTTAATGGTTACATTTCTGTTTTTATCTGTGTCAACACTAATAATCTTTGCTTTCGGTCTTGAGATGGTTTCATCGAAGATTTCCTTCTGTCTTTCGTTATAGGTTGAAACATCATCTGATACGAAAAGAAGATTTCCGAAAAGACTGTTGACCTTTGCGATTATCTCACGCTTATCAAGCGGCATTTCAATATTTTCGTCACGAAGAAGGAAAACGTCCGGGTCGTTGAGCCAAGCTCTTCCGTCAAGGTGGCGGCGATACATCGTGTTATTGAGCGTATGCTGGGTTGAAACATCTTCTCTTGCATAAGCTTTATTTTCCCAGCAAAGACCGACATCGGCACCGATACGGCAAAACTCAAACTTACCAAACGCCGGATGAAGCGGAGTACCGCAGCCGAGAATCATATGGTCGCCGCAACATTCACGAAGGAAGTCTATTGCGTCGCACATAATCTCTCCCCTGCTTTTGCCATGAATAGGAATAAGGCAGCATGCATAGAGGAAATCAAGCTTAACCATATCGTAGCCCCAATCGTTAAAGATTGTGTCAAACACCTTGCGTATATACGCCCTTACCTCTTCATTATAGATATCAAGGGTATAAAAGCCGCCCCAGTTATGGGAGGTTATTCTTCTTCTGCCTCTGTCGTCACAGACAATCCAGTCCTTATGCTCTTTATAGATATATGACTTAGGTGTAACTGCAAAAGGAGCAAGCCATATGCCTGCAAGCATACCGTGCTGGTGAATTAGGTCAACAGGCTTTTTCATACCGTTGGGGAATTTCTTTTTATCATATATAAGCCAGTCCCCTACAGCTCTTTCATAGCCGTCGTCAATCTGGAAAATATCAAGCTTCTTGTCAAGCTTTGAGATTGCCTCAAGATCTCGGTAAACGATCTGCTCTGTAACCTTTGTATAGTAGTTATACCAGGTTGTATATCCGCACGCTCTTTTGGCAGTCGGCTTTTCAATATGCATAAGCTCAAAGTATCTGTCAAATGCTGCTTCATATTCATCGTCAATAATTGCAAGGGAAAGGAGCTCTGTTTCTTTACTGAAGGTAACGCCCTCCAAATCCTTCTCTATCGAGATCACTTTTTCATTTGCGTCAAAGGTGATGATGGTATATCCCACGCGCTCTGAAAGAGAACCGTAAAGGCGGATATTTTCACCTTTTCTTATGTACGCATATGAATAGCCGTAAAAAACACCGTTTTCCTCGGGATACTGATGAAAGAGTATATCGCCCGAACCGAAGATGCCGATTACATTAAAATTCTTCTTCTGCATACCGAGTATTCTCGGGTTAAACTCATCCATTTTGCCGTCAGGTGAATATTCCTTTGAAACAGTCCAGCTTTGATAACCGTTTGTAAAAAGCTTTTCATCCTGTGTAAATTCGTGGGTAAAATACATCTGAAAGGTTGAAAAACGGATATCCTTCTTAGGATTTAACACAAGCGTGATTACGCCATCCTCCTCCTTGAAATCGAGAGAAAAATCTTCATTATTAAGCTTTGATGTGTACTTATGTGTATTGTCTGCATAATACTGGATGTTAAAATTATATTTCATAACAATACCTCACGGCTTGAAATTTTAGTTTATAATATCATATGAATATTGCATTTGCAATAGTAATTTATTTAATTTTTATATATTTTTTTCATATAAAAAAACAGGTGTAAAAATACACCTGTTTTTTGAAATACTTTTACATATTTGCAATAATTTCTCTTATGATTTCTTCCGCCTTTTTTACGTCAGCCTTGCCTCTTGAATTTTTCATAACGAAGCCAAACATAACATTAATTGCCTTGTCCTTGCCGTTTTTAATATCTTCAACTGCCTTAGGGTTAGCGTCAACCGCACCCTGACAAAGAGCACGAAGGTCGTCGTCGGAAAGCCCTTGTAAATCCTCTGCTTTAATATACTCGCTAACATCATTGCCGCTCTCGAGCATCTGTGACAAAACGTCCTTTGCCTTGTTGGCACGGATTTTCTTTTCATCAATAAGCTTTACAAGCTCTGCAAGCTGCGAAGAGGTTGTTTTAATATTAAAGTTTTCCTTGTCTTCCTCGGTCTGAAGCGTTGCATAGATTGTACCTATAATCATATTTAGGACGTTGCCTGCACTTGCACCTTTTTCTACAGCCTCATCAAAGAAGCGTGTAACATTTCTGTATTTATATATAAGGCGTGCATTGTTTTCGGGAAGTCCCATAGAGATATATCTTTTAAGCTTTGCGTCCGGAAGCTCGGGAAGAGTACTTCTGATTTCCTCAACTGATTCGGGTGAGATATAAAATCTAAGAATATCAGGTTCAGGGAAATAGCGGTAATCGTCTGCATTCTCCTTTGAACGAAGAACATAAACCGTGTCGCTGTTTGCGTCATAACGCATAGTGGACTGGATTACTCTTTCGCCGGAATCGAGTAAATCCTCCTGCCTTTCCATCTCAAGCTCCATCGCCCTTACTATATTGGAAAGGGAGTTTATGTTTTTAATTTCCGTTCTTGTTCCCCAGGGCTCGCCCTCTTTGTGAAGAGATACGTTAACATCGCAACGCATTGAGCCCTCCTGCATCTTACAGTCGGAAACGCCGACGTTTCTCATTATAAGCTGTAGCTTTTCTGCGTATTCTCTCGCTTCCTCAGGCGACTCAATATCTGCCATTGAAACAATCTCAATAAGCGGTACGCCGCCACGGTTGTAGTCAACATAGGTAAAGCCGCCATCGTGGACAAGCTTTCCTGCGTCCTCTTCGATATGGATGCGCTCAATTCTTATCTTCTTGCCTGAATCAAGCTCGACATAGCCGTTAATACATACCGGCTCGTCAAACTGTGAAATCTGATATGCCTTGGGAAGATCGGGATAAACATAGTTTTTTCTGTCCATATGGGAGTTGTTATTTATGTCGCAGTGGACGGCAAGTCCCGCTCTTACGGCATATTCAATAACTCTTCTGTTAAGAATCGGAAGGGCACCCGGCTGACCTGTGCAAACCGGACAGCAGTGGGTGTTAGGCTCACCGCCGAACTGTGTAGTACAGGAGCAGAAAATCTTTGTTTTAGTTGCAAGCTCAATATGTGTTTCAATACCGCATACTAATTTATAACTCAAAGCACTACACCTCCCTTAAACTCTTCAATATCCGTTTCAGCATTTTTCTCAAAGAAATATGCGCACTGCATAATCGTCTTTTCGCTGAACTTCTTACCGATAATCTGCATACCGATAGGAAGTGAATTCGAATCATTTTTAACAGGCACGCTTATTGCAGGAACACCTGTAATATTAATCGGAACCGTTGCGATATCCGAAAGGTACATATCTACCGGCGAAGCACCGCTGAAATTAAGCGGGAACGCAGTGTTTGGCGCAGTAGGAGCGATAAGCACATCGCAGGTGTTGAAAATCTCGTCAAAGTCTGCAATGAGATTTTCACGAAGGAGGCAAGCCTTCTTATAATAAGCGTCATAATAGCCTGATGAGAGCACATATGTGCCAAGCATAATTCTTCTTTTCACCTCGTCACCGAAGCCTTCTGTACGTGTTTTAAGAATCATCTCTTCAACATCGTTAAAGCTTTCGGGGCGGTAGCCGTATCTTATACCGTCATATCTTCCGAGGTTTGAAGACGCCTCTGCGCAGGCGATAATATAGTAAACGGGAAGCGCCTGCTTAAGAACGGGAAGACTTATATCAATAATCTCCGCACCGTTATCCTCAAAAAGCTTTACAGCGTCGAGTATAGCTGACTTCATCTCGTCATTAATACCCTCAAAATACTCCTTGGCAATACCGATTTTCAATCCTTTGACATCCATCTCATCAAGCGAATCGGCAATACTTCCGAAATCGAAATCAACGCTTGTCTGGTCATTTTCGTCCACGCCTGAAATAGTGTCAAAAACAATAGCGCTGTCCTTTACCGAATTTGCAAGAACACCGATCTGGTCAAGCGATGAACCATAAGCGATAAGACCATATCTCGAAACTGCTCCGTAGGTTGGCTTTAAGCCGACAATACCACAGAAGGAGGCGGGCTGGCGAACAGAACCGCCCGTGTCTGAACCGAGTGCATATGGCGCAAGATTTGCACATACGGCAGCTGCTCCGCCGCCTGATGAACCGCCTGTTACGTGCTCAACATTTCTTGGGTTGAGAGGTGCACCGTAATAGCTTGTTTCACTCGTTGAGCCCATTGCAAATTCATCCATATTTGTTTTGCCAAGCATAACCGCACCCTGCGCCTTAAGCTTTGACCAAACGGTAGAATCGTAATAAGGTCTGAAGCCTGTAAGAATTTTTGACGCACAGGTGGTGAGGTCGCCGTCGGAACAGATATTGTCCTTAAGCGTCATCGGGATTCCTGTAAGAAGATTTCCTTCACCCCTTGAAAGCATATCGTCAGCATTTTTTGCGTTTTCGATTGCCTTTTCAAATGTGGTTGAAACATAGGCATTATACTTTTTGTTATCCTGCTCGATTGCAGAAATATACTTTTCCGTAAGCTCTACTGAAGAAATTTCTCTGCTTTTAAGCATTTGTGCCATGGGTGATATAAGTTCTCTCATTTATATACCTCCCTTTACACAGAACATACCCTTTGAGGCATTTACGTTTGAAAGGATTTTTTCGTTAGGAAGCGACTCCTTAACAATATCCTCACGAAATTCCTCCGCAGGTGTTGCGCTTGACGATACATTCCTGATTTTTTCAGCGTCGCCTTCAACCGAATTATTGATGGTGTCGGCAAAGGCAATAATATCGTCCATATCCTTCATAATCCTGCCGAGTTCCTCCTCCGAAAACTCGAGGCGGGCAAGATTTGCAAGCTTTAATACTTCTTCTTTTTCTATCATAAAATCAGTCCTTTTGATTTAATAATCTTATTTGCGAAGCTTGATGTGTACCTCTCGAAGCTGCTGCTCGGTAATCTCGTTAGGAGCACCGCACATAAGATCCTGTGCCTTACCATCCATCGGGAAGACAATAACCTCACGGATATTTTCTTCATTTCTGAGAAGCATAATCATTCTGTCGATACCGGGCGCCATACCTGCGTGTGGCGGTGCGCCGTACTGGAACGCAGTATAAAGAGCGCCGAATTTTTCCTTGAGCACATCCTCGTCATAGCCTGCGATTTCGAATGCTTTTTTCATAATATCGATATCATGGTTACGAACAGCGCCTGATGAAAGCTCTACGCCGTTACAAACGATATCATACTGATATGCAAGAATTGTAAGCGGATCTTCATTTTCAAGAGCTTCAAGACCGCCCTGCGGCATAGAAAACGGATTATGAGTAAAGCCTATTTTCTTTTCATCCTCTTTATATTCAAACATCGGGAAATCATTAATGAAACAGAAGCGGTAAGCATTCTTTTCTATGAGATCAAACATCTCACCGAGTCTTGTTCTGATCTGACCCGCATATTCGCAAGCCTTAGCCTCTGTATCAGCGATAAAGAAGATTGTGTCGCCAACCTCAAGACCTGCAAGCTCGGCAAGCTCATTCTTCATATCATCCGGGATAAATTTATCAATAGGTCCTTTATATGACTTATCCTCAAGCACAAGAAGGTAACCGAGACCACCCATACCGATTGACTGAGCAAATTTCAAAAGCTTTTCGTGCTTACCCTTTGAAATATCCTCGTGAACTTTGATTGCTCTTACCGTCTGGCCGTGAAACGGCTTAAAGGTGCAGCGCTGGAAAAACTCGGTAACATCAACAATTTCAAGAGGGTTTCTTAAGTCAGGCTTATCTGTTCCGTATTTAAGCATAGCTTCCTTATAGCTTATTACAGGGTAAGGAGCTTTTGTAACAGAGCTTCCCTTTGGGGCAAATTTTTCAAATGTCTTAGTAAGGATTTCCTCGCCGACTGCGAATATATCCTCCTGGGTTGCAAAACACATTTCAAAATCAAGCTGATAGAATTCACCGGGTGAACGGTCAGCCCTTGCGTCTTCATCTCTAAAGCACGGCGCAATCTGGAAATATTTGTCGATACCCGAAACCATCAAAAGCTGCTTATACTGCTGCGGTGCCTGAGGAAGAGCATAAAACTTTCCCTTGTGAACACGGCTTGGTACAACATAGTCCCTTGCGCCTTCAGGTGACGACGCACAGAGAATAGGAGTCTGAATTTCAAGAAATCCCATTTCTGTCATCTCCTGACGAAGATAAGAGATTACCTTACTTCTGAAAACCATATTGTCCTTAACCTTCTGATTTCTTAAATCAAGGAAACGATACTGAAGCCTTTTGTCTTCTCTTGTTTCCTTTGAAGTCTGAATTTCGAAAGGAAGAGGCTTTCTTACCTTACCGAGAGTTGTAACAGCCTTTGCCTCAACCTCGATAGTACCTGTTGCAATTTTAGGATTTATTGTGTCCTCGTCCCTTTTTTCAACAAGTCCTTCGATTGAAAGACAGTCCTCCTTTGAAATGCCTTCAAGAAGTGAAGTGTCACGCATTACAACCTGCATAACGCCGTACATATCACGAAGGTCAATAAAGGATACTCCGCCGTGGTCACGGATATTCTCTACC
>DLBD01000104.1 GCA_002494125.1 Ruminococcaceae bacterium UBA7030 | reverse complement strand
CACTCGCCTCCTAAGCGAGGGGTCAGAGGTTCAAATCCTCCCGTGGGTGCCAGAAAAGCAGTCATTTTTTAATGGCTGCTTTTATTTAATATTACCATTGATTTTTTTGAGATTTTGTATTAAATTATTATATAGAAAAACAAAGGGAGTAATTTTATGAAAAAGCATTTCAAAGCGGTTTTATGCCTTGTGCTTGCACTTCTTCTCACTCTTTCGTTTGCAGGCTGTGCGAAGGTAAACTATATTTCAAGCAGTGCAATGAGAGCAGTTGACGAGGTTAAGTCGGGCGAATGGAAGACGAAAAATGTCCAGGAGATCGGAAGCGAGGATGTAATACAGATTGACGAGCTTACACCCGGTACCTACGGTGGCGTTGAGTTCAATAACCTTGATGATGTTATAAGTTTCTACAAAGCAGCTTACGACAAGACAAAGGCAAAGACGGCGCAGTATACCGATGAAAACGGTACCGTTCAGGAATGGTATGCGTTTGCGGGCTCGCAGGAGATTATTGCATCGGATATTCTTATTGACGGCCAGTCAAACGCAGTTATAAACAAGCTTATTCCTCAGCTTATGGATTCGCTTTATAAGCCGAGCATTGCGGGACTTCAGCCTTCAATGAACCAGGATCCTCTTCTTGACGTTGACGAAAACAACGAATCGCTTCTCACTCTTCGTGCAACGGCTGACGATTTGCTTGCTGCAAACGTTACCGACAACAACGACGGTACTGTAACTCTTAAGATGCAGCCGAAGAGAGTGGAGATGTCGCACGTAGGTCTTGACTCGCAGGGTAAAATATTCACCTCGCTTAACGATATCGGTGCTGTGTACGACGCGGTTGAAGCGTTTACATGGGCAAGCGGCACAACCGAGGAAAACGTTAAGGTAACATATAAGGATGGCGTTGCCGAGGTTACTATTGATGTGGCATCCGGCGAAATAGTTTCCGCAACATATAATATGAGAGCGTATGCGGCAGTTCAGCACGCAAACCTCGCAGTTGTTCATGACAAGTCGGCAACCGTAACAGTTGACTATATCGTTAAGTTCCCGTGTGACCAGGCGTTTTACGATAAGGTAAATGTTCACCCGGTATAATTTAAGGAAGAAAAATCCTGTCAGTAATTTTTACTGACAGGATTTTTTTAATGCTTTGATATTAATTTACTTTCCATAATTTTATTTGTAAGTTTTGAAAGCACATTGCTTATCAACAGAGTGAGCTTCGGAAGTTGAAGAAGGGAGTAGACGGTTTTTATTATATAGCCCAAAACAGAGCATACAAAATAAACTCCGAAAATACCGACGATATAATTTATAATAATATCGGGAAAGCCCAAGTGCCCCATCGGATTAACTATCTTTTCCCAAAGAAAACTTCTTGTGCTCGGCGCTTCGTGGATAAGATAAACATAAAGTGTAGCAGAAGAGAAGAATAGTATGATTTTGTTTAATATATTGCTGTTGATTTTTATATTCTTAAATGCAAGAAACAGAAATACCGACGCAAGAAATACAAAGAACATATTGTAATTTGCAAAGAATTTATCACTCTTGTCAGTATTATTAAGACTTAACGTTAAATAGCACAAAACGAATTTTATAACATATCCTATTGTGCAGGATAAGAGGTATAATACAAAATAAAAAAACGGATTCTTTTTGAACGTGTCATATTTTCTTATATATGAGGCAACAAAGAAAAGCGTTACAAACCAAATAATATGGTACCCTTTTGAAATTTTTAACCAGTCTGCTTCATAGAGAATTGTAGGCAGCACAGAGGTAATAAACACAAGCGTTGCGCAAACAGTTTTATGCTGCTTTTGATTTATGGTATTTACTATGTTAACAAGAAACGGCGCAATAGCACAAAAAACAAAGTATGTAGTTATAAACCAATATGAATTACGGGTAATCGGCATAAAAGATTTGAAAAAATCGGGGGATTTGAATTCTTCTGAAATGCCTGTTTTAAGCGCAATGATGTATGCCGTGCCGGAAATAATTATCGTCTGTATCCACAAATCAAGTATTTTGTTAAACTTAAACTTTGTGCTTTTTGTGAAGTAACCGCTTATTAACACATAAACGTTAACCGCAACATAGCTAAGCGCTTCGCAAAACCATGCAACAAAATATGTAATGCTGCCGTTATCAAGGTTCAGAAGCTTACCCTTTCCAAGATAGTGAAGCGTTACTATCATTATCATTGCAATTATACGCAGAAGTTCAAAATTGCCCTGTCTTGCAGTTTTTTTCAGCTTTGTTTCAGTCACGGTCATTCTCCTTTATTAAGCTATACTAATATAATATAACAGAAAAATAAAAAGTCAATTATTTATGTTGAATTAAATGCGTAAATGATATATATTATAGTTGTTAACCAAGTCAAAAGAGGGGTAAACAATGTCACTTAAGGAAGATGTTTTGTTTGAGCTTATGGCGGCAGAAAAATATATAAGCGGTCAGGAGCTTGCGGAGAAATACGGGAAAAGCCGTGCTGCCGTATGGAAGGCGGTCAAGACTCTCTCGAAGGAAGGATACATTATTACAGCAGTTACAAATAAAGGGTACATACTTAAAAAGGGTAATGACATTCTTTCAAAAGCCGAAATTTCGCTTTATCTTGAGCGTGATATCGACGTTATGTGCTTTGCGAGTATTGACTCAACGAACTCTTATGCCAAAAGGCTTCTTGCCGAGGGAAAGCAGGGCGAGTTTTTAATCTGCGCAAACGAGCAGACCGCCGGCAGAGGACGACAGGGGAAGAGCTTTTATTCTCCTGCGCATACGGGAGTTTATTTCACTCTTGTAACAAGGCCGCAAACAAGTCTTCAAAACGCGGTTACTGCCACGACTGCGGCGGCTACAGCTGTGTGTAAAGCCATTGAAAAGCTGACTGACAAAAATCCGAAAATCAAATGGGTTAACGACGTTTACCTTGACGGCAAAAAAATATGCGGAATACTGACTGAGGCTGTGACGGATTTTGAAACAGGCACAGTAGACAGTGTTATTATAGGTATAGGTATAAATATCAAGACAAGTGATTTCCCGAATGATATTGAGGGCGCCGGTTGTCTTGACGCAGAAATAAACCGTTCAAGACTCGTTGCCGAAATAGTAAATGAGCTTCTTGAGATATCCGCAGGCGACCATAGGCGATTTATTGATTATTACCGCAGCCATTCGCTTGTGATCGGACAGAAAATAAAATTTATCGAAAACGGAAAAATCACGCCTGCCACAGCCGTAGAGATTGATGACAGAGGTGGTCTTACCGTAAGACTTGCAAACGGGGAGCTTAAAACCCTGCGAAGCGGTGAAATCAGTATAAGACGGCAGTAATTATATACAAAAACGATGACTGCCGATTACCCTTACAACCGTGCGTGAGTACATAAACGAGTTGCTCGTCTTTGCCGGGTTGAAATAGTA
>DLBD01000052.1:411-6857 GCA_002494125.1 Ruminococcaceae bacterium UBA7030 | reverse complement strand
AATGTAAAAGGGTTTTCTCTTTGCTTTCCGGTTATTATGAGGAGGGTACAGATGCTTGACATTATTAAAATATGTATGTCGGATTCATTTGAAAAGGATGATATAACCGACGAACAAACGGCAACCTCCTTTGCACTAAAAAAGGCAGTAGCGGTAATTCTTGAAAGAGAGCTTACCAAAAGGCAGAGGGAATGTCTTAAGCTCTTTTATCTTGAGAATATGACGCAGGAGGAAATTGCAAAATACCTGAAACTTAATCAGTCGACTGTCAGCAGGCATCTTGTAAGTGCAAAACGCATTTGCGAAAAAATCCTTTCATACTGCTATTATTCGGTCAATCAGGCAAACGAGCAGTGGCTGAGAATGATATAATCAGCCCTGCTCTATATAATCAGCACGGATTTTAAGCGGGCTTTTCACGGGATTTCTCCACCCGCTTGCCGAACTGTAATTTGCCCTTGATACGCAAAAAATAAGCATACCTCTTTATCCTATGAGGTATGCTTTATTTTGTTAATATGAAAAATGTCCTATTTTGTTATAAACACTCCGATTATAAGAAAGATTACATAAAGCACCGGTTGGTGAATTATATAAACCCACAGACTGTTTTTGCCGACAAAGGACAGGAAGTTACTCCTCTTTTTATACATAGTTTGCGGAAGTTTTTCATCCGCTGCAAGCTGACCGAGAAACGCACCGAATAAAAACACGAATATCCACGGCAGTATTGAAAAATAATCGGCACTGAAAAAGTGCTCGTTATAAAAGCCGATGGGTGCAAAAATATTGTTTTTATAAAGGCTTGCCGGCAGCTTTACAAGCCCGAAAAGAAGATATCTTTTTGAACCGTCGATACCGTAGGTCACCGCAAAAAGCAGGGCGCTGACAAGCGCGCCTGTTTTCCAGTTGCACTTTTCTATAAGCGGCATAAAAAGGCCGGTTATTATCATACAAAAGCCGAGGCAATGAAGAATACCGAACCATATCTCAGCACCTGTAAAGCCGAAAAGCGGCATAATTACCGCAGTTACCAAGGTGATAACTACAGCGAAAGCCTCTACTGTAAATCCCCTTTTGACAGTGTTTCTCGAAAGTCTTGTGCACATACCCGAAATAATAATAAATGCCATCCAGAATATCGGCTGCACAATACAGAGAGCATCAAACACCTTATATCCCCATTCAAGGGCGAGTACATCGCCGATATCAAGAAACGAGTGATGAACAATCATACAAAGGATTGCAAAGCCCCTTATCTCGTCGAGCATATGTATTCTTCTTTTTCCCTCTTGCATAACTTCACCCTTAACGTTTAATTTATTCTATTTTACCATATTTCTTTTTAGTTGTATATAATAATTATTTATGATATAATATTCATTTGAGGTATCATTTATGAAAGAAACAAATGAAAAACTTACCGCAACTGCAAAAGCAGCAGTTGACAAAACTAACACAGCAAAAAAGGTTAAGTCCGGCTCGCTCGAGGTTTTCTCGACTCCTATGCTTCTGGCTCTGATGGAGGAGGCTACCTGCAACGCAGTAAAGCCTATACTTGAAAAGGGCGAAACAACAGTCGGAACAAAAGTGAGCATCACCCACGACAAGGCAAGCGGTACAGGAGAAATAATCACCGCACACGCAAGTCTTGAAAAAATCGACAAAAGACGTCTTACTTTTGAGGTATATGCAACTGACGAAAGCGGCGACACAATCGGCAAGGGCATAATTGAACGCTTTGTTGTAAACGAAGAAAGATTTATGGAGAGGGTTAACAAATGAGATACAGCGCAGTAATATTTGACTTTGACGGCACTATATGTGACACGGGCGAAGGTATACTTAAAAGCGCAAAATATGCGCTTGACGCTTTCAAAATCGACTGTGCCGAGGATTACAGAGAGCTCACCCATTTTATCGGTCCTCCGCTTCTTATAACCTTCCAGGAGGAATACGGGGTTGACGCTCAGACGGCTGACGCACTCGTTAAAAAATTCCGCGAGCGCTACACAAATACAGGTATATTTGAAAGTGAACTTTACAACGGAGTAAGAAAGCTTCTTACTGATTTGAAAAATGATAATATAAAAATCGGTATTGCTTCTTCAAAGCCGCAAAACTATATTGAAACCCTTCTTGAAAAGTTTTCGGTAAAACATTTTTTTGACGCAATCTGCGGCGTAAGCTTCAATGCAGACTGCGAGGCAAAGTCAAGCATTATTGCAAGATGTCTGAAAGAACTTGACATTCCCGCAAACGAAGCTATAATGGTTGGCGACAAGCGTTTTGACATAGAAGGCGCAAAGGCGAATATGCTTGACACCGTAGGCGTTTTATGGGGCTATGGAACAAAGTTTGAACTTATTGAAGCGGGCGCGAAATTCCTTGTCGACAAGATGTCGGACATCGAGGCGGTTGCGCTTGGCTTTTACGAACAGACCGACGAGGTTCAGGGCATTTTCAACGGTAAAATAATAACAGTTCACCACGACACCGTAACGCTTGTTGACGGACACGAAACAAAGCGCGAGGTGGTTGAACACCCCGGCGGAGTTGCGGTAATTGCGCTGACGGATAATAACGAGGTTTTGCTTGTACGGCAGTTTCGTTATCCGTACAAGGAAATTATTTTTGAAATTCCCGCAGGCAAGCTTGAAAAGGGAGAAGATCCGTTTGAAGCAGGAGTAAGAGAATTTCGCGAGGAATGCGGAGCCACGGCTGAAAACTTCGAATGGCTCGGGGAGGTTTATCCGACTCCCGGTTACACAAGCGAAATCATACGTCTTTATGCCGCTACTAACATCACCTTCGGCGAGCAGAAGCTTGATGAGGACGAGCATCTTGACGTTATAAAAATGCCGTTTGATGAATGTGTAAGCCGTATTATGAGCGGTGAAATTAAGGACGCTAAAACCATTATCGGCGTATTAAAGTTAAAGGAACTTAAAGGCTTATGATAGTCTATCTTGACAATTCGGCAACAACAAAGCCGTGTGATGAGTGCGTAAGCGCAGTAAACAGAATGCTCTGCGAAAACTGGGGCAATGCGTCAAGTCTTCACTCGCTCGGAGTTAAGGCAATGAAATCAGTTATTGATGCAAGAAATGCTGTTGCTCAGTCGCTTGGCGCTGACGCAAACGAGATAGTTTTTACCTCGGGCGGTACGGAGGCTAATAACCTTGCAGTTTTCGGCGCTGTAAAAGCGAGAAAAAGGCTTGGTAAAAAGATTGTCACAACCGCCGTTGAGCACGAAAGCGTGCTCCAGTCAATGCAGGAGCTTGAAAAGGAAGGCTTTGAAGTAACCTATCTTCAGCCTGACAGCTTCGGCAGAATAACGAAGGAGCAGCTTTTTGAGGCGGTTACGGGCGATACGATCCTCGTTTCAATGATGTATATCAACAACGAGGTCGGCTCAATAATGCCTGTTGAATCAATCGCAAGGGCAGTTAAAAGAGCAAATTCGCCTGCACTTATTCATATTGACTGCGTTCAGGCATACGGCAAAATAAACATAAACGCAAAAAAACTCGGAGCTGATTTAATCAGCGTATCGGCGCACAAGATTCACGGCGCAAAGGGAGTCGGTGCGCTTTATATAAACAAGAACGCAAACCTCACCGACCAGAATTTCGCACGTATCTTTGGCGGCGAGCAGGAAAAACGGCTGCGTCCCGGAACGGAGGCAACACCTCTTATCGCAGGCTTTGGCGAAGCGGTAAAGGCGTTTGACACTTCATTTGACATAAAGCCTCTTAATTCATACGCAAAGAAAAGGCTTTCGGAAATTGACTCGCTTAAATTCAACAGCGGTGACGACGCATCGCCGTATATCATTAACATTTTTGTGCCGACCTTTATGCGAAGCCAAACGATTATTCAGGAGCTTTGCTCGAATTACGGCGTTTATGTCAGCAGCGGTTCAGCCTGCGCAAAGGGTAAGAAAAGTCATGTTTTAAGTGCAATGAGGCTTAGTGATGACGTGCTTGATAAAAGCATAAGAATAAGCCTTTCAAGATATAATACAAAAGAGGATATTGATATTCTGGTTGACGCATTAAAGGATCTAATCGAAGCTCATCCAAAATAAAGGTAGTAAATATGAAAGAAATAATACTTATAAAAAACGGCGAGCTCGCACTCAAGGGGCTTAACCGAAGCAATTTTGAAGACGTGCTTATCAAGAATATGAGAAGGCACCTTAAGGAGCTTGGCACCTTCACCTTTACAAAAAGCCAGTCAACTATTATGGTCGAGGCTGACGACGAGGGCGTTGACCTCGAGGATGCAGTTGACAGGCTTTCACGGGTTTTCGGCATTGCGGCGCTTTCTCGTGCATGCACCTGCGAAAAGGATTTTGAATGTATAAAAAAGACTGCATGCGAATATCTTGAAGAGGAGCTTGAGGACGCAAAAACCTTTAAGGTTGAGGCAAAGCGCTCGGACAAAAAATTCCCTATGAAATCTCCGGAGATTTCAAGGGAGCTTGGCGGCTACATCCTTTCCCGTTTCAATCATCTCAAGGTCGACGTTCATAATCCCGATATCATCGTCACGGTTGAGGTGAGGGACAATTACGCATTTGTAAGAGGCAACAACATAAAAGGTGCCGGCGGTATGCCGACAGGCACAAGCGGAAGGGCTGCTATTCTTATCAGCGGCGGTATCGACTCACCTGTTGCGGCATATATGATGGCAAAAAGAGGTATCGAGCTGTGTGCCGTTCATTTCGCTTCACCGCCTTACACCTCCGAGCTTGCGGAAATGAAAGTTATGGAGCTTCTCAAAAAAGTGGCAAGGTATTCGGGAGTTATCGCAACCTTTGTTGTCCCCTTCACAAAAATTCAGGAGGCTATTCGCGACAACTGCCCTGAAGAATATTTCACAATAATTATGAGAAGAGTTATGATGATGATATCCGAAAGGATTGCAAACGAGCAAAGATGCTCTGCACTCATTACAGGTGAAAGCGTCGGTCAGGTCGCAAGCCAGACAATTTATGCTCTCGGTTGCACGGACTGTGCCGTACAGATACCTGTATTTCGACCTTGTATCGGTATGGACAAGGAGGAAATAATCGCAATTTCACGAAAGATTGACACGTTTGAAACGTCAATTCAGCCTTACGAGGACTGCTGCACGGTATTTACTCCCAAGCACCCCAACACCAAGCCCGAGCTTGAAAATGTGGTGCATGCGCAGCAACAGGTGGATTGGAGCGAGATGATTGCGCAGGCATTGGAGCAGACAAAAGTGGTGGTTATCGGATGAAGATAAACGAAGAAGTCGTTGCCCTGTTGCGGCAAAAGCATTTAAAAATTGCCACTGCCGAGAGCTGCACCGGCGGCTTGCTCGCAAAGCTGATTACCGATGTTGCGGGCGCGAGCGAGGTGTTTGATTACGGCATTGTATCTTATGCAAATGAAATCAAGCGCGGGCAGTTAGGTGTGCAGCGCGAAACACTCGAGCGCTTCGGCGCGGTCAGCGAGCAGACTGCGCGCGAAATGGCGCAGTGCGCCGCAAAAAACGGCGGCGCCGATATCGGGCTTTCCACCACCGGGATTGCCGGACCGACCGGCGGCACGCCCGAAAAGCCAAACGGCACCTGCTTTGCAGGGCTGCACTACCAAGGAAAAACCAAGGTGCTCAAAATCAGCACCGGGCTTTCGGACAGAGAGCAAAACCGCACTGCCTTTGCGCAGCGCGCATTGGAGCTTGTAAAGGAAGAAATCAATGAGTGAGAGCAAAAAGCCGAACATCGCAATTCGATTTTTAAAATTTCTCTTTCCGTGGAAGGGAGACCGCGCCGGCGAGGTCGTGCGCAAGCTGGTGTTTTTAATCAGCATTATTGCGCTGATTGTCTGCGGCATTTACTTTGCCCAGCGCTTTTCGCAGCGCAAGCAGTATTCGCAAGCCAAGGAGCTTTCCGGCTTGGTGAGCGACAGCGATGAAACAAACGACGCGGGCGAAATGGAAAAGTACAAGGATTTGCAAAGCATCAATTCCGACTTTATCGGTTGGCTGCGCATTCGGGATACGGGTGTGGATGTGCCGGTGGTGCAAACCGGTGATAACGATACCTACCTGCGCAAGGATTTTTACGGAAATTATTCGGTTTACGGCAATCCCTTTTTGGATTTTAGAAACAAGCCCAAAAACCTCTTTGCGCAAAACGGCGGCAAGCTGACCGCGGTCGATAAAAACACCACGATTTACGGTCATAATATGCTCGATAATATGGTCTTTGCAGAGCTGCTCGGTTACCGCGAGCTGTCATTTTACCGGGACCACCCGTTGGTGGAGTTTAACACGGTTTACGGCGATACCAAGTGGAAAATCATTGCGGCATTTTTGGTCAACAGTACCGCCGATTTGGATGATGGCTATACCCTCGAATATAACTTTGTGGATTGCTACGAGCAAAATTTCCCGCTGTATTTAGAGGA
>DLBD01000052.1:0-279 GCA_002494125.1 Ruminococcaceae bacterium UBA7030 | reverse complement strand
GATAAATCGGATATTGAAGAGGGCAGGTTTGTGGTGGTCGCAAGGTTAGTGCGCCCCGGCGAGAGCGAAGAAGTCAACACAAAAGCGGCTTCGGCAAATACCGACATTAAATTCCCGCAAGGGTATTATGATAAGAATAATATGGAAAATCCCTATAAAGAAGATGTAAAGTGGGAGCCGTATATGTAAAAAAAGTATCGGCGCGCCTTTACTACTAAAAAATGCAAACAAATCACACGAGGATGTTGTTATGAAATTTATACCGTTTATTGACAAAAC
>DLBD01000078.1 GCA_002494125.1 Ruminococcaceae bacterium UBA7030 | reverse complement strand
AGCATACCGATATGGTCAGCTCTTGTTCTGTCCATATGTTCGCTTGTTCTTCCTCTCCAGAAGTTTCCGCCGCCGACTACAATTCCAACCTCAACTCCTAAATCGGCAACCTCTTTTACTGCCTTGCAGATTTTGATGACAGTATCGTTGTCGATGCCTGTTCCCTTTTCGCCGGCAAGCACCTCGCCGCTTAATTTAAGTAATATTCTTTTATATGCTATACTCATTTTTAACCTCCGAGGATAATATATAATTCTCCTCTATATAATAATATAAATAATAAATAATGTAAATAGAATATATGGTTAAAATTTAGTTACAAAATAAAAAGCGAAATGAAGTACTATTGTACCGCATTTCGCTTAAAACTATCCGATTGGAATAATAGGTGTGTCATGACCTTTTGTTGTGTCAGACGTTGATGAGTCAGTTGTAGACTCATCCTCCTGCTTCTTTGCATTGTAAGCTCTCTTAAGAAGAGCATAATCCTTTGCATTAATATAACTGTTGTTATCAAGATTCAAGAGATAACCGAGAGTAAATTCAGACGGATTATGATTAATGTAGCTCGTTCTCCACAGAGCCATAACGGTATCAGGAGTTCTTGTGGCAACATTATTACACCTTGAGCAAGTGTAAGTCAGATTTCCGCCATCATCAAGTCCCGTATAGGAATAATCATGTCCCGGTGCAGCGATTGTATTAGTTCTTGTTTCACCGCAGATTGAACAGGTATCACGAGTAACCCTTGCAACGACGCAGGTGCCTTCAGTAATTACTCTCGTCGAATAATATCCTTCAATCCACTCGTTGTGAACGAGCTCAGCGCTTTCGGTACGACCGCATCTTGAGCAGGTTGGTGTTTTCATTGCGTGCCCGGGCTTTCCGTCTATTTCAACCATTACATCCTGATAATCGTGGCCGAGTGCTTTAAGTACAATCTCGTAATTCTCACCGCAGGTAGCACACGTCGCGGTTGCAAGTCCGTCAGACGTACACGACGCCTCAGTTACAACAGTATAGGTTCCCTCTTCAGGAGTGTGTCCTGTTGCAGGAATAACATTTCTCTGGGACGACGAACAGCGTGAGCATTTAAGAAAATCATATCCGTCAGCGGTACATGAAGGCGCAACAGAATTTTCTTCATCCTTTACATAGTCATGGCCGAGCGCAGATGTTCTTTCCTGCTTTGTAAGCGTGCAGTTATTACAAGCATAATATGTTGCACCGGCAGTAGTACAGGTAGGCTCAGTTGTGGAGGTCACATACCAGTCGTGCTGTCCGTTTGCAGGTAAGGTTACTGTTCGTGTTTCATTACATCCGTCAACGGTGCAGACGTCTCTTCCGACGCCGTCAATTACGCATCTCGGTGCAATAATTGTTTCTGTGTCGTAGAAGCCTTCCATCCATTCAACATGTGTAGCCTCAACGGTCTGTTCTTCGCAGATACTGCACTTATAAATCTTATAGGTATGACCGTCTTCCTCAGTATTATCGAATTCATCAATTAAAATATTGTCATGTTGGGTTGCAGGGATTTCCTGTGTTACCGTTTCGCCGCAGATTGTGCATACGCCCTGCTGACTTCCGGCCTTTGTGCAGTCAGGCTCCGAAACAACAGTCCAGCTTTCAACATTATGATTTCCGGCAGGAGAAATGTGTCTTTCGGTTTTCTGACAGCTTTCAACGTTGCAGGTATATGTTTCTATACCCGGTCTTGTGCAGGTAGCAGTGTTAGTGTAGTCATAATAACCTTCAACATAATTAACATGTTCGGTTTCTTCTTTAATATCATGGCATACTGAACACTCATATGTTCTGTAAATATGCCCGTCACAGTCCGACTTGCTTTCGTCGGTTTTGTCAACCTCGTCAATAATTTCATAGGAATGGCCCGTTGCAGGTATATCGGACGATGAAACAGTAAAGCCACAGGTGTCGCAAACCTGCGTTGACGTGCCTATTTCGGTACAAGTCGGCTCAACTGTAATAACCTCATGAGTGCTTTCATGTTCGCAATCATCAAGAGATAAAAATTTATAGTTCTTCGTTTCGGCATAAGTCTGCGTTGTGGAGCCACTGTGACCGTAGAAGGTAATCGACTGCTCAGAACCATTAAAAGGATCCTCACCGATTATGCCCTGAAACTCTGTATTTGGATTATGAACCGTCACAGTTGTAAGATGAGTACAGTCAGCAAAAGACCTTGTTCCTATAGCTGTTACGTTATCCGGAATTTCAATAGTTACAATTCTCGTGTTAAAGAAAGTATATGCGGAAATAGTCGTTATTGTAGATGAGAAGTTTACATACTTAAGACCTGAATCACGGAAGGTCTGAACGCCTGTTGAGGTCATACCCTCACCGAAGTTTACGGTTTCGAGATTTGAGCAGTCCTGAAAAACAGAAATACCAAGCGTTGTTATTGTTCCCGGTAAGGTTACTGTTTTTAGGGCGGTACAACCGCGAAACGCCATATCGTCAATCGTTTCAAGCCCTTCGGGGAAAGTTAAATCGGTTAACGCAGTACACTCTCTGAATGCGCCGTAATTAGCAGTTCCTCCTCCGATTTTTTTAAGCGATGTCGGAAGCGACAATGAGGTAAGGCTTGTGCAGTTATAGAAATTAAGCTGACCGATTTCGGTAATTCCTTCTTCAACCACGATGGCAGTAAGCTCCGACTTAAAATCGTACCAAGGTGCTCTTTTAAGAGATGTTAATCCATAATTGTTTGTTGCACCCGAGCCTGAAATAGTCAGAGTTTTTGTTGACGAATTATATGAATAACTTGCCTTTGTGCCGCAGGAGCCGCTTGTTTTTGAAGCACCGATACCGACAATATCTGCGCCTGCAAGAATGCTCAATATAAGCACAAGAGCTAAAACCATAGATAATATTCTTTTATTCACAGTATCACTTCCCATAATACATAGTTTTCCACTTATAATATAACATATTTTTAATAATTTTTCAATAATAAAATAAGGCAGTCAAGGAAATACCTTGAAGCTGCCTTATAATTCCTTTGTAAAAATATTTTTTATATTTGAAAGGAATATTCTGTACCACTTTCTTTTCTTCTTCATTTTTACTACGGGCGGAGAAATGTAAAAACGGTTTTTGTTATCGTTTTTGTAAAGAGCATTATCATTAAAAGTATCCAGCACGACTCTTATAAGTACTTTAACAGAAAAAAGAGCATCTCAATCGAGATGCTCTTCGTATACGGGATTTAGCCGTTAATCTGCTTTGCGATTTCCTCGGCAAAGTTTTCTTCTCTCTTCTCGAGACCGTCGCCCTTGAGCATACGGATAAAGCCGTTAACCTTGATTTCAGTGCCAAGCTCCTTAGCAACCGAATCAACATAACCCTTTACTGAACCCTTGAAAAGATCAGAACGAACGAACTCCTGCTCTAAAAGGCAGATTTCCTTAATCTGCTTTGTGAATCTACCGTGAACAAGACCTGTGAAAATCTTGTTGTCAACGATTTCAGCCTTGTGTGAAACTGCGATTTCAGCGAGCTTTTCAAATGCTTCCTTTGAAATGAAGTTAGTGAAATTCTTTCTCTGCTTATTGTCAAGACCTTCATATGTTGTGCAGTCTTCATCAGCCCACTTCTTGCCCTCGATAGCCTCTTTGATAAGAGAAGTAAGGATAGGCATAGGAAGTGAATCCGGTTTATTAAGAGCGCTGTCAACAGTGATTGAACGCATTTTTTCAAGCTCGTCAGCAGGAACCGAAGCTTCCTCAAGATATGAAGGATTCATAGCGGCAATCTGCATAGCAACGTTCTTGCTCATTGCCTTGAACTCATCAGTATCAGCCTTGGACTCGTCAGCAACATCAAAGCCAACCATAACGCCGACTGAACCGCCGCCGTGGATATATGTCTGTGCGATACCATCCATACACTCAAAACGACGAATCTTCATATTCTCACCGATAGCAAGAACAAGGTCATTAAGAGTTTCTGTTACTGTTCTGCCTGTACCGTCATACTCTGTATTGCAGAGAGTTTCAACATCAGCCGGATTTGTTGCAATAATTGTTCTTGCAACACCCTCAACAAAAGACATAAACTTCTCATTCTTTGCAACGAAGTCAGTTTCTGAGTTAACCTCAACAACTACGCCCTTCTTTGCCTGTGCATCGTAATAAGGAAGAACAACACCCTCGGCAGCAATTCTTGATGCCTTCTTCTGTGCTGCTGCGAGACCTCTTTCGCGAAGGAAGTCGATTGCCTTTTCCATATCACCGTCAGACTCAACGAGAGCCTTCTTACATTCCATCATACCAACGCC
>DLBD01000076.1:1412-16697 GCA_002494125.1 Ruminococcaceae bacterium UBA7030 | reverse complement strand
ATTCTCTTTCTGAAGCCATGCTCCTTCTTTGCATGTCTTTTCTTTGGCTGGAAAGTTCTCTTCATTCTGATTCACTCCTTACTAAAGACTAAACTTGTCTTAATCTTTTATAATCTCTGTGTTGGTATTACACAGGCATATTGTATTGTCTGTATGAGAGATAAGGATACCTCTCCACAATATCGACGATTATTATATTATAAATTAATAAGACTTGTCAACAAAAAAATAATAAATCTTGTATTTATTTATATTATATATTATAATAACACTATATTTGGTATTGCGCATTTGTGCAACACACAAGAAGAAAAGTAAACCATCAGATTTCGGGAGAATAATTATGCTTGGTATTATCGGTGCAATGGACGTTGAGGTTGACGCTGTCAAGGCACTTGTAAAAAACAAAACCGTAACAAAGCTTGCGGGAATTGACTTTGTCTGCGGATTTATTGAGGATGTGCTTGTCTGCGTTGCGCAGTGCTCGCCGGCTAAGGTGAATGCCGCAATCTGCGCTCAGATTATGATTGATAAATTTGACGCGGATAAAATTATAAACGTGGGTGTCGGCTGCTCGCTTTGTAAGGACGTTGCAATTAAAAATGTTGTTATAGCAACACAGGTCTGTGAATATGACCTTGATATAACCGCCCTCGGCGAGCCGAGGGGTTTCATCACAGGTCTTAATACTGTTATGATTGATACCGACGCGGACCTTTCACAGCGTCTTGCCCAAACCGCAATACGCCGTGGTGAAAAAATTCACAGGGGTGTTATTGCAAGCGGCGATACCTTCATCGCAGACACAAAGCTCAAGGAGTTTATTGCAGATGAATTCGGGGCAATCTGCGGCGAAATGGAGGGCGGCGCAATCGGTCACGTGTGTGCCGCAAACGGCGTGCCGTTTGCCGTTGTTCGCTCAATCAGCGACGGCGGCGATGAGGACTCGCAGCTTGATTATCCGACCTTTAAGAAAATTGCAGCCGATGTTTCGTCAAAGATTATTACAGAATTTATCCGCACGGAGCAAAACCAGATATCATTATAATCGGCGGCGGGGTGCGGTCTGCTCAATCAATATTCATTTGTTCTTTGTTTTTAATAAAAAAGGGACGCTTGTGCGTCCCTTGGATTTAATGATTACTCGATATAAAAGTTTGAGAGTATTTTTTCCTCTGCAAGCTCAATGAGTGACTGAATAGGTGTGTCCGACATTGAGTCGGAGCCTGTTCTCGACTTGTCTTCGACGAACACAAATTTTGCATCCTCAATCGCAATGGCGGCTGACGCAAGCTCTCTTCCTAAATTAAGGTCAAGCTTGAACATCTCCTTTGGGAGAACGCCTGCCTTAGCCATGGTGAGAGAACCTCTGTAAAGACAGAGTGTGTAGTAGTCAAGGCAAAACTGAATTGCGTTTTTATTCTTTGACGCTCCGATTACATCGAGAAGCATATTTGTTCCCTTGGCGATAGTCGAAATTGTTACGCCGTCGTCATTACCCTCGTCAAGAGAAAGGTCAATACCGGTTCTGCTGTTGCTCACGCCGAGAAGATAGTCGGTTGTTACGCCGTAATACTCGCTGCAGCGGATTACAAAATCAAGTCCGCATTCACGAATTCCCTTTTCATAGTGGCTTAAAAGAGCCTGACTTATACCTAAATCAGCAGATGCTTTTTTCTGGCTGATGTTTCTTTCATTCCTGAGGGTAACGAGCATTTTTGCAAAGCTTGAAACGCTTTCTTTGGAGCGTGCTTTGGACTGCTTTTTTGCAGTTTTCTTTTCCTCGTTATTATCCATAATTTAATTCCTCTGTTTCATATGGGCAAACTGCCCTTTATAATACAAATAGTATTATAATCTTAACTTTACAGTTTGTAAAGCGGGTATTTTGCTTTGTTATATTTTTGTAATATTTGGCTTAAAAAGGAGGGTTTCGAAGATGAAAACCTTTACGATATATCTTTTTCGTCACGGACTCACAAAAGGAAACTTAAACGCACAGTATATTGGGCATACAGATTTGCCACTAACTACAGATAGTGTATCCGCCCTTCGTTACATCAAGGCGCACGAGCATTATCCGAGTGTCGAGGCGGTGTTTTCCTCGCCTCTTAAAAGGTGTATGGACTCGGCAAAAATTATGTTTCCTGATAACAAAATTATTACAATTAATGAATTCATAGAGTATAATTTCGGCGAGTTTGAGGGCTTGACTGCTGACGAGCTTAAAGACAACGAAGACTTTACCGAGTGGCTTCGCGGGGATATAAACGCAAGAGCACCGTTTGGAGAAAGCAACGCCGAATTTGTGCAAAGAATCTGCCGGGCGTTTGAGAAGGTTGTAAACGGCTGTATCAAGGCAGGAACACAAACGATTGCTATTGTCGGGCACGCAGGTGTGCTTATGACGATTCTTTCCTGCTACGGATTGCCCGAAGCACCGATGGCACATTGGCAGATGGATGCAGGCTACGGCTATAAGCTAAGAGTAACGCCGTCACTCTGGATGCAGGCGAACAAAATCGAGGTTGCCGACACAGCTCCTGTTTCGCTTGAAGAAATGAAAAAAGAATAACGCTAATAGGTGTTGATAAATTTTCAGAAAGAAGAACAAGACTTCCGCTTAAACGGAAGTCTTGTTCTTTGATTATTATATTATTTTACAAATTCTGTTGCGACCCTTTCGATATTCTCAGCAGAAAGTCCAAACTGCTTAAGAAGGTCAAGCGCAGGACCGCTGTGGCCGAATTCGTCATAAACGCCGATGCGCTTTACAGGAGTCGGACAGTTTTCGCTCAAGCAGGAGCAAACTGCTTCGCCGAGTCCGCCGATAACCGAATGTTCCTCAACGGTGATAACCTTACCCGTCTTCTTGGCGGAAGCGATAATAAGCTCCTCGTCAAGCGGTTTGATTGTTGCGATATTGATTATTTCAGCGCCGATACCCTTTGCCTCAAGTGCTTTGCCTGCCTCAATAGCTTCATTAACAAGAAGTCCGTTTGCAATGATAGTAACATCATTTCCTTCACGGATAACCTCGCCCTTACCGATTTCAAACTTGTAGCTTTCATCGTGAAAAACAGGAACAGCAAGCCTTCCGAAGCGAAGGTAAACCGGACCGTTATAATGATAAGCAGCCTTAACCGCCTGCCTTGCCTCAACATCGTCTGCAGGGCATATAACAACCATACCGGGAATTGCTCTCATAAGAGCAAAGTCCTCGCAGCACTGGTGTGAAGCGCCGTCTTCACCAACAGATATACCCGCGTGAGTTGCGCCGATTTTAACGTTAAGGTGAGGATAACCGATTGTGTTTCTTACCTGCTCAAAGGCTCTGCCTGCAGCAAACATCGCAAAGCTTGAAGCGAAGGGAACAAGTCCCATTGTGCTCAGTCCTGCAGCAACGCACATCATATTGGCCTCTGCGATACCGCAGTTTATGTGGCGCTCGGGATAAGCTTTTTTGAATATGCCTGTTTTTGTAGCAGCCGAAAGGTCTGCGTCAAGAACAACTAATTTGTCAGCACCATCGGCAGCAAGCTCTTTAAGCGCATTGCCGTAGCTTTCACGGGTTGCAATCATTTTAACATCTGCCATTTTTACGCCTCCTCAAGCTCTGCAAGCTTTGCTCTTAATTCAGCCATTGCAATTTCAAACTCCTCGTCATTAGGAGCCTTACCGTGCCAGTCAACAGCATTTTCCATATAAGAAACGCCCTTGCCCTTAACGGTTTTCATAATGCAGCCGAATGGCTTGCCCTTTGTGTTGTGGAAGGCTTCAAACGCTTTTTCAAGCTCATCAAAATTATTTCCGTTGATTGTCATAACTTCAAAGCCAAACGCCCTGAGTTTTTCGTCAATAGGCTCTGCACTCATAACCTCTTCGCACGCACCGTCAATCTGAAGTCCGTTTGAATCGATGAATACGCAAAGGTTGTCGAGTTCGTACTGGGCAGCGAACATCATTGCCTCCCAGACCTGACCTTCCTCAATTTCGCCGTCACCCAAAAGCGAATAAACATTTATATCCTTGCCGAGATATTTTGCACCCTTTGCCATTCCAACAGCTGCGCTGATACCCTGGCCGAGTGAGCCTGTCGACATATCAATGCCGGGAACCGTATTCATATTCGGATGTCCCTGAAGGTAAGAGTCAATGTGACGAAGCGTCGGCAAATCCTCAACGGGAAAGTAGCCCTTAAGCGCAAGCGCACTGTAAAGTCCGGGCGCACAATGTCCCTTTGAAAGAACAAAGCGGTCCCTGTCCTCAGCCTTCGGGTTTTTCGGGTCAACTCTCATTTCGTTGAAATAGAGGTATGCAAAGAGGTCGGCGGAGGATAAGCTTCCGCCCGGGTGTCCTGCCTTTGCGCCGTGTGTGCTTTCGATTATGCCCATTCTTATTTTTGTAGCATAAACCGAGAGCATTTTTTTTGTTTCGTTATTCATAGTATTTCTCCTAAAATTAATCAACCGGGGTATAAAAGGTGCCGAGTACTGCGTGGTAAAGCGAATCCTCATCGGGATAAAACTCGGCGTAAACCGTTCCTTTTTCGTCCTTGATCTCGCTTGGCTTCATCTCACCTGTAAGGCGATAGGTTTCAAAATCCGTAACGCCGTTTGTAAGAAGAAGTGAAGCAAGATAAGTTGCGTTTGAAACTGAAACGTTGGTTGTGCTGTATCTTGTCGCAAGGTTATAAAGTCTGTTGACCGTGCCAAAATCCTTCATAACTGCGGGAGCAAGCTGAGACGCATATGCCTTAAGGTACTGAATCTGTCGCTCAGTACGGTTTAATGAGGCGTTGATGTTGTCCATGCTTCTCTGGCGGACGTAAGCCTCCGTCATATCGCCTTCAAGGTGAACGCTCTGTCCCTCATAGATGTTGTATTCGGGGATTGAGAAAAGTGCATTGTCAATATCAACACCGCCGATTGTGTCATTAAGCGGTGCGATACCGTCAAGGTCGAGCGCAACATATTTTTCAATCGGAACATTAAGAAGAATACGGCTAAGCGAGGTCATCGTGTTTTTCGCTGATGAATCGTAACCGTCGCCATAGGCGTAGCTCAGACAAACCTGCATCGTCTGGGTACCAACGAGAAAACCGCTTGTTGTGTACTGATCAACCTCAACCATAGTGTCACGGGGAACGGCAATAAGCTTTATTTCGCCCGTTTTTTTGTTAAGTCCTGCAACCATACACATATCAGCCTGTCCGGCAGTGCCGACGAGGTTATCCTCAAGTCCGAGCTCTCTCTTGTCGATGCCCATAAACGCAAAGGCGATAACATCCTCGTTATACTGATATGTTTTACCGTCGTAGGTGATAGTTTCGTTATAATCGTTTTGGTCGGCGTTTTTAAGGTCGTTTCTTCCTCTGAGATAAAGTCCGCCGACTGTTGCCGCAATCGCAAGAACGATTGCAAGGATTATTGCAAGAATGGCAATAAGAATTTTTGCAGCAGGGGACTTCTTCTTTTTGTCTGAGTTTTTGCCGCTCTTTTTTGCCGAGCTGTGACTCTTCGACGAGGACGAGTGGCTGTGCGACGAAGAATGGTGACTGCCGGAGGAATGGCGGTGTGACGAAGAGTGACTGTGTGACGAGTCGTCCGACTCTGATGAATGATGGTGGTGATGGTGGTGATGATGGTGCGAGGAGTCCTTGTTTTCCTCGATACTTGTTTCCTTGATAGCAAGGTCGGTCTCCGCCTCTTTATCATCGCTTAAGTCGAAGATATTCATACTCACTCTTTTGTCGCCGATATTCTCTTTTTCCTCTTTAATCTCTTCTCCGATTGAGCCGAAAAGCTCGTTGTCAAAGGAGTCAAGACTCGGATCAATAGGTCTTTTCATCTTTTGTTAACACTCCGCATACTAAATATCTGCTTGATGGTTGATTTGTTATACAGGTAGATAATATAACAAATTTGCTGTCTCTGTCAACTGTAACGTCAAGTTCCTCCCGAACATTTTTCAGCGATGATTCGGGGTTAAGCACAACCTTTTGAAAATCATCGACAAGCGTGCGGTTGGAAAAGTTTGTATACATATTCATAATATGGCGGTCGTCATATTTGAACGCCGACACAACCTGATAGGTTAGCCGCCTGTCAGGAGTGTAAATATAAAAATACGGATGACTTTCGAAAAATTCACTGTCCTCAAAATAGTGAAGAGTTGTGAACATTGAATCGCCGTAATTATTATGTCCGTAAATAATCGTGAATGGGTCGTTAAAGTTTTTGTGGTTGCAAAGCTCGGTGTAAATTGCACCCTGCGGAAGATAACTTTTGTCCTCAGCCGAATGTTTAAGATAAAATTCATCGTCTGTCGGGCTTTGAACAATGGGGTAGCTTACATTCGTATCTTCAATATAGATATAAGCGTATATATCGCTGTTACCCTCAATAAGCGTTTTGAAATCAATAGGGTTTTCAACCCTGTCGTCAATCGTCTGAGCGGTGGATGCGGGAAGGGTTGTTGTCGCAGGTTCCGCTTTTCTATTATAATAATACTTTGCGCCGAAATATACAGCGCAGAAAACGATTGCGAATACTATTATAAATATCAGAAAAAGACGTTTTCCGTCACTTTTCTTTTTTTCTTCAGCCTCAATCGGCTCAAATTCCCGGTTATCTTGCATAAGTTTTCCTCTTATAAAAACAAAGCCTGTTCACCCTAAGGTAAACAGGCAATATATATTTTGAAATTATTCAGCGTCCTTCTTCTTTGTTGCGCCGAGTACAGCAAAACCTGCACCTGCAAGTGCAACAGCGCCTGCTACGATAGCGGTGTCAGCACCTGTCTTTGGTGACTTTGAAGAACCGTCCTTCTTTGTTGTAGGCTGTGGTTCAGGGAATTCAACGATAGCGTTAACTATAACTTTACCGTCGTTCCAGTCCTGAATAGCTTCGTTTGACATAAGGTGAATAGTATAGCTCTTGTCAGGATTCATAACAGCAGTATAGTCTGTGCCTTCAGTTAAGCCTAAATTCTTAAGGTTGTCTTCCCAACCGATAAGCTCGCCGTCACCGGTATAAACGAATGTAATTATTGTATGGTCATTCTCATCAGGAGAATAAGTGATATCAGTAGTAGTTGTCTGACCGTTAACCTCAAGTTCCGGCTCTGCGTCGTCATCAATGATGATAGGAGCAGGACTGCTTACTGCAGCCATTGCAGGAACGACAGCTACTGATAAAACAGAAACTGACATAATTGCAGCCATTGCGATAGCAAGTAATTTTCTCATAGTAAACACCTCATATATTGTGTATTAAAATAAAATTATACTTTGTTAAATATGATTATAGCATTAAAGATGCTAATTGTAAAGGCTTTTTTTGAAGAAAAATTTACAATTTATTCAAAATTTAACCTAACCACAATAAGTTGTGTAATTCTTTCAAATTCAAACGAAAAAGCACAAGAAAAGATTAAAAACAATTAATGCGAAGGACTCTTTTGAATTATTTGTTTTCGTTTTTAAGCTTTCTTTTAATTACCGTCCACATTAAGAACGCCATTATGATACACATAAAATCAGCGCACGGCTGAGCCCATATAACTCCCTCAAGCCCGACAAGGCGGTTGAGGATAAACAGAAGGGGAATATATACAAGGCCCTGTCTTCCTGCTGAAAGGAGAAGGCTTTGCTTGCCCATACCCATTCCCTGAAACGAGAAATTGAGGACGAACATAATACCGATAAGCGGACCCGCTGACATAAGCGCAACAAGCATCTTTACTCCGATTTCGATAACCTCGTCATTTTCAATAAACAGCTCAATAACATTCTGCTTGAACAATACATAAAACGCGGTCATAACGGAGCCGATAAGTACGTTGCACAAAGCTGAAAAACGCATTACCTTTTTCATTCTTTCGTAATTTCTTGCACCGAAGCAGTAGCCGACAATCGGCTGCATACCCTGCGCAAGACCGAGCTGAAGCATTACAACAAGCATATTTGCCTTCATAGCAATGCCCATCGCCGCAACAGGAACGTCGCCGTAACCCGAAAGCACAATATTAATGAGAATATTGCTGATACTCATAAGAAGGTTATTAAGCGCCGCAGGAAGACCTACGCTGATAACGCCGCCGGGTATTCCGTTTTTGAGTGTAAAGCGCCCGGGTGTAATGCTGAGCATACTTTTTCCTTTGAGGAAATATATAAGAAAGTATAAAACAGAAACAATATTACCGAGTATTGTTGCAACGGCAGCGCCGGCAACTCCCATCGAAAGACCGAACGGAAGCTTAAAGCCGAAAAGCATATCTCCCTTTGAAAGTATAAATATCGGATCAAGCACGATATTTACAAGCTGACCGATAACCATTCCGAGCATGGAATCCTTTGCAGAGCCTTCGCCGCGTATAATATTACAAGCCATAATAGAAACGACGACGAACGGCGAGCCCAGAGCAATCCACATAAGATAGTCGCACGCATAATCAATTGTATAATCGCTTGCTCCGACGAGGTAGAGAATCGGCCTGCGAAATGCAAAGAAAAGGGCGCCTAAAACTATACCGCAGATTATTGAGGCATAAACACAGAAGCTGGAAATCTGCTTAACCCTGTCAGTTCTGCCTTCTCCGAGCGAACGGCTTATAAACGCACAGCCGCCCACGCCGAAAAGATTTCCGATTGAAAGGGCGAACAGAAACACAGGCATTGATACGCTTACTGCTGCAACCTGATTGCTGTCGCCTGTCTGTCCGACAAAAAATGTATCTGCAAGGTTATATATTATATTTATTAACATACCGAGCATACTCGGTAAAGCCATTGTCATAACGGCTTTCGGCACCGGATATTCGGCAAAGACCTTTGTGTTGTCCTTCATAGTGCTTCCTCCGTTTATAATTTATATGTGCAAATCAGCATAAGCTTACCGGTAACTGCAAATTTATAATTGCTCTGCAATACTGATAAGCTCTTCCATTGTAAGTTTCTCGGCACGGATGTTTTTGTCTATCGCAAGCTTGTCAAATACGTCTGCCACCATTTCTTTTTTTACACCGAGCGTGTTTGAAATAGAGTTAAGAGCCGTTTTTCTTCTTTGCGCAAAGGCACATTTTACAACGGTGAAAAAGTGCCTTTCATCAGAAACGTTGTACTTTTTCTCTTTTCTCGGCATAAGAGAGATAACAACCGAATCAACCTTTGGACTTGGCATAAAGCTCTCCCTTCCGACATCAAAAAGAATTTCGCTGTCGGCATAGTAATTAACGGCAACCGTTACCGCTCCTGCAAGGCGGGAGCCGACACCGGCGCAAAGCCTTTCGCCTGCTTCCTTTTGTACCATAACGACAATTTTGTCGATGGGCGCACCGCTTTCAAGAAGAAGCATAACAATCGGGGATGTGATGTAATACGGCAGGTTTGCGCAAACCATAATACTGTCACAGCCGTCAAACTTCTCTTCAAGAAAGGCACAAAAGTCAAGCTTCATAATATCGTCGTTTACAAGCTCAATGTTGTCAAAACCGTCAAGCGTTTCCTCAAGTACGGGGAAAAGTCGCTTGTCAAGTTCAACGCTTACAACTCTTCCCGCAACCTTTGCAAGCTCCTTTGTAAGAACGCCGACGCCTGCGCCGATTTCAAGCACGCCCGTCTTTTCGTTTGCGCCGAGTGAATGTGCCATTTCAGGACACACATCGGGATTAATCAGAAAGTTCTGACCGAGCGCTTTTGAAAAGGTAAAGCCATGGCGTGACATAACTTTTTTAATTGTAGCTAAATCGCATAAATCCATAATTAAACCTGCTTGCGTTTGTTTATTGTCAGTTATTCTAACACACAAATTATAAATGTTCAATAAAAAGATTGACATTTATAAATAAAGTGATAAAATAAGTTAGCCGACTAATAATTAGTCAACTAAAAATATTCAGGATGGTTATAAAATGTCTATAAACCGATGTGAACTAAAACGCCCCGAGCGAGGTGTGATAGGACCGAGAGTTAATATGGCGTCAAAGCTTCTTCGAAACCGCTTTAACAAAGTAGCAGGAGAAGAAGGGCTTTTTTCGGGACAACACCATATAATTATAACGCTAAGGCACGAAGAAGGAATAACCCTAAGCCGACTTGCAGAGATACTCGGGATAACGCCCGCAACGGCAAGCGTAAGCGTAAAGCGAATGGAAAAGGCGGGCTTTATTGAAAAAAAGCCTGACGAAAACGACGCAAGAACGATACGGCTATACCTTACCGAAAAGGGCGAAGCCGCAACGGAAAACATAAAAAAGAAAATGGCATTTCAGGAGTCGGATATTACCTCTGAGCTTTGTGATGAGGAAAAGCTTCTGCTCTCCGATATGCTTGACAAAATAATTGACAATATGATAAAGGAGGACTGCTGTAATGGTTAAAAAGCTTTCAAAATATCTTCACGGCTTGTGGACGCTTTGTTTTGTCAGCGCACTTGGTATGATTATCGAGGCGATCTGCGAGCTTTCACTTCCGAAGATTGCAAACCTCGTTTACAACAATGTAAACAGCGAGGGCGCACAGATAAGCGATGCCGTTAAGTTCGGTCTTATTATGTTTGCGCTTGCCGTAATCGGTCTTTGCGGAGGTCTTGCAACAATGAAGGCTTCATCGGTTGCAAGCCAGAAGTTTTCATACAGGCTGAGAAATGACGTATATAAAAAAGTAAGCGAATTTTCGTTTAAGAATATCGACTCGTTTTCAACCTCGTCGCTCACAACAAGAATGACAAACGATATCACGGCGCTTCAAAATACGCTTATGATGGGGCTTCGTATGTTTTTCAGAGCGCCTGCATTAATGCTTGTTGCCGCTGTTCTTGCATTTCGCATCAACCATAAGCTCTCACTTATTATAATTGTGCTTTTGCCGATTATTTTTGTTATAGTTGCGATTGTGCTCAAGTTCGGTTTCCCGCTTTTCAAGAAGATGCAGAAAAGAATTGACAACGTAAACAGAGTTGTCCAGGAAAACCTTATCGGCATAAGAGTTGTAAAGGCTTTTGTTCGCGAGGACAGGGAGAAAAATAAGTTTCACAAGGCGTCAGACGACCTTGCCGCACAGGGTGCCAAAGCAGCAGGCATAGTCGTATCCGTAATGCCGATATTGATGCTTATGATGAACGTAGTAATAATATATATCTACTATCGCGGCGCAAACGACGCAGCAAAGGGTATTATGGATGTCGGGGAAATATCCGTACTTGCCTCATACATTCTTCAGGTGCTTATGAACATTATGATGGTATCAATGCTTTTCATAATGCTTGCAAGGGCAAAGGTCTGCGGCGACCGTGTTGTTGAGGTGCTTGACACGGAAATCGACATAACAAATCCTGAAAACGCATATGTACCGGCGTCGCCGAAGGGTGAGGTTGAATACAAAAATGTAAGCTTCGGCTATCACGAGGGCGACACCGTTCTTAAAAATATAAGCTTTAAGGCGCCGGCAGGATCGGTTATCGGCATTATCGGTTCGACGGGCTGCGGTAAATCAAGCCTTGTTAACCTAATGCCGAGACTTTACGACGTAAATGAAGGAGAAGTTTTGATAGACGGAGTTGATGTAAGAAAATACGACCTTACATCTCTTCGAGACCTAATCGGCGTTGTTCTTCAGAAAAATGTTCTTTTCTCGGGAACGATAAGCAGTAATATTAAATGGGGAAAGCCCGATGCAAGCGAGGAAGAAATAATTGACGCTTGTAAATGGGCGCAGGCTCATGATTTTATTTTAAGGCAGCCGGACGGTTATGAAACCGACCTTTCGCAAGGCGGACTCAATCTTTCGGGCGGTCAAAAGCAGAGGCTCTGCATTGCAAGGGCAATGATTAAAAAGCCGAAAATCCTTATTCTTGACGACTCAACAAGCGCAGTGGATACCGCGACGGAAGCAAAAATCAGAGAAAGCTTTTATTCCTCGCTTAACGACACGACTGTGTTTATAATTGCACAGCGCATATCGTCAGTTCAGGACGCAGACAAGATTCTTGTTATTGACGACGGCGAGATAAAGGGCGTCGGCACACACGACGAGCTTATTGAAGAAAACAAGATTTATCAGGAAATATATCAGACACAGCAGAAGGGGGTGCTTGAATAATGCCGGGACCTATGGGCGGAAGAAATCCGGGAGTGGTAAAGCCTAAAAATGCGGGCAAAACATTCCTCAGGATTATAAAATATTTCGGAAAAAGAAAAGCACTTCTTTTAATTGTTGCACTTTCACTTGTACTCAGTACGGTATGCTCCGTCGGTGCGTCATACTGGTTAAGACCGATACTTAATGACGTTGCCGACACAATTTCAAACGGCACCTTCCAAAGCGAAGGAATAAGACTTCTTGTTAAAAACCTTATTATAGTTTCGTCGTTTTATATAGGTGCGTCGCTTTTCACTTTTATTCAGGCGAGAATTATGGTGAAGCTTTCATACAACACGACAAACACGATCAGAAAAGACTTATTTAATCATATGCAGACTCTGCCGTTAAGGTACTTTGACTCACAGACGCACGGCGAGATTATGAGCCGCTTCACAAATGATATCGACAATATCCAGATGATGCTCGAGCAGTCTGTTGTTCAGCTTATATCCTCGGTGTTTTCATTTGTCGGAATTATTGTAATTATGATAAAGCTTGAATGGAGGCTGTTCCTCGTTGCCTGTATTTTCCTTGCAATAATGGTTGTCAATTCAACCTTTATAGCAAAGAAGACGAGAAAGTATTATAAACTCCAGCAAAAGTCGCTTGGTGAAATGAACGGCAATATTGAAGAAACAATTGAGGGAATGAAGGTTGTAAAGGTGTTCAACCACGAGGATATTGCAAAGGGAGAGTTTGACACGCTCAATGACAAATATCGTCAAAATGCAACCAAGGCAAATTTCTATTCGGGTATTATGGGACCGACCTCGATGGGTATTAACAACGCAAACTATGCAACCATTACCCTTGTCGGCGGTATACTTGTTCTTACAAGAGGACTTGATATCGGTGCGTACTTCACATTCCTTACGAACTTAAGACAGTTTACCCAGCCGATAAATCAGATAATGAATCAGATGAACAATATCTTTTCGGCGCTTGCAGGTGCTGAGAGAGTGTTCGAGATTATGGATATGCAAAGCGAAGTTGACGAGGGTACGGTAACTCTTGAAGAAACCGAGGAAAACGGCGCAAAGGCATGGTACTGGGTTGACGGAGATAAAAGAATAAAAGTTGAGGGCAAAGTCGTTTTCGACAATGTTGATTTCAGCTATGTTCCGGAAAAGCAGGTGCTTAAAAATATCAGCCTTTATGCAAAGCCGGGACAAAAAATTGCCTTTGTCGGCTCAACAGGCGCCGGCAAAACAACTATTACAAACCTTATAAACAGGTTCTACGATATTCAAAGCGGTACAATCACCTACGACGGTATTGATATTAAGCGCATCAAAAAGGACGATTTAAGGCGCTCGCTTGCAATGGTACTTCAGGATACGCATATGTTCACCGGCACGGTAATGGACAATATTCGTTACGGCAGACTTGACGCAACCGATGAGGAGTGTATTGCCGCAGCAAAGCTTGCGTCGGCACATTCGTTTATCAAGCACCTTACAAACGGATATAAAACCGAAATCACAGGCGACGGTGAAAATCTTTCACAGGGACAGCGTCAGCTTCTTGCAATCGCAAGGGCAGCGGTAGCCGACCCGCCTGTTATGATTCTTGACGAGGCGACCTCATCTATCGACACAAGAACGGAAATGCATATCGAGCACGGCATGGACAGACTGATGGAGGGCAGAACGGTGTTCGTTATTGCCCACAGGCTTTCAACCGTAAGAAATTCAAATGCAATTATGGTGCTTGAGCACGGCGAGATTATAGAGCGAGGCGACCACCGTCAGCTTATGGAGCTTGGCGGAAGGTATTATCAGCTAAATACCGGCCAGGCAAAGCTTGCCTGATTTCATATATGCCAAAACAATATAACCGGCTTCGAAGTATATCGAAGCCGGTTTATTTTATACATTAATAATTTTAATAAGTACTGCGCCGTGAGGAAGAACCCTTGCGGTGAATTTGTTTTTATATGTGCCGAGCACCTCTTTGCCCCAAATGTCGTAAATGCTGTACTTTGTGTCCGGCATAAGGATGTCGGAAAGGTTGAGTGATATGGACGTCGGTTTATCCTTTGTGTTGAAGAGCGCCGCATATTTGCAGCCCTTACCGCTTGCAACCCATATGATTGTACCCTTGCCGTTTTTCTCATTTCTTGAATATTCGTGAGCGCCTCTTGAATCTCTGTGCATCTTCAAATATTCCTCGTTTGTAAGAAGCGAGAGGGTAAAATCGTCGTTATCAGGCAGATTTCCGCCCATCATAAGCGGACTTCTGAAAATTCCCCAAAGGCTCATCATCGTGATTTGCTCTTCGGGCGTGAACTGCGTCATTCTGTCCTGAGGGCCGTGGCAGCTGCCGTTTTTTGAAAGTCTGCCGAGCGGCAGCATATCACAGTCAGGATAAGCGCCCTGTGAAACCTCGTTTTCCCAAAGGTGGCAGCGGTAGAACATATCGTGAAGTTTTCCCCAGTCGTCCCAGAAATCTCCTGTCATACGCCACATATTTGCATTTTTTGCAAGGTGCTTTGCGCAAGATATTTCAGCAGGACCGGGCGAAAGAGAAAGAACCATATCACGACCGCAGCCGTCAATCGCATTTCTTATCATTTCAATTTCGTAATCGGCTGAATACGGATTATCCCACTTGCGAAATTCGGTAACGCAGATATCGTCGCACTTGATAAAATCAACGCCCCATTGCGCATAAAGCTCAAAGATGGAATTATAATAATCCTGCGCACCCTTGCAGTTATACATACCGTACATATCGGTGTTCCAGCTGCACACAGAGAAATGGTGCGCAACCTCCCTTGCGGTGAAGGTGCTGTTTTTTATCGGCATATCGGCGTGTACTGCCTGGCGCGGAATACCCCTCATAATATGAATTCCGAATTTAAGTCCGAGCGAATGAACATAATCCGCAATCGGCTTAAAGCCTTTACCGCCCTTTGAACTCGGGAAACGGTTCTCTGCGGGCATAAGTCTGCCGTACTTATCGGTATTAAGAGGAGTAAAGCTGAAATAGTCGTTGTCCCTTGCCTTTGGCTCGTACCACTGTATGTCGCAAACGACATATTCCCAGCCGTAAGGCTTGAGATACTTTGCCATATAGTCGGCGTTTTCTTTAAGCTCCTTTTCATTTACCCCTGCGCCGAAGCAGTCCCAGCTGTTCCAGCC
>DLBD01000076.1:0-1363 GCA_002494125.1 Ruminococcaceae bacterium UBA7030 | reverse complement strand
CCCAGCTGTTCCAGCCCATAGGCGATGTTTTTGCAAGCGCTTTATGATTTTTCATAATATAAAAACCTCGAAAATTATTTATAATTATTATAAAATCTGTATGTAATTAAGTCAATATAAAAATAAAACGGGCTGCCGGGAGAAAGAGCCCTGACAGCCTTTATGTTTATTCTGTTTCCTTAGCCTTTGCCGCTTCACGCTCAGCCTTGCGCTGCGCTCTCTTTTTCTTAGCCTTGTAGCCCATAAGCTTGTCAAGATGCTCGTCGGGAGTTGTACAGGAACCGAGTGTTACGGTCCTTTTGCCATACAAGCCCTGGAAGTCAGAGCCGCCCGTGAGAAGCAGCTTGTGCTTTTTGCAAAGTTTTGAAAGATATTCAACATCTTCATCAGATGCTGACGGATGCCATACCTCTATACCGTCAATGCCGAGCTCAATATATCTTTCCATATCCTCGACATTATTGTTTTCAACCGGTTTTGAAACAACGGCAATACCGCCTGCCTCGTGAACCTCTTTTATAACCTCGTCAACCTCCGGATATTTTACAGGGGCAAGGATGTTGGTTTCGCTGTCGTGAGAGAAAAGTGCGTTATAAAGATCGCCGTAAATCTCATTTGTGTAGCCGGCGTCCATAAGTGCGTGCATAATATGCTGTTTGAAAAGGTTTGTTGAGCCCGATGCATGGCTGATAATAAAATCATTTGAAATCGGGAAGCGTGACGCAACCTTAAGCATCATTAGCTGTGCCGCTCTTTTTCTTGCTACCGAAGTGCGTCTGCAAAGTCCTTCAAGTCTGTCCGGTGTGTCGGCGAGATAGCAAAGAATGTTAATCTGTTTTCCTGCCTGTGAATCAATAGCGGAAAGCTCAACGCCCGGGATAACCTTAACCCCGTAGCGTTTGCCGATAACCTGTCCTCTGACAGTACCGGCGAGGCAGTCAATGTCCGTGATAGAGATAGTGTCAATACCGCTCTTTTGTGCAATGACGATTAAATCCTCAATGCCCACAGAGCCGTCGCTTAATTTTGTGTGACAATGTAAATCTGCTGCCATAAAACTCCTTTCCTTATAAACGATGTTTATAATATTAAATAAAAACTTATAAATATACTTATAAATATACAGTGATATATTAATATATTAACATTATTTAATAGTTTTTGCAAGTAAAATAATAGACAAATATCTGTAAAATTTCGAGTTATATAACAAACTGTTTTTTGAATGTCTTATAATGCCTGTATTTTAAGGTGCCGGTTTAATAGGCTTACGGGAAGTCCTACAACATTAAAGTAGTCGCCGTCTATTTTTTCAACAAGAAGCGCGCCCTTTCCCTGTATGCCGTATGCACCCGCTTTATCC
>DLBD01000007.1 GCA_002494125.1 Ruminococcaceae bacterium UBA7030 | reverse complement strand
CTTCTTGCTCCTACATTTGCAAACGCATTCTGGAACAAGGGCGGCTGGATTCAGAACCGTGCAAACACACTTGCACTCTGGTGCATGTTCGCTCAGGTATTCCCGAGCTTCCAGAACCATTCAAAGTTCACAACTCTTCCGACCGTTTATGCAAATCCTGAGCTCTTCGCAACAGGTGCAGACGGAAGAATGGATCCAAACCTCGTTCTTACAGCTGCTGACGCTAACCCGACAGCACAGGGCGTTGTTGCTATTCTTGCAATTGCTGTTAACGTTCTCGTTATCACACACATCATCAAGAGAGCAAAAGAGCAGAAGAAGAATCCTTATACAAACGAAATCTTCGTTGGCACAAAGGATTACAAGCTTGCTATGGAAAGAGCTGCAAAGCAGAACGCTGCTTAATCCAATAAGAATGAAATGCATAGGCTTTCGCCTATGCATTTTTTATTGTCCTTATTGACTCAAACGAGAAATAAAATATACTATAATTATAAAATGACAGGATGATTGAGGCAGACTAAATGAAACAAAACCCCGACAGCTATTTGCTTTATGAGGGAGGAAAACATCCATTTCATCGAACACGGCTCACATAACAGAAAACTCGCATATATCAAGCTTTCTAAAAAGCAAAAATAATGACAAAAATGCACGGGGAAAACACCCGTGCATTTTTGTTAGCAACAATTCACAAAATATTAACTTGTATTATAAGCGACTTTTTTATATAATAAAAATGTATATATCTATTTGTTTGGTGGTGATGAAATGCTTGGCAAAATTGTCAGCGCGCGAGTTATTACTCCCGCGGGCAGATATGACAGGGAAAGCGACATTTTCTGCGCCCTTGCGTTTGGACGCATCGAAGGCGGCGACGCCAATGGAGAATATGCCTTTTATATCGGCTCAGACGGCGACAACGCGCAGTACAGCTTTGAAGGCAGGATAATCGCCCTTATAGAGCCAATGGAAAAAAGCAAGCGCCGCAACATAGGCAAAATCTGGATTGTTGCAAAAGAAGGAGAACGTTATATCAACATAGACATCATATCCGCACTTGATATGGAAAACGAACTTAAAGGATATGAGGTCACAAAATGTATGTATGAAACAAGTGCAGGCGCTATCGTCTATCGCAAAACTGACCGTGTGCGCTTCCTTCTTGTAAAAAACAGAAATGCAAACTGGGGATTTCCAAAGGGACATATCGAAATGGGCGAAACAAAATATGACGCCGCAAGACGAGAGGTGCTTGAGGAAACAGGAATTCATGTGAATATCCATTTCGGCTTTGAGGGAATATCCTCGTATCAAATCCGTGACAGAATAGATAAAAAGGTTTCCATATTTGTCGGCACAACAGACGACGAGCAAACCGTTATTCAGGAAAGCGAAATTGCCGCTTGCGAGTGGTTACCGTTTCATACAGCTTTACAGAGATTAAGATTTGACAACGACGTAAAAATTCTTATCGAGGCGGAAAAATTTCTCATCTCTCAGGGCTATATTGAAAACGAGTATCCAAGCGAGCCCGCCTCTCCCGAAAAGTTCTATCGTGGTCACGAGGCAGAGGGAATTGAAATTCACTCAATAAATAACACTTAAGGGGATTATAATGCACGAATTAGTACAAAGCTTACAGCAGTTTCTGACAAACCACGGTATACCTGACTGGCTTGTTGTATTTATAATTTCACTTTGTCCGATACTTGAGTGCAGGCTCGGTATGTTCACCGCAATAGCACTGCTTGATATGAATCCTTTTGTAGGCTTTATTATCAGCTTTATCGGCAATATTATTCCTATTCCGTTTATTCTCCTTTTGATAAACTGGATTTTTGAATTGCTTAAAAAAGTGCCTGTTATAAACAAGCTTGTTTACTGGCTTGAGGAAAAGACGCTGAAAAAGCGCGACAAGATTGACAAATACGGCGTATGGGGGCTGCTTTTATTTGTTGCGATTCCCCTGCCCGGCACGGGCGGTTGGACCGGTGCTCTTCTTGCATCGCTGCTTCATCTTGACAAGAAAAAGAGCTTTGGCGTTATTGCGGTCGGCGTATTTATTGCAGGACTTATTATTACACTTTTGAGCACTGTGTTTAAGGTTGCTCTGTTTTAACTATGAAATACGAAGAGAAGTTTTTAATAACCGCTTGCCGTGCGTACTTAAACGGCGAAACGCTTAAAATTGATGACGGCGCCGATTTAGGCTTTCTTCTGTCGCTTGCGGCGCATCACAATCTGCTCGGCGTTTTGTGGTGCTCGCTCGAAAAGGGCTTTAACGAAAAATTTGAAAAAGCGCTTAAAAACAGCTTTATCGACTACGTCTTCACAGCTGAAAGGCAAAAGCTTGTATTGACAGAGCTTGAAAAGGTTATGGAAGAATGCTCTGTAAGATACCTTCTTTTTAAGGGCGCAGTTTTGCGTGAGTTATATCCGGTTAAAGAAAGCCGGGCTATGGGCGACATCGACCTGCTTATAAAAAAAGAGGATATAAAAAAAGCCGAAGCAGCGCTTAAAGCACACGGCTTTGAATGTACTGCGCCAAACGGTGCAGTTCACGATTTTCAAAAATATGATGTGCTTTTAGAGGTGCACAATACAATGCTTGAGGACTACGGTGAAAAGGCGTTTAACACGGCTTTTGAAAACGCAGAGTTTAACGGAGTCAAGGGCGTTTTGGAGGCGGACTTTCACCTTGCGTATCTCATTGCGCATATGGCACACCATATAAAATATTACGGCGCAGGCATACGCCTTGTGCTTGATATGGCTGTGCTTCAGAAGACTTTCGAGATTAACTATGACAAGGTTTTTGCGGAGCTTGAAAAGCTTAACCTTTCGGCTTTCGGTAAAAACATTCTAACTGTCTGCAGCCGCTGGTTCGGCGTTGGCACGGACTTTGGAGGCGACACAAACAAGCTTGAAGAGTACCTCGTTTCATCAGGTGTGTTCGGCAGCCTTTCCGACAACAAGAGCGCCGTTCTTACAAGGCGTGAGCTTGAAGAGGGTAAAAGCGTTTCGCCGCTTATGACAAGGCTTCGGCTTGCCTTCCCGTCTTACGAGAAATTAAGGCGGCTTAAATATATCGGCTTTATTGACAAAAGGCCTTACCTCACCCCTGCGGCGTGGGTATACCGATTTGCTTATACGGCAAAGCACCGACGAAGCTTTACCAAAAAAGCCATTTCAAATTTAGGAGATAATAATACTTTGACCGAGGCTGAAAATCAGCTGAAGTTTTTTGAGGAGATAGGACTGTAATGATTAAATTATTAATTGTGCTTTTGACAATTTTACTAATTCTTTTTGTGGCATTTGTCGCATGGTTTATGGTTATGAAGGTAAATGGACATTGCCCCCTTTGTGCAATGAAAAGAGTGTTTACCCCAAGAAAGCTTACCATAGACGTGGACAAGCTTGAGGATTACGATGAAGGTATGGCGCCGACTCCTCCAATGGGATGGTCCAGCTGGAACACCTTTAGAAATCACATCGACCAGACTCTTATCGAAGAAATCGCCGACGCGCTTGTAAACACAGGTCTTGCGGACGCAGGTTACAAATACGTAAACCTCGATGACTGCTGGCAAAGTTCTATGAGGGATGCCGACGGAAAGCTTCAGGGTGATTTGAGAACCTTCAGCGACGGTATACCGGAACTTATCAAGAGAATTAACGAAAAAGGCTTAAAGGTTGGCCTTTATTCCTCAAACGGCACTCTCACCTGTGAGGATATGCCTGCGTCGCTTGGCAACGAGCTTCTCGACGCACGCACCTTTGCATCATGGGGATGCGAATTTCTCAAATATGATTTCTGCCATCACAGTTCAATCAGCAGCAGCTGTCCGCCGATTGAATATCTTGAGCTTAACAAACTCGGCGAAAGCGAATACATCACTCTTCCGCCTGACAGGGCTGAATACACCGGCAGAGCAAAAACAATCACCGACAAGGATTTACCGAGCGGCAAAGCAATCGGTTTTATAAGCCACGGCTCAGGCACGGCTACGCTTAAAACTCCGCTCGTTGAAGAGGGTGAATACATCCTTACTATTGTTTACGGCAAAGACTTTTCACTGAAGGAGCAGTACCTTCAGGTTATCGTGAACGATACTCTTTTCGAGGTAAACTTCCCGAAGGGCTTCGGCTTCAGCGACAACGGAAGAGTTCAGCTTAAAATCAAACTTGAAGAGGGCGTAAACAAAATTGTTCTTCAAAATCCTGTTGCAACCTTTGTTGACTCCTCGTTCATTCAGTATCAGCGAATGGGCAAAGCGCTCAAGCAGGCTACTAAGGAATGGGCTGAGTTTACCGGCACAGAGGAAAAGCCGATAACATTCTCAATATGCGAATGGGGGCACGCAAAACCTTACCTTTGGGGCGCAAAGGCAGGTAATATGTGGCGCACAACCCACGATATTTTCCCGTTTTGGAAGAGCATCAACCTTATTTATAAGCACACGATAAAGAAGTACAGCTTTGCAAGAGTCGGCGCTTATAACGACCCCGATATGCTCGAGGTAGGAAACGGCAAGCTTACCGAAAACGAGAACATTGCGCACTTCTCTTTATGGTGTATGATGGCAGCTCCTCTTATGCTCGGAAACGATATAAGAAAGCTTCTTGACGGAAATTCAAATCCTGTAAACAACAGTTCAACACTCAAGATTCTAACAAACAAGCAGCTTATTGCAATAGACCAGGATGTGCTTTGTAAGCCCGCAAAGAGAATTGCAAAATCCGTAGGTGTTGACATTCTTGCACGACCGCTTTCAAACGGCGACGTTGCACTTTGCTTCTTTAATCCAAAAAGCTCTGCAAGAACTGCACGCTTTTCACTCGAGGCGCTTACGCAGGACAGCTACCTTGATTTTGGTAAGGTTAGCACATATGAAATTCACGACCTTTGGAGCGACGAAAGAACGGTTACTTCAAACATTAGCGTTTCGGTACCGAAGCACGGCGTTAAGGTCTACCGCGTAAAATCTATATAAAAACGAAACGGACTGTCGGAATTAACCGATAGTCCGTTATATTATTTAATCAAATCCGAAAGAGCTTCATTTATATCCGCATTGATACAAATGGAGCGCTTTTTTATTTCAGGCGGCGCCTGTGCCTGCAAAAACAGCATCTGCGCCGTCAATCAGCCTTTTTATTTTTTTAATTTTTTTCCGAGTATGTTTTCATAGATTGTTTTGTCCTCGTCCTTAAAAACATTAAATATAACCTTAATATTGCTTTTGGTTTGAGCTTTATACTGCCTTACGGTTTTTACCGCAATCTCGGCAGCCTCTCTTTGAGGAAATCCGAAAACACCGGTTGAAATACAGCAAAAGGCGATGCTTTTCGCACCGTTTTCCTCCGCAATCTCAAGGCAGGAGCGATAGCAGCTTTCAAGCAGACTGCAGTCCTTTTTGGTAAGCGCACCGCTTACAATCGGCCCGACAGTATGAATAACGTACTTACACGGCAGATTGTAGGCAGGTGTAATTTTCGCCGTTCCTGTCGGCTCCTCAAACCCCTGAGCCTTCATAAGCTCATCGCATTTTATACGAAGCCTTACGCCTGAAAAGGTGTGAATACAGTTATCTATACAAGCGTGACAGGGAACGAAGCAGCCGAGCATCTGAGAATTTGCGGCGTTAACTATTGCATCGCAGCAAAGCGTAGTAATATCCCCCTGCCAAATAAAAATATCAGGCTCTGACTCCGTTAAAGTATCTATATCAGTTATCCCCTTATCATCAATAAGAGATTTCAGATATTCATCCTCTGCTGCAAGATAATCGTCTCCTATTGAATCCGGCATACGCACATTTACAAGCGAACGATAAAGCCTGAAACGCTCCTCATTTGATTGGGGAATTTCAAGAGTGCTGTACCTGTCGTTTTCATTTATGAGATATTTTATTAAAAATAGCAGTCTTTCTGTCCGGTTCATTTTTAACCTTTCATTTTAAGTTTTATTACAAGCTCAAGTACCGGCTTCGCATTTTCTTCAAGCTCAGCTCTTGTTATGCCGTCGGGCTTGCCGAGTGTTTTAAGAAGTGTGCCGTCTGATTTATACTTTTTATCCGTCTGCTTTCCGCCAGGCATAAGAACGTTAACCCTTGAGCGAACTCGGTAAGCGTTGTCCCTTATCACAGGGAATTCGGGGCTCTTGCTCTTTTGCATCCACCAGTCCGTCATAACATTGCCGTCGAAGTCCCATTCGTCACGAAGAATGGTTTTTACAAGGTCGAAATTATAATGATTCCATACTCCGTTAATCTTATTGTAGCTTGTCATAATATTCATGGGCTTTGCATTTTTAACGCAGATTTCAAAGCCCTTAAGATAGATTTCACGAAGTGCTCTTTCGGTTATAACCGTATCGGTCTTTGTCCTTTTCGTTTCCTGATTGTTGCAGGCAAAATGCTTTGGACAAGCCGAAACGCCGTTTGACTGAATACCGTTTACAAACGCAGCGCTTATATAACCGGAAAGAACAGGATCCTCTGAAAAATACTCAAAGTTTCTTCCG
>DLBD01000073.1 GCA_002494125.1 Ruminococcaceae bacterium UBA7030 | reverse complement strand
AGTTCTCAAACTGCGGCTTCAAGCTTTCAAATATTTCGCTTGACCTTCATCACAGCGATTTTGAGGGTAATATTGTTACTGAATATGAAAATAAATTTGCTTCGCAGGGATTTCCTATTTACAGACTTGAAGCAAGAATATAAATGTGTTATAATTCAAGAAAGATAATATAAATCTTCCACCGGGAAGAGATGCAAGAGCATCTTAATGTATCGTTAGGTCTTTGAAGATACATTTAAGATGCTTTTTCTTTAGGAGAAGAGAATATGAAGGTTTTACAAAAAAGGGATATTACAATATGGCTTGTGTCCGTAACGGTTGTTATCATTTCAAATATCCTTTCGGGAAAATTTGATATTGTAAATCTCACTGCAACGCTTCTCGGCGCAACCTCGCTCATACTTCTTGCTAAGGGAAACGTGTGGGGCAATATTATTATGATTGTTTTCAGCATCCTCTACGGCATTGCTTCATTTCGTTACAGGTACTGGGGAGAGATGCTGACATATCTCGGAATGACGCTTCCGATGGCAGTGCTGTCAACAGTTTCGTGGCTGAAAAATCCAAGTGCGGGGAATAAGAACGAGGTGAAAATTCAACACCTTTCAAAAAAGCAAATTGTGAATATGGCTATATTCACCCTTCTTGCAACTCTTATTTTCGGCGTACTCCTTGTAAAGTTCAACACACCTAATATTGTTTTCAGCGTGCTTTCAATCACGACAAGCTTTCTTGCCGCATACCTTTCATTTCAACGAAGCACTTGGTACGCCTTTGCCTATGCTCTTAACGACATAGTTCTCATCGTATTATGGGTGCTCGCATCAATTGATGACATATCTAATCTTCCTATGGTAGCAAATTTTTCAATTTTTCTTTTTAACGACGCATACGGTTTTTACAGCTGGAAGAAGAGAGAAAAAACACAAATTTAATTTTTCTGTTGCCCGACTTATACCTTTATGATAATATAAGAGTGAATAACCTCGGAGGTCACAATTATGGCTGTAATAATAAACCGTGAAAAAAACATTTTTGTGCTTGATTCTGAAAGCAGGCACTATGTTATCGGCGTTGACAAATACGGCACCGTGCACAATATTCACTGGGGAAGAAAGTGTCCGATTGAGGACTATGAAACTCCGTATTCACACGACGCAGGTCATAATCACCGAATGAAGGACTGCTTCAGAGAAGAGTACACAGGCTTTGGCGGCACCGTATATAAAGAGAGTGCAATCAAAGCGTTCTTTTCTGACGCTTGCAGAGAGCTTGACCTTAAGTATAAAGATTTTAAGGCGGAGTATAATTCACTTGAAATTACACTTAACGATACATATTATCCGCTCGAAATCGTATTGAAATATGAACTGTTCGACGGCTTTGACATAATAAGAAAAAGTGTTACAGTTAAAAATCTCGGCGAGGACAAAATCATTTTTGAAAAGCTTATGAGCGGCGAGATTAACCTTCCCGACATAAAGCAGTATAACATTGTTAACACTATTGGCAACTGGGGTGCGGAATACGGCGAGGTCAAAACGCCGCTCAAGGGCGGAAGCCTCGTGTTTGAAAGCCGAAGGGGCACAAGCGGTCACAGTAATTCACCAAACTTCATTGCATATCAGAATGCCGACGAAAAAAGCGGAGATGTATTTTTTGCAAACCTTGTCTGGAGCGGTTCGTTTAAGGTTGAAATAAGCCGTGATGTAAGAGGAATTACAAGAGCGCTTCTCGGTATAAACCCGATTGACTTTGAATACACGCTTGAAGGTCACAGTGAATTCTGCGCTCCTGAAATTATATTCGGTATGACGGAAGGCTTCGGAGAAATGAGCCGTCAACTCGGTGACTACGGCATTAAGCATCACCTTCCGCGTGAATTTGCGAAAACTCCCCTACCTGTTCTTTATAACTCGTGGGAGGCTACGGAATTTGACGTAAGCACCGAAGGACAAACTGCGCTTGCTCAAAAAGCCGCAAAAGCGGGCTGTGAGCTCTTTGTTATGGATGACGGCTGGTTCGGTGAAAGAAAGGATGACCATGCAGGACTCGGCGATTGGTATGTAAACAAAGAAAAATTTCCAAACGGAATTGACGAGCTTATAGGAAATGTAAACTCGCTTGGAATGGATTTCGGCTTGTGGTTTGAGCCTGAAATGGTCAATCCCGATTCCGATTTATTCAGGGCGCATCCCGACTGGGCATATCATTATGACACAAGATGCGCTCACGAGATAAGAAATCAGTTAGTACTAAATATGACGAGAAACGACGTTCAGGAATATATTTTTGAGCGTATGGACACTTTGCTCAGCGAACACAACATAAAATATATCAAATGGGATATGAACCGCTCACTCTCTGAAACCGGAGCACAAAACCTTAATAATGCAAAGATGCTTTGGTTGCTTCACACAAAAGCGGTTTACGATATAGTTGACAGGCTCAGAAAAAATCACCCCGACGTCCAGTTTGAAAGCTGCTCGTCAGGCGGCGGAAGAGCCGATTGGGGCGCGTTAAAGCATTTTGATATGGTGTGGACAAGTGACAATACCGACTCCATTGACAGAATTGTTATTCAGAAAAACTATGCTATGACACGACCTGTAAAAACTATGCGTGCGTGGGTTACCGACATAAACTGGTACAACCGAAACGCTCCGCTGGAATTTCGTTTCAACATCGCAATGAGAGGCGCTCTCAGCCTTGGCGGTAACTTAAAAAACTATACCGATGAAGAAATTGAAATATGCAGGAAAAACGTTGAGCTTTATAAAGAGATAAGGCCTCTTGTTCAGTTTGGATCACTCTATCGCCTGCTTGATATAGACAGGGATGAGGTAAGCGCAGACCTTTATCTTGACAGAGATAATAATAACGGCGTTCTCTTTATCGCCGCAGTTAATACAAGATGTATGAAGGAGCCTGAAATTCTCCGTTTCGACGGGCTTGACGACGAGAAGGTTTACGAATTCGATTTTGATTCGGCACATTATGAAAAAAGCGGTGCTTATCTTAAAAATGTCGGTATATCACTTGATGTAAAAAAACAGTACTATAATAAGATAATACAAATCAAAACAAAATAAAACTAACCTTATAAAAGACAAAATCCGTTCAGGCTATTAACACCTGAACGGATTTTTATTAAGCCCTAATGGACTTTTTGAAGCGGTTGTGGCGGAAAAGATGCGATTTTTGG
>DLBD01000024.1 GCA_002494125.1 Ruminococcaceae bacterium UBA7030 | reverse complement strand
CTTCGTTATCGCACCTCGCCTAAATCTTCATCACTCTTTTTTACTTAAATGCATTTATTAATCTGTTGTATTCCTCTTCGGTAACAATCAGCATTGAGCCATGACGTGGCTTTATGTGATTAATCTTAAAATCATCAAGGCGCTTGAAATTGACAAGGTCATCGGTTATCTGGGCAAAGTAACCTCCCTTTTTGAACTGGTCGGCAATCATAATATACTTATCCGTATTTTCAAGCAGATAGATACAGTTGCCCTCAAGCGCTGTATCTGCAACCGAAACCTTGTTGTTTTCAGGCTCGAAATATGGACCGTCAGGCCTGTCGGAAACGGCATAGCAGATTCCGTCCTTGCCGCCGTCAGCCTCATAAAGATAGTACTTACCTCCCGCCTCAATTATATCGGCATCTATTGCCGAAAGCTTGCATTTCGGCTCAAAAAGCACTGCGGGCGGCGTAGTAAGATTTATGAAATCCTTTGTGTACGCATACCAGATTATAGTGTCAAGGCCGTCATCTTTATTGTGATTTGACCAATAGAGCATATACTCGTTTTTGTACTTATCAAAAATAGCCTGCGGCGCCCACACCCTGTCGGCATTTTTCGTTTCGGGGAACTGTGTAAAGTCTATTATCCTCTCATTTTCCCAATGGATTAAATCATCGCTGTCCCAAAACACCATCGAGTTATTGCTCGACCATCCGTCGTGACAGCACATATCGGTTGCAAGGATATGAAAACGGTTTTCCTCATCCCGAAAAATGAACGGGTCTCTACAACACCTTTTACCGAGAGTCTGAGTTATTATTTTTTCGTTATTATTGAGAGCGTTAAAATGAATTCCATTAGCAGAAACTGCAAAATGAACGCTCTCCTCCTGCGGCTCGTTGCCGGTGAAATAGCAAAAAAGATATGGCATAAAATCACCTCTGCCTATTATGGATTCAGGCATACGCCCGAGCTGCTGAAACGATATACCTTTCCTTTATACGTAAGGTTTGCGGTTCTCATTCTGCCGTTGCTTTCAAGATAGTACCAATAGCCGGATACTCTGACCCAACCGGTCATCATGGCGCCGCTTGAGCTCATATAGTACCAATAGTTTCCTACCTTAACCCAGCCCGTCTGCATTGCGCCGCTTGAGTTCATATAATACCACTTACCGCCGACGCTTACCCAGCCTGTGAGCATTGCGCCTGATGAGTTGAGATAATACCAGTAATTTCCGACCTTAACCCACCCCGTCTGCATTGCGCCTGACGAGTTGAGATAGTACCAGTATTTTCCAACCTTCACCCAACCGGTTTGCATAATGCCGTTTCCATCCATATAGTACCATAGGGAATTTACATATTTCCATCCGGTAACGGCAATGCCGTTTTCATAATACATCCACTTGCCGTCGGAATTTTTTGCCCAGCCGTCAGCCTGCTCTGAAGCAGTAATTGAAACATAATAAACTCTTGAAGAGCCGTCATACGCGCCAATAAGTCCGCTTTCTCCGTTTATGGTTACATTATTAGCTTTTGCAAGAGCATAGTCGTTTGAAGCAGTAAATTTAACGCCGACAACATATGTCCTGCCGCCTGTGAGCTTCTCACTTTTTGAGAGCTCATCACCCTTTGCGAACGGACTTGTTCCGCTGTAAACACCGTAAAGTGATACCAGATATCTGTTATCGCTCGTTGTTGCCTTCACAGAGCTTACCGTCGAACCGGCGTTCATACCGCTGACTGCCGCATTAAGGACGCTTACTTCCGGAAGCGGAGGTATTGTATAATCAGCAACTGCTATTTTATTTGTTGCGCCCTGTTGGGCAATAGTGGCAACCTTAGTTTTAGGGTCAACAAAAGTAATTGTATCGCTATTTATAAAATGCTTAAATGCTATATCAAAGTTCACTATAGCACGGTAGGATTCACCTGCTTTGAAGGTGTCGTTTGTCGTCACCTGTGTTCCGGGACTGTCGACACCTTTAATATTTACCCAGTAAACATCGCCGCTAACGGTTAAACCGTCAACAAGTGAGGTTGCGGTCGGATTTGGATGCGCTCCGTTTTTCGGCGCTTCAACAGCGAATTCAACTGTGTTTATCGGTATGTAGCCGTTATCGTAAACCGCCTCGATAATTACCGGGTCGGCACCCATTACAAAGGTTGTCTCCTTTGAATAATAGTCATTAAGCGTAACTCCGCCTGACAGAACAAGCCAGCTTGTAAAAGTTCTGCCGGGGAGATTGTCAGCCGTAAGCGATACAGTTGTGCCATACGTTGCACGATCCGGATTAGCAGAACCGTTTTCAACGCTTACCATTTGATAACTGTTTTTGTGAATCACCTGAAGATTTTTGGCAAATTCAATATTTCCGCTATTTTTAATAAGCGCCATTCCGCCGGTAACGCTATACCAACAATAATCTCCGCTTCTGGTTTTTGAAAAAGCGTTTTTATACTCCTTACCGTTTACAAAAACATATCTGCTTGAACTTGGGGCAAACGCGGGAATTGCCGAATCACAAACCTCAACGCCCGCCTCAAATGTTGCGCTTACGATTGTAATATTCGGTGACTCGCAGTGGAGCGATCCCTGAGCTGTGTTGTTAAACTGAGTCGGAACGCCGCTTCCGTCATAGGTTGTAAGGTGAACGTTTTTGTCAAGATTTAAAGATGCGGTTGAAGAGGTGCTTACTGCAAAGCCGCCGTAAGCCATAATTGTGCCGCCCTCAATATTAACTGTTGCATTATCTTTTGCGCTTACGGTTGTTCCTTCACGCTTGGTCGTTGCGTTGACATTTGTAATTGTCATATACGCATCACCTGACGCCACAAAAATTCCGCCGTTTGTATGAGCGTCATTATTATAGTTAGTCAACTGGACATCACCGTTGATAATAGTAAAGCTTGATTCACCCTCAGCGCAAAAAAGCGACGATACCTTGGGCCATGTTTTGCTTTTATTGATAACGGCAAGCTTGTGGCCGTTAAGGTCAATCGTAATGTTATCAGTACCGCTGATATTAAACAGGTACTTATAAGGCTGAGGCGGTGTATTGCTTTCATCCTTAATTTCATATGAAATGTCACTTGTAAGCGTGATATATGACTCATTTGCATAAACGGCCGTCCACAAAGCCTGATAGGTTGAAACCTCTGTGTCTGCGAAAGCAGCCATAGGCAAAGAGGTCAAAAGCATCATAATGCTTACAAATGTGCATAAAAACCTTTTCATAATTATCCCTCCTGCCTTTATAATAACTTATAATAACTTAATATGTCAATAAAAAAAGAGCGGTTATATAAAGGCGAGGTGCCGCACCTCGCCTAAACCGCTCTTAAAGATTGTTTAAACTTTTAAATTCTTGCTACTCCGTCCTTGCGTGCAGCCTCTGCGACTGCTGCTGCAACTGTATCCTTAATTCTCGGGTCAAAAGCGTGAGGAAGAATGTAGTCAGCATTAAGCTCCTTCTCATCAACAAGTGATGCGATAGCATATGCTGCGGCAATCTTCATACCCTCCGTGATATCGCTTGCACGAACATCAAGAGTACCGCGGAAGATACCCGGAAATGCAAGAACGTTATTAATCTGGTTCGGGAAGTCTGAACGTCCTGTACCAACGATAGCAGCGCCTGCTGCCTTTGCTTCGTCAGGCATAATTTCAGGTGTCGGATTAGCCATAGGAAGAACAATCGGGTTAGGATTCATTGACTTAACCATCTCCTGAGTAACAATTCCCGGAGCTGAAACGCCGATGAAGATGTCTGTACCGACCATAGCCTCTTTAAGGCCGCCCTTTGTCATACCTCTGTTAGTAACCTTAGCAATCTCCTCCTTTGAAGGATTGAGGTTTTCTCTGCCCTCATAGATTGCGCCGGTTCTGTCACAAAGAATAACATCCTTTAAGCCAAGGCTCATAAGAAGCTTTGCAATAGCAACGCCTGCTGCGCC
>DLBD01000126.1 GCA_002494125.1 Ruminococcaceae bacterium UBA7030 | reverse complement strand
GCGTCAATTACATACCACTTGCGTTCGATTTCGTCAGCTTTTGGCATAAATGTTGACATAATCGTTTCCTCCAAAAAATATTTTTTATGAAAAATAGTCTTTTTCTTTGCTCGACTATAATATCACAGTCAAAATCAATAGTCAACAAAAAAATGAATAAATTTTATTTTAATCGGCACTTTCTCTTGTTTTCTCTCTTTTTCTCATCTTTCCATAGCAAAATCAAATTTATTATTTATAAAAAATTCTTCGTCTGAAAACGCTCTTTATTAAAATAAAGTGTTCACTTAGTATGATAATGTGATATAATGAATAAAAACTGTTTATAATTTCAGGGCGGCAATGAAAGAGAAAAAGAAATCGACTTACAGAAAAATTGAATATCACAGGAAGGAAAGCCTTTTCCTTCTTATACGAGGAATAGAGGTAGGAGTTTTCGCGGGACTTGTATCTGTTTTGTATCGCTTTCTTCTGCAGATTGCTGAGACGGGCACTATGAAAGTGCTTGAAACGATAAAGGGCAATCCTCTTTATACGGTGCTGTGGTTTGCGACGCTTGCACTGCTTGCCGTGATTGTTTATTATTCCGGTAAGTTTGAACCACGAGCAATGGGCTCGGGAATACCGCAGGTTGCAAGCGAGCTTAAGGGCTACATATCTCCAAGCTGGTGGAGGGTAATTGCCGTAAAGCTTGTCAGCGGAACGCTCAGCGTTTTCGGCGGGCTTTCACTTGGAAGAGAGGGACCAAGCGTTCAGCTTGGCGCAATGGCTGCCAAGGGTGTTGCAAAAGTCACCAAAGCTGATAAAACTACCGAAAGGAGAATGCTCTCCTGCGGTGCTGGTGCCGGTATGGCTGCTGCATTTAATGCACCGATTGCGGGCACTATGTTTGTTCTTGAAGAGCTTAGCCATACGCTTGATAAAAGTCTGCTGCTTATGGGAATTGTGGCGGCTGTTGTTGCCGACTATACTTCAAAATTTTTCTTTACACAGGAAACAATTTTTGACTATGACGCGGTGACCTTTCCGCTTAGATATTATTGGCTACTGATAATTCTCGGAATTGTTCTCGGACTTCTTGGCTGCTTATATAATGTTATAATGCTTAAGCTGAAGGACTGGTATCAGGGAATTAAAAAAATACCGCAGTTCATAAAGCTTATATGCGTGTTTCTTATAAGCGGTGCTGTCGGACTTGTGCTTCCTCAGGTGCTTTGCGGCGGTCACAGTATGGTAAATTATCTTATAAGCGACCGACCCGAGCTTAAGGTTATGATTGCCCTTCTTGTTGCAAAGTTCCTTTTCGGCGCAATTTGCTTTGCCTGCGGTGCGCCGGGCGGAACTCTTTATCCTATGTGCGTTCTCGGCTCATACATAGGAGCAGTTTTTGCAACGGCTTCGGTCAATGCCTTCAATCTTGACCCTGTATTATGGGAGGATTTTGTTATAATCGGAATGGCAGGTTTTTTCGGCTCGATTGTAAGAGCGCCGATAACCGGCATAATCCTCGGCTTTGAGCTTACGGGCGATATGAGAAATCTCCTTCCCATTGCAGTTACAACGCTTACAAGCTATGCGCTTTCAAATCTTATCGGCGTAAGTCCGTTTTACGAGGCAATGCTGGAAAAAATTGTTCACGAGGACGCAAAGCCGACGTTTCAGAAAGAGGATGAAAAGGTTATCAAAACCTTCACCGTTCCGGTCGGCAGTCCGATTTCAAGAAAAAGAATTATGGATGTTGACTGGGGAAAGCATTGTATTGTAGTGAGCATTGAGCGTGACGGAATATCAATTACGCCTAAGGGCGATACGGTTATAAAAGAAGGGGACGAGCTTGTAATTCTCGTCAGCCAGCGCCGATTTTCACAGGATAATAAACAGCTTGAAATGCTGATAAACGGGTGAGTATTATGAAAATAAATCTAACCGGTGCAAAGAAAATTAAAGAGATAAAGGGCTTTGGCGGTTCGGCTTGTTGGTGGAGTCCGAATGTTAAGGATGATAAAACTGCCAATGAAATTGCAGAGCTTTTTTACGGGAATTCCGGGCTTAAACTAAATATCTACCGCTACAATGTAGGCGGTGGGTTTGAAGAGGGAAATGTCAGAGTTGATAACCCGTGGAGAGTTGTTGAAAGCTTTATGAATGAAGACGGAAGCTATGACTTTTCAAGGGATAAGTATGCGATAAAAATGATGAAAAAATGCCTTGATCTCGGCAATATAGACACGCTTATATTTTTTGTCAATTCACCCCATTACTCCCACCTCGTAACCCGTCAGGCAAGCGGTGGCTTCACACCCCATTTTTCAAATCTCAGGCGAGACTGTTATGAAAAATTTGCAAAGTATATTGTTGACATAGCAGAGCATTTTGTAAAAGAGGGATATCCCGTAAAATACATAAGCCCGATAAACGAGCCGCAATGGAAATGGGGTGGCGAGTACGTATGGCAGGAGGGGTGCCACTACGAGCCGGAGGAGGTCCGCGATTGCCTGTTAGCCGTTGCGACGGAGCTTGATAAAAGGAAATCTACGCTTCGCCTTTACGGACCCGAATCAGGTTGCATAGAAGAGTTTACCAAGGAGTATTATGCTCTTCTTTCCGCAGAACCTCTTATTATGAAATACCTTGACGTTTTCGCATATCATTCATACCACAGTGACAATGACGCCGAAAGGAAGAAGCAATTCGGCAAATGGGCAAAGAGAAATATTAAAGACCTTCGCCTTGATATGAGCGAGTGGTGTGAGCTTCCCTGCAGGCATGTTGCAAACGACATTGAAGGAGCGCTGATAGCCGGCAGGATTATAGGCGAAGATCTTATATATTCGGGCGCTGAAAGCTGGACGGCTTGGGTGCTCATTAACCAGATGGGCGAGTCGTTTGAAAACTCTTACTCAGACGGACTTATGTGCGCAAGCGATGATTTCAGCGAATATCATATTGAAAAAAGATATTATGCACTTGCACATTATTCAAAGTTTATTCCTGTAGGTAGTACAAGTATTGATATTAATTACAGCACGCAGCGGGGACTTTCGCTTTTTGCTTTCAGACTTGCGGACAAAAGCACTGCAATTATAGCTGTGAATAACAGCAAAGCAAGGAGAGTGCTGGAGCCTGACATCAGCTTTCAAAGCGCAAGGCTCGTAACCACAACTCAGGAAAAAGCTCTTGATGAAAGAATACTTTTCGGCGAAAAGAAAATACCGATTTTACCGATGAGTATTTCAACCGTAATTATAAAATAGGGGGATAATATGGAAAGGATAGTTGACAGACAGTGGTATAAGGGCGACACCCATATGCATACAATTAACAGCGACGGCAGTCTTACTAAAGGTCAGCTTGTTGAATACTGCAAGAAAAAGGGACTTGATTTTATGATTATTACCGATCATAATTTCAATTCCGTTGAGAAAAGTTATTTTGACGGAGATATGCTCGTAATTCAGGGGCAGGAGGTTACAGGCGAGCTCGGACATGTAAATGTCTGGGGCGAAAAGGTTCCGTTTGAGCCTCCGTATGCACTTGACAGCGAGGAAGATTATCTTAAAATTCTCACAGCGTCAAGAGAGGCGGGTGCAACAATTTCCGTCAATCATCCGTTTGACACTAACTGCCCTTTTCTAAACGAGCTTGATAAGTTCGGCTTCGACTGCGTCGAGGTATGGAATACTGTTCAGCACAGCGACAATATGAAATGCCGCGACTGGTGGGTTTCGCAGCTGCTTGAGGGCAAAAAAATTGCCGCCGTCGGCGGTTCGGATTTCCACAGGGATTATTTTAAGCTGAAAATTCTTGCAATGCCGACAACGGTTGTTCACGCTGAAGATAAAAGCGAAGAAGCAATCCTTAAGGCTATGAGAGAGGGAAGAAGCGTTATAACAAATTCGCCCGATTCAACAATGATTTATCTCAAATGCGGTACTGCAGAAATCGGAGATACCGTAAAGCTTGAATCGGCGCAAAAATTTGAAGTAACAGTTACCGACCTGAAAGCCGGCAATACAATAACCGTTTACAATAACGACAAGATCATTTATACCTATACCGCAAAAAAGCCGACGAAGACCTTTATGTGCAGTGTTGACGCACAGGAAAAGGGCTTTGTCAGAGCTGAGGTTACATATAAGCTTATGTCCCCGATAAAGAAGGTTTATAAGCTTGTTGAAAGTCAGTTTCTTAACAGCGACAGCGGCGAGGTGCCTGAATTTATAAGGGCGATGACTAATCCTATCTGGGTGGATTAAATGAAAACTGAACTTCCTTATTTCAGAATAGGCTCGTCCTACGGCGGCAATCAGGACTGGTTTTACGACGCTTGGATGAAGCTCGGCGGTTGTGCCGCTGAAACTGCTTGCGAGTGCTGTATTTATCTTGACTTATATTTTAGCACAAGTCTTTATCCGTTTGATATAAATAACCTTAACAAAAAGGATTATATCGCCTTTGCGATGAAAATGAAACCGTATCTTCACCCAAGGTTTTCAGGCATTGACAGGCTTGATATTTATACAGAAGGCTTTGGAAAATACCTTGAAAACAATAATTCTTCCATAAGACTTGCGGGAGTTGAAGGCAGCACTGATTATGAAACGGCAAAGGAAATTCTGAAGGCTCAGCTTGATCGCGGAATAGTCGTGCCGTATCTTAATCTTAATCACAAAGACAGACGCTTTCGTGAATATGACTGGCATTGGTTTATAATAAACGGCTATGAAGAATTTGAGGATTCCCTTATGGTAAAGGCTGTGACTTACAGCAGTTGGGAGTGGCTCGATTTTTACGAGCTGTGGCATAGCGGTTATAAGAAAAAAGGCGGCTTCATCATTATTAATCCATAAGAAAACGAGATTGCACCTCGCCTGGTGCAATCTCGTTTTTATTCATTTATTTGATATTTTATCTGCCTTGCGAGTGCAGATGGGATAAAGCGCAAGATAAACCGCAAATACATATATAACCGAAATGATGATATTTATATTCATATTATTTCTGAAAAGAAGCATCAGCACAACAAACGCCGCAGTTATAAGCGTTGTGTTTATAAGAAGCACCTTTTCGTGTTTATATTCCTCCTTGAAATATCCTCGAAGCAGAAAGATAAACAGGAAATACATAACGATTGATGCCACAAGAAACAGCATTTTCGGAAGTATTCTTATTTCTTCTTCACGCATAAATTCAAGCGATGCGGTTATGTTGTTCATCGAAAAGATTATGAAAATATGCACAAGCATATACACAAGACCGTTATATGAGCCCTCCCGGTTTATGAGCTTGTCGTAAACAAGACCGTAGCTTAAAAACAGTCCGACAACAATCAGAAATGCAGAAAGCGAAAAATAGATTGTATTTGCGCTGAAGCTTCCGTCACCTGTGAAATAGCTTGAAAGCGCAATAATCATTTCACCGAAGGAGAACACAACATAAAGCATTACTCTCTCCGTTAGGTGCATAAAATCAACAACGCTTTCCTTTGTTCCTTTTCTGCTGAAAAAGGTGAGAAGAACTCCGCAAATAATTGCAACAGCAGAAAGAATTATGCCCGCATTAAGCGGTGTAAAGCATGCTGAAAAGACGATGATTGCCTCGGTAAAAAGCACAAAACACATTCTTTTTATAATGCTTGTGTTGAGCGCATTGCCCTTTTGGTTTTTAAGCTCAATAGCATACTGCAAGCCTACGTTGACAAGAATAAGCCCCCACGCAAGATGGTACTGAATATTATAGTTTTGCCAGTCGGTTCTTGTACCTTCGCCTATGAAATAAAGCAGATACATATTTATGAACAGAAATATGTAATCCCTTGCTTTATTCCTGCCGAATATGTTGATGTAAAATGTACTGAAATTCCATACCTGTATAATAGCAAGAGAGCATAGGATGTATGCAATAAACGCCTTTTGCTCAACAAAGCCATTTGAAAAATTATGTAAAAGTGAATTGTTTTTGCCGATTATATATACAAACACAAGGTCGTAAATCAGCTCAATATATTCAACCTTCTTTTCTTTTTTCAGAGATTTTTCAACCATTACCCGTTATCCTTTTTAAGGGCAAAAACAAGCCAGCCCTTTTCTTCAAATCTTTCAATAACCTTAAAGCCGTTTTGTGCAAAGGAGAAAAGCACCTCATCCTCCCTTGTTTCGATTATTCCGCCTGTAATATATACGCCGTCGTCTTTAAGAAATTTTCCGACTTCGCTGTTAAATTCCATAATAATGTCTGCAACAATATTTGCTACAACGATGTCATATTTTCCGCTTACCTTGTCGGAAAGATTACCCTGAACAGCGTTGAAACGGTTTGTGTCAAAGCCGTTTTCCTGCGCATTTGAAAGGGCGGTTTTAACTGCGAGCGAATCAATGTCAACGCCGAGCGCACTTCTTGCACCGAGAAGAAGGCAGGCTATTGAAAGAATACCGCTTCCGCAACCGATATCAAGAACAGCAGAGCCTTCTTTTACATATCTTTCAAGCGTTTCAAGACAGAGCTTTGTAGTCGGGTGACTGCCTGTTCCAAACGCAAGCCCCGGCTCAATATGAAGCACCTTTCTGTCGCCTGCGTCATATTCGTCCTCCCAGGTTGGACGGATTAAAAGCCTGCTGCCAACAGGCATGGGATGAAAATACTGCTTCCAGTTGTTCACCCAGTCTTCGGTCATACAGTCAGCAGTTGAAAGCTCATATTCAATATTTTCATTTTCAAGCCTTTCCCTGATAAATGAAACGGCTTCAAGAGGATTTTCGTGCGGGTTAATATAGATATGGATTATACCCTTTGTCCTGTCTGCGTTAAGCAGACTTTCTTCAATCAGGTCAATGTGTGCAATTTCCATAACCTCACCCTCAAGGTCGGAATAATCCTCAATATAAATACCGTAGGGGACAACCATATTTGCTATATTCCCGGCGGTGTCAATATCCTTTGTAGCAACCTTAATGGCAATTTCGCTCCAGCTTTCGTTAGTGTCCATATTATTACTCCAGATTTACCTTGTGCTCGGTTGAGCCGAGTCCGTGATTATAAAGCTTTCTTTGGTCAAGTGCCCACTGCCTGTCCGTAAAGCTTCCTTCTTCAACTGCGCTTGTAGCACTGTTTATTTCAAAAATTGTTGCGTCAAGACTGTCAAGCGCCGAAAGAATTTCTGCCTCAAGAAACATCGGTCTTACAGGTGAACCGTATTCCGGAACACCGTGGTGGGATAAAATCATATGTTCAAGAAGAGTAACCTTTTCGCTGTTTATACTGAGTTTTTTTGCAGTTTCTTCAACATACATTGCACCCTTAACAAGATGCCCGATAAGTTCGCCGCCGACTGTGTAACCGCTGCAAAGACCGCTTTTTGACGTCTGCATCTCAAAGGTCTTCGCAACGTCATGGAGAATAGCTCCGGAAAGGAGAAGCTCCCTGTTTACATTTGGATAAACCTGACAGGTTTTCTCCGCCATTTCAACTATTGAAGCGGTGTGAAGCATAAGACCGCCGACTATTGCGTGGTGAAGTCTGTATGCAGCAGGATAAACCTCGAGCTTTTCTCTGTTTTCGGTTAAAATTGAATAAACAATTTCCTTAAGCTCGCTGTCTTTAAAATTGTTAACCTTGTCAAGAAGCCTTGTAAAAACAGCCTTTCCGTCATACTCCGAGGAGGGAACAAAGTCCTTTGCCATATCGTCGGGAGCGTGGACAATTTTTGTTATATTAAGCTGCGTTTTGCCCTTGTAGTTGTCAACCGTGTATTCAAGCTCAACAACATCATCGGCTGCAAAGGAGCCGTTATTTTCAAATCTCCACACCTTAGCAGGATATTCCTTTTTGTCGCTGCCTATTACAACAAGGTCAAGATAGCCGTTACCGTTTTTGTCTTTTTTTTCATTTAATTCTTTAATCATTGCGTATGATGCCATAAAATCATCTCCAATCTTAATCAATTTATTATACAATATATGCTGTGCTAATTCAATGAAATTTTGATATGTATTTTGTGCTTTATGCTAAAAAATTAAGTATTTGTAAAATATATTTTATAAGACCAAAATAGGACTCCATTCTTCTTGACAAAGACAATTCTTGTGGTATTATTAATAATAGACTGTTAAAAAGTATAACACTTTATATGGAGTGATAAATTTGAAAAATATTGATAATCTTTGTATGAACTGTTTTGAAGAGCTTGAAAACGGCAGCGTTTGTCAAAACTGCGGTTATGACAATGATACGGTTACTCAAACCGATTTCCTTGCTCCGAAAACAGAGCTTAATTCAAGATATGTAGTTGGTGCTGTTATCTCAAGAGAGAGCGACAGCGTTGTATATATGGGCTATGACCAGGAGTTTGACGCACCTTGCGTTATCCGTGAATTTCTTCCGAAGGGCATTGCAAACAGGCTTGAGGGTAATAACGACGTCCATGTTAGAGAAAGATATAAAACCGATTATGCAAGGCTTAAGGACTCCTTTGTAAACCTTTGGACAACTGTTACAAAGCTTCATAATCTTTCAGCTGTTGTTCAGACCTATGATGTTTTTGAACTAAATGAAACAGCATATGCGATATGCGAATATCTTGAGTCAATAACGCTTCGTGAGTTTCTTTTAAGAAATCCGGAAGGTAATATCCTTTGGGACAAGGCAAGACTTATGTTTATGCCTGTTCTTACAACGCTTGAAGCGCTTCACTCAAACGGAATTATTTACGGCGGTATTTGCCCGGATAATCTAATACTTTGTCGTGACGGCAAGGTTAGGCTCAGCACAATAAATATTCCCGAGGCGAACGTTGCACAGTCTGTGCTTGAGTTTACTCCTCATGAGGGATACACTGCGCTCGAGCAGTATGACAATGCTCATAAGGTTTGTGCTGCAACTGATATTTATGCTTTCTCGGCTTGTATTTTCAGAGCGCTTGTCGGACAAAATCCGCCGAGTGCAATCTCAAGAGAAACTAACGACAAGCTGATGATTCCTAATTCAATAGCGGAAAAAATCCCTACACATATAATCAAGGCTCTTGGCGGCGGGCTTCAGGTTTACCCTGAAAAAAGAACTCAGACAGTTGAAGCGTTTCGCGAACAGCTCAATGCAGCTCCGGCAGTTGTCGCTGCGTCAGCAAATCCGATACCGAAGCAGCCTGAGAAAGACCCTGTTGAAAAAGAAAAATATTATAAGGGCTATCCCGTTGACGATGATAAAAAGAAGAAAAACAGCAGTAACGCTGTAATAATAGTTCTTGTTATTCTTATTATCGCAGCTGTTGTTGGCGGCGTTTGGGCGGTTACAAGCGGAAAATTTGACCAAAAGGAAACTACAACCGAAGCAACAACTCAGCTTCAGAAACACACCGTTCCGGATTTTACTGCAGCTGGCTATACACAAAGTGATATTCAGAATAACGCAACGTGGAATAAGCAGTTTAAGATTTCTTTCGTTGCCGAATATTCAACCGAAGCAGAAGAGGGAATAATCTTCAAGCAGTCTGTTAAAGCAGGCGATGAGGTTGACGAGGGCACGGAGATTGTGCTCACAGTAAGCAAGGGCGTCGAAACTGTTGAGGTTCCTGATGTCGGAGGACTTTCACTTGAAGAGGCTACAAAGATTTTGGAAGCTCAAGGCTTTAAGGTTTCGACAGTCGAGATTTATAATGATGAAGGCCATAAAGCAGGTCAGGTCAAGTCAAGCTATGGAATGGCTCCGAAGGCGGGCTCAACCGTTGCAAAGGGTGACGAGATAATTCTACAGGTTTACGGGGAAGAGGTTACTACAACAACTACCGAGCCTGCAGCAGAATAAATTTCAGCGGGATACCGACTTCTTGGTATCCCGCTTTTTGAGGCAAATTATGAACAGAGAAGAAATATTTGATTTTGTTGAAAATGAGTTTGGCGTACTGCCCGAATACTTATGGGCGAAATTTCCGTCATATGCTGTTTTGAGAAATAATACAAGTAAAAAGTGGTTTGCCCTTATCGGCAGCGTTGAGCTAAAAAAACTCGGAATAAATAAAGAGGGAAGAGCCGATGTTATGGTGATTAAGGAGGATCCTATTATGATAGGAACGCTTATTCACCAGAAGGGTTTTTATCCCGCATATCATATGAATAAGGAGCACTGGATAAGCGTTTGCCTTGATGGTAGCGTTACTGACGAGGTGATATGTAATATGCTTCATACCGCACACGAAATGGCTTTTTAGTTAATTCAACCGACAGTTTGTTTACTTTTGCTTTTGTTTTTGTTACGCTTTTTTCGGGAGGTGGGAAAATGGACCAGATAAAAATCGGAAAATTTATTTCAGACTTAAGAAAAGAAAAGGGATTAACACAGGCTCAGCTTTCCGAAAAGCTCGGTATAACAGACAGAGCTGTGTCAAAATGGGAGACGGGACGCAGTATGCCTGACGCATCAATAATGCTTGAGCTTTGTGAAATACTCGGAATAAGCGTAAACGAACTATTAAGCGGAGAGGTTTTAGAAATGAATAGTTATAATGAAAAGGTTGAAAAAAATTTATTAGAAATTGTAAAACAAAAGGAAGAAGCAGATAAAAGATTATTAAAGATGGAAATTGTAATAGGGCTATTGATAAGTATTGTATTTTTCGTATTAATATTTATTGCTTCTTTTGCTGAAATGGAAGACCGGCTGAGAATAATCCTTATTATAACAGGTTTTATACCGTTTATAATAATGGTACCATTTGCGTTAAGAATTGAGCAAAAAGCAGGGTATTATGAATGTCAAAAATGTCATCATAAATATATTCCGACATATTCAAGCGTATTATGGGCTATGCACATAAACAGAACAAGGTATATGAAATGTCCTAAATGCGGCAAATATTCATGGCAGCGTAAAACAATCTCGAAGTAAAAAAGCGATAGTAGTTAACTTGTAACTACTATCGCTTTTATCATTTTATTTAGTGTGCTCATCAAGCGTGAGATAAAACGCGGGGAGGTAATTTTTCTTAAAATATTTAACCTCCTCAAGCTCGATTGAGTCGATAATCTTTTCCTGCTTTTCAAGCGCCTTGTCAAATTCGCGGTTGCCCATTCGGTATTCCTCAATGCATTTGATAAGTGCGCTTATTCTGTCTGCCGCTTTTACAAGAGCCCAAAGCTCTTCATCCTCTTCTTTTTTTGTGAAAAACGGCTCGTAATCCTCTCTCAAATCTTCATCAAGCATTGAGAGAAGCCTTTGACCTGCGATATGCTCAATGTCCTTATAGACGTGTTTAATCTCGTCGTTATAATACTTGACAGGTGTTGGCATATCGCCTGTGATAACCTCTGTCGTGTCGTGGTAAATTGCAAGAAGGCTTACTCTCTCGGAATTGTAGTTTTTGCCGAATTTCTTGTTGCCGATAAGTGCAAGAGCATGCGCTATAACTGCAACGCAGTGGCTGTGCTCAGCAATGTTTTCCTTCTTGGTATTTTGCATCAAAGCCCAGCGGTCAATAAGCTTCATACGGTTTACCATTGCAAAAAAGTTACTGCTCATTATTTTCCTCCGCAAGGCGTATTCCAAGCTCCTCAAGTTGAACATCGTCTATAAAACTTGGTGCACCGCTCATAAGCTCGCTTGCATTTTGAACCTTAGGAAACGCCGTAACGTCACGAAGTGAATCGGCGCCGCAAATAATCATAGCAAGTCTGTCAAGACCGATTCCCATACCACCGTGAGGCGGTG
>DLBD01000038.1 GCA_002494125.1 Ruminococcaceae bacterium UBA7030 | reverse complement strand
ATTAATTTAATTGGGAGAACCTTCTTTACGAAGGCTCTCCCAAAGCGTGCCTTTTTCTTTTTGCGTCAAACTGTCTGAGAACACAGTTTTTATAATAAAACATATAGCAATAGACAAATAAAGATTGAATTTATTTCGCTTATTTTATATAATAAACGCAAAAAAAACGAAGGGAAGAAACAAATGAAAACTTTAGTGATCTATTATTCAAGGAAGGGCGAAAACTATGTAAACGGCTCCATTGAGAGCATAGCAAAGGGCAATACGGAAATCGTAGCAGAGTTTATCCGTGACGCCGTCGGCGCTGATTTGTTTGAGGTGGACACCGTCAAAGAATATGATAAATCGTATATGACCTGCATTGACGAAGCAAAGGCAGAGCTCAATCAGAACGCACGCCCCGAGCTTAAGAATTATCTTGACGACATAAGCGCTTATGACAACGTTGTTGTAGCCGGTCCGTGCTGGTGGGGCACTTACCCGATGGCGATTTTCACTCAACTCGAAAAGCTTGATTTCACCGGCAAAAACGTATTCCCGATAATGACGCACGAAGGCAGCGGACTTGCAGGCGCACCTGCGGCCCTTAAAAAATACTGTCAGGGCGCAACCGTCGGCACGGGACTCGCCGTCCACGGCGCCGACGCTGAAAAATCAGAAAAAACCGTTGTAAAATGGGCAAAGGAGAATTTATAAATGAAACTATCCGATAAAAAATTCGGCTTCGGATGTATGCGCCTGCCGTTACTGCATTGAGGAAAACGAATGCCCGAAAGCAATCCGTATCCCCGACCTCTTTGCCTACTACAATACAAAAACCGCTTTCCATGACTGGAATCAGGATTATTATTACAACACCGTTCACACTGTCAATAACGGCAGGGCAAGTGAGTGTATTAAATGCGGCAAATGCGAAAAGGTGTGTCCGCAGCATTTGCCTATAAGAGATTTGCTGGGTGATGTAGCAACTGAGTTTGAAAGATAAAAATTAATGAAAGCATATGCTTTCAATTGCGCCTTCGGTCATGCTTGCCCAGTGATATGTACTCATATATTCACCACGGTATGAGTTTATTGCCGCAACATCTCCTTTAAGCAGATTATATAAATCACATTCGAAAAGCGAGGTGTCAACGCAAAGCTCTCCCGAGTTCATAACAAGAATATTGCCAACACCGTTTTCGGCAAGCGTTTTCTTCAGGCTGTGGACTATAACGTCAAACTGCTTTTGCATTTTGCGGTCATATAAAGCGTCCTCATAAAGCGTTGCAAAGGCTACTGCTCTTTTCACTCCTGCTCCCTGCCTGTCAATAAGGTACGCAAGAAGCTCCTTTGACTTCGACCTTGCAAAACGCACGGATTTGCCATCTACTAAAAAATCAAATATACCAAAGGTTTTCGCAAATATATGAGGGAATTCAGTATTTGTATTTTCAGACATTGCAAAGCGTATTTCCTCTTCAAGCTGTTCTTTATTAATCGGCTTGAGGAGATAGCCCTTTGCGTGAATTTTGAATGCCTCAACAGCGTAGTGAGAATACCCCGTCAGAAAAATAACCGATGTGTTCGGGTGAAGCTCTTTTATTTTTACGGCAAGAGTTATGCCGTTCATCTTCGGCATATCAATGTCAAGAAGCGCTATGTCAGCATAGTTGGTTTTCAGGTATTCAAGGGCTTTCTCGGGGTCTGAAAAGCCTTTCACTTCGTCAACCTGTGAAAGTTGTTCGCACATATATACAATGAGGCTTAATACAAGCTCTTCATCGTCTACGCAGATAATTTTCATTATTCTCTCCTTGGAATCTTTATTGTTACAATCGTACCCTTGTCGATTTCACTTTCAATAGTAAAGGTGCCGGTGCACATATCGGAAATCCTTTCGTTGACATTACTTATTCCGATATGAGTGCCGTCCTTTTTCTTAAGATTTTCAATATCAAAACCGACACCGTTATCGCTTATAATGATCTCATAATAATCATCTTTTTCTTTTGTTGAAACTTTTACAATACCGTGCTCGCGGCTTCTAACGCCATGACGGATAGCGTTTTCAACAAGCGGCTGAATTGTAAGAGCAGGGAGGTAAAAATCTTTTGCCTCGATATCATACTCTACCTCAATTTTCGGGAAGCGGAGCATTTCAATTTCGGCATAGATTTTTGTGTGCTCAAGCTCCTTTTCGAGTTCAATTAAATCTGTCTGGTCAAGATAGTCTATATTGTTTCTGAGATAAGTGCCGAACTTTCCGGTTGTTTCAAACGCCTTTTGCGGGTCAATTCTGCAAAGCGCCTGAATAGTAGAAAGGGTGTTATATAGAAAGTGCGGCTGAATCTGTGACACCATAATCCTGATGCGCTGTTCCGCCATCAAATCCCGTTCATGCTCCTTTACAAACTCAAGGTGAAGCCATATGTAATAGAAAAGACTGCAACACACTATTGCTATTGTATTATATGAAACAGGATAATCACGGTATAAGGGCGATATGTCAAGTAATGCGGAAATGATAATTATAGCTGCATTTGCAAATGCAACCCATAGCCAAGTTTTCCTCTGCCTGTACTGAATTACCGTGCAATAAATCAAATAACAAAGCAAGACTACACTTATAACAAACGCTGTATTACTTAAACCGTTTATTGTGCCGCCGTGATAATGATTTGTGTCATCAATCTGAAAAACTGCGTTTGAGAACAAAGCAGTGATGTACACGCATGCGTTTATTATTACCAAAGCCCATGCAAATGTATTTTTGCCGCCCGGCCTTACAAGCTTACAAAACAAGGCGATAATTGCAGGACGGATGCAGTAGCCAAAAACGCTTACAAGCGTTCTCACATACGGCATATAAACAGAGGTCTGCAAAACAAAGTCGAAAACATTCTGTAAAACGAGAAGAAATATAAGCCCGATTATGCCGAGCATTATTCGCTTTTGATTTTTAGTAAGATATGAATCGCGAAAAACAACGGTCAGTAAACCGAATATCATAATGCCAAGCGGCATCAGAATAATATATTCCGTCATGGTATTATCCTTTCAAAAGTATTTACTTTTTAAGTATAACATATTATGCGGTTATGTGTCTAACAAATGAACCTCTTTATTTACAAAAAATGCTTTCTGAAAAGACGAAGTCGTTATTCCACATCGCCTTTTCAAAAAGCATTTGTTTTTTATCAAAACGGAATTATAAATCAGGTTTCAAGCTGAAGTTATCAGCCGAAATATACATCAAGTATCACCTCCGAAAATATCGAGTTAGACAAAACTAACCTCTGTATGATTATATCACTTATCCTGCTTTTGTTCAATAGTTTTATCGTGTAAGCGTTATTTTGCTCTGTTCATAAAAGATTTTTTATGGTATACTTATTAGGTATTATAGTTTAAGAGGAAGTGGCTTATGAAAAGCATTAAAGAAAGGTTTAATAAAACTGAATTAAAGCTTGTTATTGCAGGGCTTATTTTAAGAATTATATATTTTACCGCAAACCTGATAATAGGCGGAAATCATATTGACGAGGTTATGCTGACCCTTAACGGCAAGTCGCTTTCGGAAAACCTTACAGACATCTGCGGTGAAAGGCTGCCGGTATATTTTGACACGTGGTTTATCGGCGGACAGTCACCGCTTCCTACATATGTTACAGCTCTTTTTGTAAAGCTGTTCGGTCACAGCCTTTTTGCGATAAGGCTTCCTGCTTTAATCCTCGGTTTAGCAAGTTTTTTTGCTTTCTGCCTTTTTGTAAAAGAGCTTTTCGGAAAATCGAAATATTCAACAGTTATAATTGCTCTTTCCTGTATTTCACCTTGGCTTATTTTTTCAGGCGTATATCTTCTTGACTGCAATTTCTTCGGACATTTTCTTGCCTTTGCTCTTTACTTTATTGTAAGGGCGCTCAACACGGAAAAGATAAGATACTATTGCCTTTCTATGCTTTTTTTCGCCCTTGGATTTTACAGCTATATCGCATCGGTGTTTGTCATTCCTGTTTTTATTGCCGTGCTTTTTATCATCCTTCTTGTAAAAAAGAAGGTGGGTATAAAGGAGACGGCAGTAAGCTTTATAACACTTGTCATCGCTTCAATGCCGTTTATTCTTTTCGGACTTGTTGCAACAAAGGTTATTCCAAGCTTTACCTTGTTCGGCTTTAGCTTCAGTGATATGCCGTATTATGTGCGGGATAACAGCACGGCAATGTCAGACGGCATTTCAGGGCTTGTGCCGAATCTTGCGCTCAATTTTTCAATGGCGGCATTGATGCTCGGATTTATTGACTTCAGTATGGGCTCTCTCGGGCTTAATATCTTTCAGTTTGCAAATCTCGGTGGAGGTATTTTCTTTTTCTTCGGAATAATTGTTATGCTGACAATGGTCAGGAAAAAGAACAGAAAATTAAGTCTTGTTCAGGGTGCGGTCCTTGTTTCTTCTGCTGCTGCTTTCGCTGTATTTATCGCGTTTAATAATGACCCGCATTTTGGCATTTTTTACAGATATGCAACGTTGACATATCTTATGATTCCGATTGAGGGCGTTGGAATTACGGTTTTATTCTCAGCAATAAAGCGTTTTGAATTTAAGAAGCTTATAAGCATTTATCTCGTGCTTTCATTTTTGCTTTTTAATTTTCAGTTTTTATATCTTTATCCTAACACATTCCCCAAACATGATATTCTTTACGGAGATGACTATTATTCCTGCCTTGAAAGAGCAGAAGAGCTTGGCGAGGATAAAATTGTAATATATGAAGATAATCCTGAATATGCGGTAAGACTTTCTGTATATAGCAGAAATTATTATATGGACAGCAATATAAAGTTTACAGATGCAAAAGAAGAAATGTTCAGAAGGTATGTTAAACTTGAAAAAGATGTTCCTCTTACAGAAGACAATAGCATCGAAATAAGAAATCTTCAGAAAAACACAGTTCTTTCAGACGATTTTTGCATCGTCGAAAAGGATAAATCCGATATGCTTGAGTACGACAGCACTTACTTAGTTGAGGAGTCAGGACGCTGGTTAGTGCTTTATAAATAATTAAAGCGCACAGATTTCCTGTGCGCTTTAATTATTCTTTAATATCCTTTTTGTTCTTAAAAACAAATAGCTTTGAAAAAACGTAGTTGAGAATTACAACTATTACCGAAAGCGAAATTTTTGAATAAATACCTTCGGTGAAAAGAATCTTCATTGTGAGTCCGAGCTTTTCTGCCAAAGAATAAAAGATGTTGTCAAAGCCTGTTTTTGCAAGAAGCGGAACGCAGACGATTTCAATGATTCCCGTAATTCCTCTTGATGCAACAAAGCTTATCACCTCTTTAACTACAAGCGACGGCTTCCAGCTTTTTGACTCAAATACCCAAAGCTTGTTTGTTACATAAGCAAAGGCAACGCCTGCAACCCAGCTTAGAATATTAGCGGTGAAAACTCTTGTGGTTTCGGTCTTAATCACAGTTGCAAACAAATGGACAAATACTGTGTATGAACCCCATGCGACAACCGTTGTCAGCACCCCGAAAATTATATATGTTATTATTTCCTTATATTTAATAAAAAGTTTTTTCATTACTTATCCTTTCAAATGACAGAGCATAATATATTTTCCGTCATAAAGCTTTTCGTAGTTATTGTCATGCTCAAGCGCCTGCGCGAAATATGTTTCGTTCTTCTTTTGAATTACAAAATAGTTAAAACCGTATTTATCAATAAAATCAGTATAATAAATATCGCCGTTTTTTAGTTCATAATACTCTTTGAGATAATCAAAGCTTCCGTTGTTATCCTTCAGATAAAGTTCGGCTCTTCCGTCCATATAGGGATGGAGTCCGTTAAATTCAAGATACTGTCCTACATTAAATCCTCCGTAAAGCGTTACCTCTTCATCGGAGGCTTTAATTATATCTATTGCCTCATCAAGTTCAGAATAAATGTATTCATATTTTTTTACTTTATCTTCTTCTGTTTCAGGCTTATCGGTTGCAATAAACACTCCTACGCATGCAACGAGCATAACGGCAATAAGTGAAACGAGGATTTTTCTTGTTCTCTTATCCTTTTGTGAAACCGTGTCCGTCATTGTGAGCTTGAAGTCAAAATCGCTGAGCATATATGCAAATGCCGGAGTACCTGCAATAAGGAAATATGCTATTGACTTCTGAGAGGTAAAAGCAAGTACAACGGTTCCTGCAAAAAGGAGAGCAAATCTTGTGCTGAATTTTTTGTTTTTATAAATAAGAGATATGAACGCCATAACGGCAAGATAAATAAAAAAGGTTCTGCCGAAATCGTTTGAGTATGACGGCGGAGTCATCTCGTGAATATTATTACTTATTTCGTCATAGCCGAAGGATGTAAAGATGTATGTCATCGCCTTTATGCCGTATGGGTTTATGAAACCTACCGCTGCTGAAATTACGGCGGTGACAAAAAGTGCAACAAAGCTGCAACAGGGGACTTGCTTTATTTTAAGCTTTGGAATATCAAGCTTAATCGCGCCGGCAAAATACGGCAGCATAAATACAAACAGCATCATCCACATCGAGCAGTGCATATTAATTAGCAGTAGCGATAAAACGGGGATAATAAAAAGATGCTTTATTTTTTTTGTTTTAACAAACTTTTCAAGTGCAAGAAGCTCAACAAGCATAATTACGTAGGTAAAAACCTGAGGTCTTGTTGTTGAAAAGCCGGAAGCGATAAAGAAGTCAGCTGCCGCAGCGCATAGCGAAGCCACAAAAAAATTATTTGTAACTGTAAAACAAAGCCTGTTCATCAGTATAACAAAAGAGATGTAACAGATATATACAATACCTACAGCGCCGATTAATCCGAAACTTTTATACGCAAAATAATAAATAACGGCGCTCAGCCACTGCTGGCAGATAATTGACATATCACTGTGCATCGACAAAAAGTCCTTTACGGGAAAGCCGTTATTAACTATATATTCGCCCGTAGGATAAATAAAATAAAAATCGTTATCAAGCCTGAATTTTATCATTGCAATAAAAAGCAAGGGAAATAAAGCGATAATTGCCTTAAACCATACAGGAGTTTCGTTTATGCTTATTTTTCTTTTCTCTTCCATTTAAGCTCTCCTTTATTTAATAAAAAAATTATAACATTATAAATGTCATAAAGCAATAACAATGTCGATTAATTTTGGCTGAGTTTTACAATGCACCTTTCATATATATTGATGAATAAAAAGAATAAATGTGTCAATAATTTTTGTGAGGTGTTTTATATGGCAGCTAAGGATAAAGCTAACAGTAATAAAAATTTAAGGGCGTTATTTTCTGTAATATGCCTTTGTATTATAGCACTCGGACTTATTGTATACTTCTCAACTCAGAGGGGAGATACAAGCGTAAACGAGGCTACAACGGTAAAGGTTGAGGAAACGACGGAGGTACAGAGAAGGGTAACCGTTAAGGATGAAGAAAAAAACGAGACTGAGCCTTCACAGCAAACCACTTTGGATGAAACCACCGAAGCTACAACCGAGCAGACAAGTATGCCGATGAACGAAACAAATACCCCCTACAAATCCTTTTATAAATATCCGGTAAGCGAAGAGGTACTTGCGGGATACAGCGAGGAGCTTGTCAAAAATGAAACGATGGGCGATTACAGAGCGCATATGGCTGTCGATTTCAAAGCAGGCGCGGGAACAAAGGTTGTTGCAATCAACGACGGAGTTGTACTTTCGGTAACGGAAAATCCGCTTTACGGAAATATTGTTGAGATAGACCACGGCGGAAAACTCGTAGCAAGGTATTGCGGACTTGAAACGGTTAGCGTAAGCGAGGGCGAAAGCGTAACCATCGGTCAGGCGGTAGGTACTGTCGGCGTTGTAGCCTTTGAGGGAAGTCTTGACAGTCATCTTCACTTTGAAACTTTGCTTGATGGCAAGTATGTAAATCCGCTTGATGTTATGGGTAAGACAGAGTAAAAAAACACTGACTCTCTTGTGAGCAAGAGAGTCAGTGTTTTTTGTTTTATTTTAATAATACGATGCAGCGCCGATACCTACCGCAAAAATGATTGCATAGAAAACTATTGCAAGAACAATCCAGATAAACGGAATAATTATACCCCACAATGCCATCTTCTTGCCCTTTGCTTTTTCAACTGCATAAGGCGGAATATCCGGTATTGCGTTGAACTTACTTATTGCGATACCGCCGCAAATCCACGCAACAAGGCTAAAACCGATAATACCGGTAACTAAAGCAACAATGGCAAGAGTCTTTGCTGTTGAAAGGTCGGACTGGTAATTTGCCTGCTGATAAGGATTCGGCTGATAGCCCTGATTATAAGGCATACCCTGCTGATAAGGATTCGGCTGATACTGAGGCTGCTGAGGAGCCTGATTGAAATAATTTGCAGTTGTCTGCTGTTGAGGGTTTGGTGCCACCTGAGGAAGAGGTGACCCACAGTGCGGACATACCGACGAGCCGTCAGCAACATACTGCTTACAATTTGCACAATACATAATGATTCTCCTTTTTCATTTGTTCAGTTTCATCTTACCCTATATTTTCATCTAAGTCAAGCCAAATAATATGCATACTTTTATGCATATCAAAAAAAATTTTGCAGGATTTGGAAGTTTTTATGCATACTTTTATGCATAAAAAACCGTTTTTCGCTCTTAGGGTGAAGGGACTTCCTTCAAATATGCTTGGGAGATGATGATATGGCAAGAAGAAAAAAGATTACTCAAAAGGAGGTAGCCGAGGGTTACAGGCGATTAGCCTTTGGAGATGTTCAGTCGGCGATAAAGCTCCTTTTTGAAAGCGATGAGGCTGTGCTGACAAGTCTCGATTCTTATGATCTTTTCAATGTCAGCGAGGTTAAAAAGGCAAAGGGCGGAGGTATGGAGATTAAGTTTTTCGACAGGCTGAAGGCTCTTGAAAAACTTAACGAGCTCGCACTTGCGGGCGAGCAGAAGGCGGCGGGCTCATTCCTTGAAGCACTTGAAAAAAGCGCTAAAATGGCTCAAAGCGGCTTCGGAGATGATGCGATTGAATAAGTTTAACGCATTTTCGAGAAAACAGCTTCTTGTTCTGAACTGGTGGTGTCCGTCAAGTAAAAGCAGGGATAAAAACGGAATTATCTGCGATGGTGCAGTAAGAAGCGGGAAGACTCTTTGTATGAGTATTTCGTTTATATGCTGGGCATTCTGCGCCTTTAACGACACTTCGTTTGCGCTTTGCGGAAAGACGATTTCATCACTTAAAAGAAACGTTGTAACTCCGCTGCTTCCCATTTTGAGAGAGTTTGGATTCAGGTGTGATTACAAGGTGAGCCGAAATGTTATTGAAATTTCAAAGGGCGCTCTTACAAATCGGTTTTACCTTTTCGGAGGGAGAGATGAATCCTGTGCAGCGCTTATTCAGGGTATGACTCTCGGAGGCGTTATGCTTGATGAGGTGGCGCTTATGCCGCGTTCGTTTGTAGAACAGGCGCTTGCGAGATGCTCGCTTGAAGGCTCAAAGTATTTTTTTAACTGTAATCCCGAGCATCCTTATCACTGGTTTTATAACGAATGGATTAAAAAGGCAAAGCAGAAAAATATGCTTTATATTCATTTCAGAATGGAGGATAATCCGTCGCTTTCAAAAGCAGTGATTAACAGATATAAAAGCCTTTATTCAGGTGCCTTTTACGAACGCTTTGTTGAGGGCAGATGGGTAACGGCTGACGGACTTGTTTATCCGATGTTTGACCACACAAGGCACATAAAAAAATACAACGGAGAGTTTGATGAATACTACCTGTCCTGTGATTACGGAACAGTCAATCCCTTCTCGCTCGGACTGTGGGGCAAGGGAAATGACGGCTGGTACAGAATTGACGAATACTATCATTCAAGCAGGGATAAGGGAGTTCAGCTCACCGATGAGGAGTATTACGAAGAGCTCGAAAGGCTTGCGCAGGGCAAAAAAATTGAAGCGCTTGTTATTGACCCTTCCGCCGCTTCCTTTATTCAGACGGTGAAAAGGCATAACCGTTTCAAAGTCATCAAGGCTGATAACGATGTTTTGAGTGGGATAAACCTCGTTTGCCAGGCCTTAAAAAACGGCAGTATATTTTTTTATCCCTGCTGTGCGGACACCTTAAGAGAATTTTCACTTTACAGGTGGGATAACTCGGTAAAACGTGACGCCGTCAAAAAAGAAAATGACCATGCAATGGACGATATACGCTATTTTGTTTCCACGATAATCAACAGGAAAACGAGCGGCTTTATATCCGTTGCAGTTGAAAGGAAGTGAAGCTTTGGCTTTATTCAGATTCAGCAAAAACAAATCACGCACCGCCGCAGTAACCGCACAGACGGCAGCCTTGTCGGCTAACCGCCTTTACAACCTGATTTCGTTTTACCCTATGAGCTGCCGTACAAGAATGTACCTTGCGCTCAGAGAGTCGGTACCTATTATTGACGCTGCAATAAATAAGCTTGTAAGACTGACAGAGGGATTCAGCTTTGAAACGGGCGATGAGAGTGCAAACCTTTTTCTTAACACTTTTATGTCAAGGATTAATGTCGGCGGCAATCAGCAGGGAATAAACGCTTTTGCGTCAAATTATCTTAACCAGCTTCTTACCTGCGGCACGGCTGTCGGCGAAATAATACTCGGCGACTGTGGAGTTTATGCGCTTTATAACAGCGACTTAAGCGAGCTGGAGCTTAAAAGAAACGAAAACGGTATTGATGTTGATTTTTATACCTCGGGCAAAAAAATACCGAATGAACAGTTGATTCTTTACTCCGTGCTCAATCCGAAGCCAAATGACCTTTGCGGAACGAGCGTTTTAAGCGGGCTTGAGTTTGTAACTGATGTGCTTATGAAGATTTATAACACAATCGGTGAAAACTGGGAGCATGCAGG
>DLBD01000066.1 GCA_002494125.1 Ruminococcaceae bacterium UBA7030 | reverse complement strand
GCCATTCTTGATTCGGTAACGGTATCCATAGCCGCCGTCATAAGCGGAATATTGAGTGTAATATCCTTTGTAAGTCTTGTCTGAAGACTAACCTTATCAGGCGTTACATCGCTTTCTGCAGGAATAAGCAGAACATCATCAAATGTCAAGCCCTCTTTTACAAACTTTTTACCGTATTCGCTCATATGACTACCTCCGTATAATAAAATTATTTTTACTATAATAACACTTTTTTTAAGAGTGTTCAAGCATTATTTATCATTTGCACAGTCGGAAATAAGTTTTGCCGTGTGTTCAACTGTACTTTCGCTGCACTCAATAGTAGCGTCAGCCCATTTTTCATAAAGAGGCAAGCGCTCGTTATACATATCAAAAAGCGTTTCGCCGTTTTTAAGAAGCACTCCTCTTGTTTCGAGATTTGATATTCTTTTCTCCATCTGCTCAAAGGTCAGGTGGAGATATATTATTTTACCGAGCTTTCTGAGGTGGGACATAGCCTTGTCGGAATAGATAACCGAGCCACCCGTAGCAATAACCGTTCCCCTTATATCAAGAGAACAAATCGCTTCCTCTTCCTTTTCGGAAAAATAGTCCTCGCCCTTTGTATCGAGAATCTGCTGAAGACTCATCTCTTCAATATTCTGAATAAGCAGATCTGTGTCGTAAAAGTTTTTCAAAAGCATTTTAGCAGCAATAACTCCGCAGGTGGATTTACCGCTTCCCGGCATACCGATTAATATTATATTTGAACTTTTCATTTATTTTACTCCGACTCTCTTGCAATAATCAAAAAGCTCACAGCCGTCGCAGTGCGCCTTTCTTGCGGTGCAGGTATCCCTGCCGAACATAACAATCCTGTGGCAGAAATCAGAGCCCTCTTCAACAGGAACTATCTTTTTCAGGGCAAATTCGATTTTTGCCGGATCCTTAACATTTACAAGACCGAGTCTGTTTGAAATTCTTATCATATGGGTGTCGACAACAATGCTCTCCTTGCCGTAAACATCGCCGACAATGAGATTTGCTGTCTTTCTGCCAACGCCCGATAGGGTAATTAAGTCCTCAATAGTATCGGGCACAACTCCGCCGAAATTGTCACGTATTGAAATAGCCATCTCCTTAATAGAGCTTGCCTTGTTTTTATAGAAACCGCAGCTTTTGATAATCTCCTCAATGTCCTTTACATCGGCATTGCAGTAGTCGTCAAGCGTTTTATATTTTTCAAAAAGTACGGGGGTTACCATATTAACCCTTGCGTCCGTGCACTGCGCCGAGAGGCGCACGGCAACAAGAAGCTCAAAAGGATTTTGAGCATCAAGCGAGCACCTCGCATCCGGATATTTTTCCTTAAGCGCATCAATAATATGTAATACTCTCTCTTTTTTCGTCATAATCAGTTTATTCCCCGCTGCCCTTCACCTTGTCCCAATAGGTCTTAAACGCCTGTTCGTTTTTGTTGTCGCCATAATGGTAATAGGTTTTATCTTTTATTGCGTCGGGCAGATATTGCTGATACGTCCAGTGGTTTTTGAATGTGTGGGGATAGATATAAAACTGTCCCTTAACCTCACTGTCCTCGCCGTCAAAATGCTTGTTTTGAAGCTGGCGAGGAATCGGTCCGTAATTTCCTGCGCTAACATCTGCCATCGCTTCATCGATAGCGTTTACACCTGAATTACTTTTAGGCGCAGTTGCTACAAGGATTACCGCATCTGCAAGCGGAATTTTAGCCTCGGGCAAGCCGACAGCCTGTGCAATATCTACGCAGGATTTAACCATAGGAATAATCTGAGGATAAGCAAGACCGACATCCTCACATGCGCAGACCATAAGCCGCCTGCAAGCAGATGGCAGGTCGCCTGCTTCAAGAAGCCTTGCAAGATAGTGGAGAGCAGCATCAGGGTCAGAGCCGCGCATGCTTTTTTGATATGCTGATATTATGTCATAATGCTCGTCGCCGTCTTTGTCATATCTTACTGATGATTTCTGCGTAAGCTGTGACGCGATTTCAAGCGTTATTTGTTTAGAGGCATCAACGGTAGGAGTTGCATAAAAACAGTTTTCTACGCCGTTTAACGCCTTTCTGACGTCGCCTCCCGAACCTCTCGCAATCTTTTCGGCAACACCGTCTTCAAAGGATATATCAACCGCATTTTCACCCGCAAGGATATCGAATCCGCGATTGATTGCAGGAATTATATCCTGCCACTCTACCGACTTGAATTCAAACACGGTTGAACGTGAAAGAATTGCGGGATAGACATAAAAGTACGGATTTTCCGTTGTCGACGCTATAAGCGTGATTTTTCCGTTTTCTATGAATTCAAGAAGCGTTTGCTGCTGGCGCTTGTTGAAATACTGAATCTCATCAAGATAAAGAAGTATTCCGTTAGGAGCGGTAAATGTGCCAATTTCGGCAACAATATCCTTTATATCCTGCGTTGAAGCAGTTGTGCCGTTTAATTTACGAAGACTACGGTTTGTCTTATTTGCAATAATCGACGCAACCGTTGTCTTTCCCACTCCGCTCGGTCCGTAAAATATAAGGTTAGGGATGTCCCCGGATTCAATCAGATTGTAAAGCGCTTTACCGGGAGTCAGTAAGTGGCGCTGGCCTACAACGTCTTCAAGCGCTTCGGGTCTTATTCTGTCTGCAAGCGGTTTGTTCATATCTTCTCCTCTTTCGAATAAATACAACCGCAGAAATTCTGGCGGTAGAGGTTATACTCTTTTGAAAGCTCGATTGACCTTTTATATCCCTCGCGTTTTTTGAAGTCGGAGCAAAGCCATTTAACGCCAAGCTCCTTTTCAAGTGCAAGACCAATCTCGTTTATCTTCTGTGCGTTTTTAAGCGGGCTGATTGAAAGGGTTGTGCAAAAATAATCAAA
>DLBD01000131.1 GCA_002494125.1 Ruminococcaceae bacterium UBA7030 | reverse complement strand
GTCTGCTGCCGCGGCGGTATTCATATGAAGGAGTTTCGGGAAATGAAGCCCGTGCTCGTTATCGGTCAAAACGCGGGCTCATTTCTCGGTGAGTATATGGCGGGCGGCACAATCGTCCTCCTTGGGCTCAACCTGAAAAGAGGCGAAAAGCTGTTCGGTACGCACTGCGCTTCGGGTATGCACGGCGGTAAAATTTTTGTCAGAGGTAGCATACCGCGGGAAAACCTTTCACCGAATATCAGAATTTCAAGCCTTACAGATGAGGATAAAAAGGAGCTTGCTTCCTATGTGAAAAAGTATTGCAAATACTTTGAAGAGGACTTTGATGAGATAATGAGTAAGCCATTTAAAAAGTTAACGCCCATTACCTCCAGACCGTATGCAAACCTATATACCCCGAATTAAGGAGCGCTTATGTTCAACTCATTACACGAAGAATGCGGCGTGTTCGGCGTCTTTGAAAACAAGACCTGCGAGGCGGCACAAACGGTATATCTTGCTCTCTATGCTCTTCAGCACAGAGGGCAGGAGGCTTGCGGTATTGCCGTAAACGATGACGGCGTTTTCTCGCATTATAAAGGTAACGGCTTGGTGCCTGATGTGTTTACCGAGGAACGCCTCAAGTCGCTCGGCAGTGGTAATATGGCGCTCGGTCACGTGCGCTATTCCACCACGGGCGGCAAGGATATAGGCAATATTCAGCCGCTTGTTATCCGTCATATCAAGGGCAATCTTGCGCTTGCTCATAACGGCAACCTGGTTAATGCTGACGAAATCAGAAAGCAGTTTGAACTGTCGGGCGGTATCTTTCACGGGACATCCGATACGGAGGCAATTGCCTATTCCATTGTTTCTAATCGCTTAAAATGTAAAAGCACCGAGGAAGCAGTGGAGCAGACCATGCGCGTGATTAAGGGCGCTTATTCCTGCGTGTTAATGACGGCAACAAAAATGATTGCCTTCCGTGACCCGAACGGCTTTCGTCCGCTTTGTCTTGGCAAAACTGCTGACGGTGCTTACTGCGTGAGCAGCGAATCCTGTGCGCTTGATACCGTCGGCGCTGATTTTATCAGGGATATTCTTCCGGGAGAAATTGTGGTAATTTCGGATGAAGGTATTAAGTCTGTCAAAACACATTGTGTCCCAAAAGAGAAAAGCAACATTTGCGTGTTTGAATATATTTATTTCGCCCGTCCGGACTCCGTGATTGACGGCGTTTCGGTACAGCAGGCAAGAATGAGAGCAGGTGCCTTTCTTGCAAAGGAACACCCTGTCAATGCCGATATCGTTATCGGCGTTCCCGATTCGGGGATTGACGCGGCGCTCGGCTATGCAAGAGAAAGCGGTATACCGTACGGCATCGGATTTATTAAAAACCGCTATATCGGCAGGAGTTTTATTCAGCCCTCTCAGTCACAAAGAGAGGACGCCGTAAGAATAAAGCTCAATGTTATCAGGGAAAACATCAAAGGTAAGCGGGTGATTATGATTGACGATTCTATCGTCAGGGGAACAACCTGTGCAAGAATAGTGAAACTTCTGCGAGATGCAGGCGCGAAAGAAGTGCATATGCGCGTGTCCGCTCCACCCTTTAAGAACGCCTGTTATTTCGGTACAGATATTGACAGCGGCGATAACCTGATTGCCTGTCAGTATGATACGGTAGAGGAAATTGCAAAGGTAATCGGCGTGGATTCGCTCGGCTATCTTTCTGTAGCGGCAACGCATAAAATTGCAGAGGGCGCAAGCGTCTGCTTCTGCGACGGCTGCTTTACGGGTAACTATCCCATAGCAGTACCAACGCAAATCAGCAAAAACAAATTCGACCAGAAACTCGGCAACTTCTCAGATTACTATCAAACGCTGGATTAAATATTACAGCAATTAGGTTTACAAACACATTTTTACTGTCCTAATATATAGGAATTAAAACTGAAGATAACTAATTTGACCTTGTTAGGAAATACCTGACAAGGTTTATTTTTTTTGCCCAACGGGCTTGTAATCTCGCTTTTTCGTGGCTTCAAGTAGAGGGATATTTATTTCTGATAGGTGTAAATAAAATGTGAATTTTAGTCCCGATATGGTTATATTTTGCCTTTGAAATCTGCGTATAGTGAAGGGACTTTTTCAAGGTGAAATAAAAATTTTTGTAAAGGTTTCGGAAAATACCCTCACAAAACATCCGTTTTTTCTGCGTATAGTGAGGGAACTGTTTCTTTTTCACCCAAAAAAGTTTTTTCAAAACCTAACATTTTTGAATCTGCGTGGCTTCAATTGAGGGGGGGGATTTCCTAATGCATTTTGCAAAAATTGAAAAATTTTTTAATCAAATCGCAAAAAAGTCGCTAATAGCATAGTGGGAGGTAATGCAAAAGAATTGTAAACAAACTAAAAACATTTCAAAAAAGAGTGCATATTTTGGTCTTCAAATATCCAAGAAGTGAGGGGCATTTTTTTCAAAACAATTAACAAAAGCAATCCATTTCGACAATATATTTTTCGGCAAAGTGCGATAATAATCTGTCGGGAAATGGATGGAAAAGGAGTAATTTATGATAACCGGAATGAAGAAAAAGGATAAGATTACGGAGATATTTTTTGATGAGGATGACCCCATAATTAACATTAGAACATACAATACCGACCTTAAAAACAGGTTGATGAAGTTCTCAAAGAAGTACCCTAATGAGTGCAAGTTGGTGGATGATTCGGGTAACGGTATGTTGGAATTTGAGATTAATAAGGGTAGATTTTGCTTCCGCTTAACTTCACCTTACAGCGAAAAACGAAGGCAATTGTTATCCCGAAACGCTACCCGAGATAACCACCTGCCGAAAAAGTAAAGGAATAATTTGGCGTAGCCCTACAGGCTGAAAAGTATGTATCAGACTGTAGTGAGCATCGGATTTGTACGGACAAATCCACAAGTTAGGGAAAAGTCCCTAAAACCCTTAAACAAAAACAGAAAACAAGGAGTGAAATTATGGAAGAAAAAGATAAAAGAAAAAAGGTTACGCTCTCAATGTATGATGAGGATATTGAAAGATTAAACGCTGCCAGCAAACGAAGTGGATGTAATAAGTCAGAGTATGTTCGCAGGATGCTTCGCTGGTCAATTCCAAAACCAATTCCTGATAAAAGATTTTGGGAATTAATGAACGAGCTCTATGCTATTCACAATGTCATTAAGGATAACGCAGATGACAATACAAATATTCTTATGGCTTGTGAGGAGTTGGAGGACTGGATAATGAGGTTTCAGTCTGAGAGTACACAACCTTGGGAGGTGGCGTAATGGCAACAACTTCACTATGGCATATTGAAGGCAGCCTCAACGATTTAATCAAGTATGTTGAAAATCCTGACAAGACAGTTGAAGTGAAAGATGCTCCGAGCGACTTGTCTAATCTATTTCGGTATGTTACCAGAGATGACAAAACGCAGGACAAGCAATATGTTACCGCCATTAACTGCGTAAAAGAAATTGCCTTGAAGCAAATGATAATGACCAAGAAGCAGTTCAACAAAACAACGGGATATATTGCTTGGCACGGATATCAAAGTTTTAAGCCTAACGAGGTTACACCCGAGCAATGTCATAAGATTGGTGTACAGCTTGCAAAGGAAATGTGGGGAGACAGGTTTCAGGTAATCGTTACTACTCATCTTGATAAAGACCATCTGCATAATCATTTCTGTATTAACTCCGTATCTTTTATCGACGGAAAGAAATATGATTACAGCAGAAAAGAAATGCAGCGACTACGTGAAACCTCTGACCGTATTTGTTGGGAGCACGACCTCTCGATTGTTAAGAACCCTTCCGTCGGAACACCGAGAGCAATCTATGAGGCAGAGAAGCGAGGCGAGCCCACAAAGTACAACCTGATGAGAGAAGCAATAGATTTTGCCGTTGAACACAGCGTGGATATGAAAACCTTTCATCAGGTAATGCGTGAGCAAGGCTACGAGGTTAATCTTAACCAAAACAGAACGTACTGGACTATCAAGCGCTTCGGCGATAAGAAAGCAACCCGTATGTTCAGACTCGGAGAGGAGTATAACCATCGTAGAGTGCAGGAGCGCATTAAGCAAAAAGATCGCATTGTCAATTATCATAATTACAGAAACTTTATGGAAGAAACAAAAACGACATATATTCGTCCCAGACCTGTAACTTTCAGAGGTAGCTTTAAGCGTACAAGAAGGATAACAGGATTAAAGGCATTATACTTCCGCTACTGTTATCTGCTTGGATTTCTTCCCGAAAAGAAACAGCGAAAACCGCTATCCCCTGAAATGAGGGAAGCATGGCGAAGGATAGACCGTTATTCACAAAACATCAGACTGATTTGCAAACAGGATTTCAAAACCACAGAGGATGTTAGTAATTTTATTGCTTCAAACAATGAGCAGATTAAAGTACTTGAAAAGAAACGCAATCGTATCCGTGCAAGGATGAATAGAACGGACAACCCTGCCGAGAAAGCGAAATACAAAGCTCAGCGGGATGATATTACAACCGTGCTGACTGCTATTCGCAAGGATAACAAAACTGCCAAGCACGTCCTTGAGGACAGCCCGAAAATCAAAGAGGATATTGCCAAGGAACAACGGGCAATGCAGCAGCGCTTTATCGTTCAGCAAAGAAATCACAGAAGCAGAAGGAGAAATTACGAATGGGAAAAAACGAGATAAAGATACCGCTTGACGATGAAACCGCCAAGTATTTAAATACTGCCCTTAATGAGCTTTATGATAGACTTGACAAAATGAGTTATGACGAGCTCAAGGCATGGTATGAAGAAAACCTGACGCTTCCTTCATACACTACTGAAATTGACGACAATCTGATTACTGCTCAATCCCACTTTAACGGTCAGGCAAGTGAAACTATTTTAGAAAAGATAGTCCGCTTATTGGGAATAAAAATAAAATACGAATAAAATCGCGCTTTAAAGTGTTGAATTATTGGTTGAAATATGTTATGATATGTATAACCTACAATCAAACATATTCGGCTGGGAAAGGAGTTATATGAATAACAAAACAGACCGAATTACTGCTTTGTATTGCCGTCTCTCAAACGATGACGATAGGGCCGGAGAATCGGGCAGTATTAAAAATCAAAAAGCAATTCTTGAAAAATATGCAAAGGAAAATGGTTTTGCTAATTGCCGAGTTTTTATCGATGACGGTTGGAGCGGAACCAATTTTGCTCGACCTGCATTTATGGAAATCATGTCACTTGCAGAGCAAGGTAAGGTTGAAACCTTAATTGTAAAAGACCATTCCCGTCTTGGTAGAAACAGACTTATCGTCGGGCAATTGCTTGAAGAAACCTTTGACGAGCTTGGTATTCGGTATATTGCCATTATGGATAATATTGATACTGCTAAAGGTATCAGCGACCTTGTACCTATGCAGGATTTATTCAATGAGTGGCACGCTAAAAACACAAGCGAC
>DLBD01000112.1 GCA_002494125.1 Ruminococcaceae bacterium UBA7030 | reverse complement strand
TAGTGGCGCAGCGGTCAAAATTTGAGCGCAGAATTAAGCAATCAAATTTTGGGCACCGCAAGAGTTCAAGCAGGCAAAGCCTGCGCGATGGTAAGTTCGAGTCTTACCTCCGCAACCACTAAAGGCATCCAAAGCGATGCCTTTTATTTTTTGCGAACTTACGACCGAGGGCAAATGCTGCAATTTATTATTGATAATACCGTTAAAACTGATATAATTATAATTAGAAAAGGTGGCAGGTGGATTATGACTGAAAAACAAAAAGCAAAACAGAGATTTTTTGCTTCTACTAAGGAAAAAACTAATTTTATTCCGCAATGTGCGGTTTGTAAAAATGTTGATGGTATTAATTGTAAGGTTTTGAAGGGTATTCGCCCGGAAAAATTCTATAATAACAAGCACCCTGAATTTCAGAAATGTCCCAATTTCAGAATTAATAAAAACGCTCATCTTGCAAATGAGTTTAAGAGGTTAAATGATGTTTGATTATAATCTGTTTGACAAAATAAATGAAAAAGTCTATAACGACGCTGTTACGCTTATTGAAAAGGAGTTTCCGTATTATTATAAAGAAAGAGAGCTTATTGATGTTGACAGCACAAGAATTCAGGTTTTTTCAAAAGACGGAAAAAGCGTTATAAAGGTGTTTAATGATACGAATATAGGTGCTGTATATATTAACTCTGAAATTGATTTGTCAGATTATTTTTCGTAAAAATATTTAACAAATGTCTATATTTTTTTAATCGGTTTACTAAACGACATTTTTCTGTTAATCTTTAGTAAAGGAGATGGGAAAATGAAAAGACATATTACAAGAATAATTGCTGTTGTTCTTTGCGCAGTTTTGCTTTTGTCCTCATGTGCACGATGGAAAAAGACTACCGAGGTAAGCGCAATTACTGATAGCTTTAATACTAATTATACATACGTTTTTGTTCACGGGCTTTCGGGTTGGGGCAGTTATGATACTGTTAATAAGTTCCTGCCATATTGGGGCACCTTCGGCGGTAATCTTATGAAGTATCTTAACGACGAAGGATTTAACTGCGTCAGCGCTTCGGTTTCGCCAAAGGGCAGCGCATGGGACAGAGCTTGCGAGCTTTACGCTCAGCTTACAGGCACGGTTGTCGACTACGGTAAGGAACACAGTGAAAGGTGTAACCACGAAAGATTCGGCGAGGATTTTTCAGATAAGCCCCTTGTTGAAAGCTGGAGTGCAGAGGATAAAATCAATCTTCTCGGACACAGCTTTGGCGGTGCGACCGTAAGACTTCTTGCCGAGCTTATGGCTAACGGCAGCGAGGCTGAAATAAACGCAACCGATCCTGACGATATTTCGCCGTTTTTTACGGGCGGTAAGGCTGACTGGATTTACAGCATTACTGCGCTTGCCGCGCCTCATAACGGCACGTCTGCCTACAACTCGAATAACGGTGAAACCGATATCGACGATGAGCTTTCTTTTGCGCAGAGAATAATGTCCGATATGGTTGGCGGTGCAACTGCGGGCAAGGGCGACGGCAGAGCCGATTATGACTATGCAAATTATGATCTGCAAATTGACAACGCATTGGAGCTTAATAAAAGTATTACTGCAGTAAACAGCATTTATTATTTTTCGGTTCCGTGTTCTTCTACTTATCAAAAGGAAGACGGTACATATGAGCCGTATATTGATATGACGGAAACTATGTTTGTAAAATCATCAATTCTTATGGGACGATATACAGGAACTACCGAAGGCGGTTTTGTGATTGACGAGTCGTGGCTTGATAATGACGGGCTCGTAAATGTAATATCTGCTAAAGCTCCTTTTGACGAGCTTTCAACAGATTATGATAAAAATAATGTGAAGACGGGTATATGGAATATTATGCCGGTTTATAAGGGTGACCATATGTCGCTTCAGGGCGGAATGTTGAAAACAAACGATATTAGGGATTTTTACACCGCACACCTTCAGATGATTAATGAATTATAGCTTTTGATTAATTGACAATAGTTTCCAAAAGGATTATAATTTAACTGCACAAAATATTTAATAATAAGGAGTGGTTATTATGAAATCTGTTAAAAAGTATATCGCAGAGTTTATCGGTACGTCAGTGCTTGTAACTCTCGGCTGCGGTACGGCAATGCTTGTCGGCTGTAATTCGATGCAGGGAAGCGGCTATATTCTAACGGCGCTTGCATTCGGTCTTACCATTGTCGGTATGGCTTATTGTATCGGTAATATCTCAGGCTGTCATATTAATCCTGCAGTATCGCTCGGCTTTCTTCTTTCGGGCGAAATGAGTGTAAAGGATTTTGTCGGCTACGTGATTTCACAGATACTCGGCGCTCTTGCGGGCTCGGGCTTTCTTGCAATCGTGTTCAAAACAGGCTTTGTTACCGATATGACAGGTGCATTCGGCTCAAACGGTCTTGACGGTGTAAACGGCAAGGTGCTTCCTGCAATTCTTGTTGAGGTTGTGCTTACATTTATCTTCGTTCTCACAATTCTCGGCGTAACGTCTAAAAAGGCAGGTCACGGCTCCTTCGGCGGTCTTATCATCGGTCTTACACTTACACTTGTTCATATTCTCGGTATAGGTCTTACGGGCACGTCCGTAAACCCTGCGCGTTCAATCGGTCCCGCTGTTGTTGCCGCTGTTTCAGGCAATACGGCTCCTCTTGGATCGCTTTGGATTTTTATTGTTGCACCTCTTATCGGTGCGGCTATCGCAGCAGTATGCTACAAGGTGCTTGAAAAAGACTGATAAACATTAAAACAAATATAAAACAGGATGGCTGTGGGGTACACTTCCGTCCTGTTTTTTTATTGGTTGCTTATACAACTGCGGTATGGTATAATTAAAACGGTGATGATTTATGATTAACTTAAACGGAAAATGGAAATTCAGACAGACCGACAAGGACAGGTGGTATGACGCACAGGTCCCGGGCTGCAACTACCTTGACCTTATGGCTGAAGGTGTTATCGGCGACCCTTTTGTTTCTGACAATGAGGAAAAGGTTCAATGGATACACGATAAAAACTTTGAATATATCAAAAAGTTTGAGGTAAGCAAAAATGATCTGAAATGCGACCATGCTTATCTTAACTGCAAAATGCTTGATACTATAAGCGAAATTTATATTAACCATTCTCTTATCGGCAGGACTAAAAACTGCTTTATTCCGTATATATTTGAAATAAAAGACAAGCTCAGAGAAGGCGAAAATGAGATAAGAATTATCTTCAAATCCGCAAAAAAATATGTTGAGCAGAAGTATAGTGAAGAGCCGACTCCGGTTAATGCAAACGGACAAAACGGCATTGTTCATATCAGAAAGCCTCAGTATCATTTCGGTTGGGACTGGGGTCCCGTTCTTACGCCCTGCGGTATAAGTGGTGATATTTATATTGATTTCAAGAGCGCCGATTATATCAAAAACTTTGATGTTAAATATTCCGAAGAGGGCGGCACATATGTAATAAGTGCAGTTGCTGAAATTGCAAGAATCAGCGGTGCTTCAAAGTGTAAAATTACACTTACTTCACCTGACGGAAAAAGTGTTTCTCAGTCCGGCGAAAGCGCTGTGTTTACCGTTGACGAGCCTGAGTTGTGGTGGACAAAGGAGCTTTCTGGCAAGGATGAACAGCCGCTTTATACCGTTACCTGCGAACTTACTGAAAAAAGGAAGGTGAGCGATACCGCCGCTAAAAAGATAGGCTTAAGAACGATTGAACTTTACAGGGAAAAGGACGAGTACGGCTATAATTTCCAATTCAGATTAAATGGCGTTAAGCTTTTTATTAAAGGCGCAAACTATATACCGGATGACTCGTTTATGACGAGGTTTGACAGCAGCAGGCTTGAAAAGCTACTTGATGCTGTGCAGTTTTCGAATATGAATATGCTTCGTGTATGGGGCGGAGGATTTTACGCAAGCGATGATATGCTTGACGAATGTGACAGAAGGGGCATTCTCATTTGGCAGGACTTTATGTTTGCCTGCCAGGCTTATCCGTTTTTCGATTTTTCCTTCCTTGAAAACGTTAAGGACGAGGTGGAGTATAACGTTAAGAGGCTTTCCTCACACCCGTGCCTTGCAGTTTTCTGCGGTAATAATGAGATTGAGGATATGCATATGTCTTGGCTGCATATGCCCAAATATATTGAATGGACTGAAAAATTTTTCTATCATATTCTTCCTGAAGAAATTGTGAAATACAATGATTTCACGCCATATACTCCGACATCGCCCGTCGGAACAAAGCACAATGAAAATGTTGGCTCAGACTTTGTGGGCGACACACATCTCTGGGGAGTATGGCACGGACTTCAGCCGATGACTTATTACAGAAAGCGAATGACTCGCTTCTGCTCGGAATTCGGTTTTGAAAGTATGCCTGATATGAAGACGGTTAAAACCTTTGCAACTCCGGATGAATACGCACTTTCGAGCAAGGTTATGAAGGCGCATCAAAAGTGCAAAAACGGTAACGATAAGATGCTGTATTATATGGCGTCGCGCTTTAATCTGCCCAATAATCTTGAGGATATTATTTATCTTTCGCAGGTGACGCAGCAGGAGTGTATTGCCGATGCAACTGAGCACTGGCGCAGAAACAAAGGAAGATGTAACGGCTCAATGTACTGGCAGTTAAACGACTGCTGGCAGACGTGCTCATGGTCGAGTTACGACTATTTCGGAAATTATAAAGCGCTTCAGTATAAGGCAAGGCATTTTAACGCACCTCTTACCGTTTCAATTGAGGACAGAGAAAACGATGCCGATATATATGTAATCAACGATTATAACGAGGAAAAATCGGGTGTTGTTGAATACTGCGTTTTTGATTTTGAAAATGGAATAATTCACAGCGAAAAGAAAGAATACCGCACGGGTGCAGTTGAAAATGAACTTGTGTTTTGTGTGAGCTTTGACGGCGTTGACAAAACGAAATGCGGTATATGTGCAATTCTCTATGATGAGCTTGAAAACGAAATATGCCGCAAGACTGCGCTTCTTCTTCCGGAGAAAAAGCTGAATCTTCCTAAAGCAAATCTTAAGGTTTCTGCCAGGGAGGTACACGGATTTATTAAAATCGAGATTGAAAGCGATAATTATGCAAGACTTGTTAAGCTTGAAAATGTTTCTTCAAATCCGTTTAGCGACAATTTCTTCGACCTGCTTCCAAACCAAAAATACATTGTTACTCAGAAAGCGGAAAGTGATTCTTTGGCACAGCTTCAGATAAGTTCGCTTGCAGCAAAAAGTATATGTGATGTGAAAAACGACGTAAGTAAAGCAAATCAGTTTGTGAAAAGAGCAAAGGTTTTCTTCTCGCCGACGAATATATCAAATGCTCTTTATCACGGCAGAGTGCCTAAAGAAAATGAATAACAGCTGAAATCGGGAGGGAACCCTCCCGATTTTTATTTGACTTTATTATGTATATGTGTTATATTAATCCTATGCGATTTAACGCATAAAAGCGTTAAATTATTCAATTAAAGGGGAATAATTATGCCAGTAACAGAATTACTTGAACGAAATGCAAGACTTTATCCCGATGAGGTAGCGCTTGTAGAGCTCAATCCCGACGAAAAGGATAACAGAAGAGTTACCTGGAAGGAATACGGACTTATTGAATCAAGCCGTTATTCTCAGTACAGAAGAGAGATAACATGGAGCGTGTTTGACGAAAAGGCAAACCGTTTTGCGAATATGCTTATCGGCAGGGGAGTTAAGAAGGGCGATAAGGTTGCGATTCTTATGTATAACTGCCTTGAATGGCTTCCGATTTATTTCGGTATACTTAAGACAGGCGCTGTTGCGGTACCTCTTAATTTCCGCTATGATGCTGACGAAATAGTATACTGTGTTGATCTTGCTGATGTTGACGTCATGGTCTTTGGACCTGAGTTTATCGGCAGGATTGAAACTCATGCAGACGAGCTTACGAAACAGAGACTTCTTATATATGTAGGCGATACCTGTCCTCCGTTTGCTGAAAGCTATCGCGAGCTTGTAGCCGACTGTTCGAGTCATGCTCCTGAAATTGAACTTACTGACGAGGACTTCGGCGCAATCTATTTTTCATCCGGAACAACAGGCTTTCCAAAGGCTATTTTACATAAGCATCAAAGTCTTTCGCAGGCTGCGGAGATGGAAATGATACACCATAGCATAACAAGGGACGACACGTTCCTTTGTATTCCTCCGCTTTATCATACGGGCGCAAAGTTTCACTGGATGGGCAGCCTGTGTGCAGGAAGTAAAGCAGTTCTGCTGAAGGGCACCAAGCCAAAGACAATACTTGAAGCAATTTCAAATGAGCACTGTACTGTTGCGTGGCTTCTTGTTCCTTGGGCACAGGATATTCTTGACGCCATAGACAGCGGTGAGGTTAATCTTGCCGACTATGAACTTTCGCAGTGGAGACTTATGCACATCGGGGCACAGCCGGTTCCGCCTTCACTTATAAAGCGCTGGCTTGAAATATTCCCGCACCACGACTATGATACTAATTACGGTCTTTCCGAATCAACCGGTCCGGGATGTGTTCATCTCGGCGTAGGCAATGTCCACAAGGTTGGCGCTATCGGTATCCCCGGTTACCGATGGGAGTGTAAGATTGTTGATGAACAGGGAAATATTGTCAAACAGGGCGAAGTAGGTGAGCTTTGTGTAAAAGGTCCCGGCGTTATGACCTGCTATTATAAAAACGAAGAGGCTACTGCCGAAACTATTAAGGACGGCTGGCTTTTTACCGGCGATATGGCAAGGCAGGATGAGGACGGCTTCTATTTCCTTGTCGACAGGAAGAAGGATGTAATAGTAAGCGGCGGTGAAAATATTTATCCCGTTCAGATTGAAGATTATCTCCGTAAATATGACAAGATAAAGGACGCTGCAGTTATCGGGCTTCCCGACCACAGACTCGGCGAAAAGACTGCCGCAATTGTTGAAATAAAAGACGGTATGCAGTGCACAAAGGAAGAGCTTGAAAAATTCTGTCTCGGTCTTCCAAGATATAAAAGACCGAAAGAAATAATCTTTGACGTTATTCCGAGAAATGCAACGGGTAAAATCGAAAAGCCCGCCCTTCGCAAGCGCTACGGCGCAGACCTTCTTGTTGAAAAAGAGAATATGTCGTGATAAAAACGAATTAAAAGACTGATTATAAAGGCGAGGTGCAATAACGAA
>DLBD01000042.1 GCA_002494125.1 Ruminococcaceae bacterium UBA7030 | reverse complement strand
TACTAAAAAGCAGCTTGGTATTCAGTACGGGCTTAAAGCCGCTTCGTCAATTAATTCTGAATGGTTTGAACAGGTTAAAGGCCTTGAAGACTTTGCAAAGGGTAAAACCGCAAGCGAACTTACGGGCGTCGTTGGTGATGATAATTTCCCGACTGATACCGACCTTTTAAGCGTTTGCACAATCGAGGTAAACGAGCTTGTTGCAAATCTTGTTAAAGCCGTAAACTCATAAAAATGCAAAAAAATAAAGCTGAGTAACTATTGTTTGCGTTACTCAGCTTTGCTATTTTCCTCTCATGTCTTTGTTACTTTGTGATGCCATTATATCTTTTGCATACAACATAAGCAGGGTCAGACATTGCAAGAATGTTTGCACACTTTTCAAAAAGCTTGAACATAATCATATGCCTCCTTTTCAGTATTAACACATCACTTATCTCATGTGTTGCCCACATTATAGTCCTAAGCGTTGAAAAGTCAACACCTTTTTTAATTAGTTTATAATTTGTTTACAATTAAAAAATGGTCAATATTTGGGCAATTTTAACAAGTAATACAGTTTTATTTCACCTAAAATATTATTATATAGTGCGAAATGCACAAATTAAGCCTTAAAATTGATTGTAACAAATCAATAATAATTGCAATATTGTATCTTAAAGTTTTTTTTGTTATAATATTTTTATGAAAAAATTTTTATCAATACTTATCAGTGCAATGCTGATATTGACTCTTTGCTCGTGCAGTGTTACGGGCAACAGACGTTTTGAAAAAACCTTTATAGACCTGTTTGACACGGCGTCAACTTTAATTGCATATGACGAAAGCCAATCTGCTTTTGACGAAAAGTATGGGCTTTTTTATGATGAGCTTAAGGAATACGACAGGCTATATGACATCTACAATGAATATGAAGGCGTAAATAATCTCTGCACCGTAAACAGACTTGCGGCAAAAGAGCCTGTGAAAGTTGATGAAAAAATAATTGATCTTCTTGAATACGGCAAAGAGGTTTATAAATTCAGCGGTGGTGCTGTAAACATCTGCTTCGGCAGTGTGCTTTCTTTGTGGCATGATGCAAGGGAGAACGGACTCGCCTCGCCTGAAAGTGCGGCTCTTCCGGATATGCTTGCTCTTGAAAATGCTTCAAAGCATACTGATATAAACAGTCTTGTAATTGACAGTGAAAACAACACCGTGTTTTTTTCCGACGGCGAAATGAGCCTTGATGTAGGTGCGATTGCAAAAGGTTACGCAGGACAAAAGATATGTGAATATGCAAAAAATGAACTTTGGCAGGATTTTGCTTTGAGCCTTGGAGGAAATGTAATAACATCAGGCTTTAAGGGCGACGGCAAAACGAAGTGGAGCATCGGTATTGAAAACCCGGATACCTCGTCGCAGCAGGCACTTCTTAACGTGGAGATAAGCGACCTCTGCGTCGTAACAAGCGGCGACTATCAGCGCTATTTCACGGTTGACGGTAAAAACTACTGCCATATAATTAACAAGGATACCCTTATGCCAAGCGAATATTTTTCAGGCGTGACAGTTATTTGCAAGGATTCAGCTCTCGCTGATGCGCTTTCAACTACGCTGTTTAATATGAGTTATAATGACGGACTTGCACTTGTTGAGGGTTTTGACGGTGTGGAAGCCGTTTGGGTTGACAAGGATTATAACAAGAGTTTCAGCTCAGGATTTGAAAACTATATAAAGTAGGAAAAATATGAAAAAAGCAGATTTTATTCTGATAGCTGTCGTGCTTTTTGTTGTAGCTGTTTTGGTTTTTGTTCTCTACGGCACAGGCGCTCATATCGGCGCCTATGTCACGGTTGAGGTTGACGGTACTGTGGTTGAAACATTGCCGCTTGACAAAAATACAACGTATGAAATAAAAACAGCAGGCGGCACTAATACGCTTGTAATAGACGACGGCTTTGCATATGTGAGCGAGGCTGACTGCCCGGACAAAATATGCGTATCCCACAGAAAAATAAATAAGTCGGGCGAGTCGATAATCTGCCTTCCGCACAAGGTTATTGTAACAGTTTCAAGTTCGGAAAGTGCTGAGGTGGATTTATGAGAAATGAAAAGGTAAATAATATTGCGCTTTTCGGCATGATGACTGCGCTTGCGTTTGTGTTGAGCTTTCTTGAAACGCTGATACCGTTTAATTTCGGTGTCCCCGGAATTAAGCTCGGTCTTGCAAACCTTGTGGTTGTTGCTGCTCTTTATACGATGAAACCAACCCAAGCGTTTGCGATAGCGCTTATAAGGATTATTCTTGCAGGGCTTACCTTCGGAAATTTCTATTCGCTTGTATACAGCCTTGCAGGCGGACTTTTAAGCTTTGCGGTAATGCTTATAATGAAAAAAACAAAGCTCTCCGTTATGGGAGTAAGTATGCTCGGCGGTGTTTGTCACAATATCGGACAAATAATTGCCGCTGCGGTAATTCTCGGCACGGCAAGACTTGTATATTATCTTCCAGTGCTTCTTATATCGGGACTGGTTACGGGATTCTTAATCGGCCTTGTATCGGGAATTCTTATATCCCGTCTTAAAAAAATAAAATCAATCAAAGGTGAAAAATGAAAAGACTAATAAGTATTCTGTTATCATTAATAATTCTTGTTGGCATTGGCGCTTCGCCCGTTTCTTCGTTTGCAAAAAAAGCAGAGGTTACGGACATAAAATATACACCGGATATCCCTCTTGCAAAGTTTGAGCTCGCCGAGGCACAGTATGTTATGGAAAACGGCAGCTATTATTATGATATAAGTAACTGTATCGGAAATGAGTATGACGTGCTTACTGTTTTTTATGATAACGGTAATTCGGTGGATTATATCTGCGTTACCGACGGCGATAGCTTTGACTTTGTAAACAAAAACGGTGAAAGCTATAATGCTTCGTCTTTTAGCTATTATTCAGCGCAGGAAGAAGAGCCGTGGTCAGTCGGAAGCGATAACGCACTGAGCGTTGAATATATGGGCAAGACCTGTACTCTTTTTGTTGAGGTGGTACACGACAGCAACTGGGTTAAATACGGCAAAAAGTGGAAATACAGATTTTACGGAAATGAATTTGCTAATTCGCAGTTTCTTTATGAAGAAGACAAAATATTCTATTTTGGCGAAGATGCCTATATGGTTACAGGCTGGTATGAGTTTGAAGATGGTTGGCGGTATTTCGCAACCTCAGGTAACATGCTTGGCTACGGTTGGCACAGAATAAACGGTGGTTGGTATTTTTTCGATGAAAAAGGTATAATTCTTACGGGCTGGCAAAAACTTGACGGTAAGTGGTATTATTTTAATACGTCGGGTATTATGCGTACCGGCTGGCTTCTCGAAAACGATAACTGGTACTACTTTGCATCATCGGGCGAAATGCTCAAGGGTTGGGTAAGCGTTAAGAGCGTATGGTACCATTTTGACGGCTCCGGAGCAATGCAGACGGGCTGGAGCAATATTAAAAATGTATGGTATTATTTCAACAACTCGGGCGCTATGCAAACGGGTTGGCAAAAGATTGACGGCTATTGGTATTATATGAGCTCATCAGGAGCTATGCACAAAGGCTGGCTAAAGCTTGGAGATTACTGGTATTACCTAAATGCAGCAGGCTCAATGAGGACTGCTAATCTCAGCTACAAAGGTAAAATATACGAGTTTTATAAAAGCGGAATATGCAAGAATCCATAAAGATAAAGGCGTAGTTTTTAACTACGCCTTTGTTTTATCCCATCATCTGATTTGAAAATTTCTGTTTTAATGTGTCAATCTTTTCCTGCTCTGCCTGTTCGGTCTGGTACCAGCCTTTTGATTTCATCTGCTGGTAAACAGTGTCCTGCATACAAAGCGATTCATTAAGTGCGCTCTTGAAAGCCTGGTTGATATTCTGTGTTGAAGATTCGATGGAGCCGTGCATATAAAGGTCGCACACGCCCTTTTCAAGCATAAGAATATCCTGCATTAAATTTTTATCCTGTGAATTCTGCATGGTTAACTCCTTAGTTTAATAGACTGTAAAAGCTGTTGAAAATCTGTTGGTGCTTAGTTGCAAGCTCCTGCACCGTATTCTTGAGCTCGGCGTCACCGATTGTGGTTATCACCTCGTTGCATTTGGTCTGAAAGTACTGCTCGTGACCGAGTGCGTCTTCAACATATAAAAGCTCTTTTGATGTCATGCTATCACCTCCGCAATACTATCTTTTGCACCTTTTGGAAAATTATGCATATGATAAACAATGATTATTTTTGCACAGAAAAAAGCTTTTTTTGCAGAATTTATTGACAAAAGTTTAACAATTCTGTATTATATATTAATTAAAAAGAAAGGGGCGACAGGTATGAAACGTATAAAATTTATATCATTTATTTTAGCGGTGTGTATTTTGTTTACCGCTTTTCCTGCTTTTGCCCTTGATAATAACGATGGTGAAAGCCGTGTCTATTTTTATAATATCGCTTCTGCGGAAACTGCAACTGCCGATTTTATAATTCTTGAATCAAACGGCAGATTCGGACTTATTGATACCGGACACAGATATTCTGAGGAAATTCAGGACGCAAGGGGAGTTCACCTTATTGCAAGTATGGAAAACGGTCTTTCAAGCCAGATAGAAAACAAGAATGCCGTCGACGCTGTTCGGTATATGAATGAAACAATAGGTATAACCCACCTTGATTTTATTATTGCAACGCATGCTCACTCCGACCATATCGGCGGTGTGCCTGAAATTTCGGCGTATACTTTTACTGACTCAGACGGAGTAGTTAAGCACCTTGTTGACGAAAACACCGTATATTTTTATAAGGAATATCACCATGTAAACAGCATTAATGATGACCTCGAGGGCTACACCCCTGAATCATGGCACAGCCAGGCGTTTTATTTTCAGGCAGTACGATCTGCTCAAAAGCAGGGAGCTGCACTTGTTGAGCTTTCTAAGGGTAGCATTATAGACGCTGATGAGAGCGTACCGTCGCTTGATTATTCACAGGAAGAAGCTCTTGTTAATTCATCATTTTTAAGCAGTGCAAAATATAACGCAGGTAATAATTATGACTGCTTTGACGATAACTTTTCTTTTAATTTCGGCACGCTTCATATAAGCCTTTACAACATTTTTGCACACCCGACAGGTTATGACGACAACGTCAATTCTATAGTTGCAAGTATAACTGACGGCAATCTTCATTTCGTCAGCCTTGCCGATATAAATGTTGAATATAAAGCTGAACAGAAAATTGCTGCGGCAATCAACCGCGACTTCGGGTATGCGCATCTTCTCAAGGCGGCGCATCACGGTGCTTATTTCGGATCTAATTCAAAAGAAATGCTTGACAATATGATGCCGTCATATGTCGTTGCAACAAGAAGGCCGGTTGATATTTACGGCGTTAATCCAAGCGGAGCATATTCGCTTGCAATGGACTACTGCAGAAAAAGATTCAACACCCGTTTTTATGAAACAGGCAACTCTGATTTTGCGCTTGTCGCACAGTTTGGCGAGGAGGATTTCAGCTTCTTTAATCTCGTCGGTAAGGGTGATGACGCAAGTATGTCGGCGGCTTTCGAATGTGAAAGCTTTATGACCTGTCATGACGGTTGGAGCAAATGGGACAACGAGATTGGTGAGACAGCGCAAGCCGATTACTATTATTTTCTTAACGGCGAGCTTGTAACCGGCTGGCTTAAAGACGGCAATTACTATTATCTTTTGGACGATGACGGAAGAATGCTCACCGGGTGGCAGTATGTCGGAGAAAAATGGTATTATCTTCTTCAAAGCGGAAGAATGAGAACCGGCTGGACATCTGTTGACGGTGTGTGGTATTACTTTGAAACTGACGGCTCAATGGTAAGCGGATGGCAGAATATAAATAATGTATGGTATTATTTTGCACCGTCGGGAGCAATGCAAACAGGATGGAAATATATAAACTCAAAATGGTACTGCTTTAATGACTCGGGCGCTATGCTGACAGGTTGGCAGAATATTGACTCTAAATGGTATTTGTTTGCCGACAGCGGAGCAATGCTTACGGGCTGGCAGAAGGTCGGAGCGAGATGGTATTATATGACCTCGTCAGGAGAAATGATGACAGGCTGGTGCAGAATTAGAGGCTACTGGTACTTCTTTGCGCCTTCGGGAGCGATGCAGACAGGCTGGAAGAGAATTAACGGCATTTGGTATTATTTCTACGCTAACGGCTCAATGGCAACAGGCGAGGTCAGGATAGGTTCCGTGACTTATCAGTTCTCTCCAAGCGGTGCGTGGATTCGCCAATAGTACAAAATCAAAACCGGACATTCAAAAGGCGGGGTGAGATAACGAAGTAAAACCTATCTTTCGTTACCACACCCCGCTTAAAGATGTCCGTTTTTTGACATAAATTGTCTAAAACGGCAATAAATAATATATAAATTTATATAAAATATATAAAAATATAAAAAAGGCTTTGCAAATATATTTTTTTATGATATTATAACAAATGGACATTGTTATCTTTTTAACGATGTTGATTTTTTAATGTGATATTTTTTTAGGAAGGAGTAAACTTATGAAAAAGAAAGTTAGCAAAATTCCTTTTAACGGCACACCTGAACAGGAAGCACAGCTTATGAAGATTATTGACGAGCACAAGCATGACAAGAGTCTTCTTATGGCGGTTATGCAAAAGGCACAGGATGTGTATGGTTATCTTCCCATGGAGGTTCAGCAGATGATTGCAGAGGGAATGGATGTTCCTCTTGAAAAGGTCTTCGGCGTTGCAACCTTCTATGCACAGTTTGCGCTTTCACCTAAGGGTGAATACAACATCTCTGTCTGCATGGGAACAGCCTGCTACGTTAAAGGCTCACAGACTCTTCTTGACGCACTTCAGGAAAAGCTTGGCATCGGTGTTGATGAGTGCACTGATGACGGCAAATTCTCTATCGAGGCTTGCAGATGTATCGGTGCCTGCGGACTTGGTCCCGTGCTCACCGTCAACGAAGAGGTTTACGGCAAGCTTACACCCGACGATATTCCGGGAATACTTGCTAAATATCAGAACGCTTAATTTTGATTATAAGGAATTTTTGATATGAAAATCAGTCAGATGCAGCAGCTCCTTGACGCAAAGGTGCTTTGCTGTGAAGAAAATTTAGACCGTCATGTTTATTCCGCCTGCGGATGTGACCTTATGAGCGATGTTCTCGCTTATGTCAAGGACCAGGCTGTTCTCTTGACAGGTCTTGTAAACCCACAGGTTATCCGCACTGCCGTAATGATGGATATGGTTTGTATAGTTTTTGTTCGTTCAAAGGAGCCTTCGCCCGAAATGCTTGAGCTTGCAAAGGACAGCGGTATAGTTGTTATGCAATGCGACAAAAGACTTTATGAGGCTTGCGGTCTTCTTTATTCAAACGGACTTGCCGGAAACAGGATTAAAGCGTGAGCGAAGAATTAGTTTTCCATTTTGACATTGACGGCGAGGACTTCACCTCTGCCGGTCAGGCTTCTGTGCAAATCAAAAAAATATTACGGCAATTAGGTCTCCCCGCAGAAATCATACGACGTGTTTCAATCGCAATGTATGAGGGCGAGATAAATATGGTAATCCACGCTAACGGCGGAGATGTCGACGTAAAGGTGTGCGAAGAGTATATTGAAATGGTACTTGCTGATAAAGGCCCCGGCATAAAGAATGTCGAGCAGGCAATGCAGGAGGGCTTTTCAACCGCCTCTGACACAACCCGTTCACTCGGCTTCGGCGCGGGTATGGGCTTACCTAATATGAAAAGATACACCGACTATATGAATATTGATTCAACTGTCGGTGTCGGTACAACTGTAACCATGAGGGTTAATATTCAATAAATGATGTGATAATATGCATAATTACGAACATTCCGTTTTGCTTGACAGTGAAAAATGCACGGGCTGTACAACCTGCCTGAAGCATTGTCCGACGGAGGCTATTCGCATCACAGGGCATGCAGTGATTAACGATACAAGATGTATCGACTGCGGCGAATGCATAAGAGTTTGTCCGCACCAAGCCAAAAAGGCGGTGAGCAGCAAGCTCGAAAATATGGAGAGATTTAAGTATAAGATTGCTCTTCCTGCGCCAACGCTTTATGGCCAGTTTGACAATCTTGATGATGTTGATTATATTCTTGACGGACTTCTTAGAATCGGATTTGACGATGTGTATGAGGTTTCAAAGGCAGCTGAGTTTGTTTCGGCTTATACAAGAATGTATCTTAAAACGCCCGGCATTAAAAAGCCTGTTATCAGCTCCGCGTGTCCTGTTATTGTAAGGCTTATCGGGCTTCGTTTTCCGTCGCTTAGCGAAAATATATTACATATGCTTCCTCCTATGGAGATTGCTGCAAGGCTTGCAAAGGAAAGAGCTAAAAAGCAGCACCCTGAGCTCAAGGACGAGGAGATCGGCACCTGCTTTATTTCTCCGTGTCCGGGCAAGGTAAGCTATGTCAGAAACGGTTTCGCCGACTACAAAAGCTATGTTGATGAGGTTGTTTCAATAAGCGATGTGTACTTCCGTCTTATCGGCGAGATGTCACACGACAACGATATAAAATCGCTTTGTGAGTCAGGTATTATAGGAATTGGCTGGGCGAGCTCAGGCGGCGAGTCCTCTGCCATATTCAATGAAAACTATCTTGCGGCTGACGGTATTGAGAATGTTATCCGTGTCCTTGACCAGATAGAAAACGGCAATATACCTCAGCTTGAATTTATAGAGCTCAATGCTTGCCCCGGCGGCTGTGTCGGCGGCGTAATGGCAATGGAGAATCCCTTTGTGGCAAAAGCTCGTCTTCAGTCTTTAAGGCACTATCTTCCCGTGTCGCAGAATATTGTCGATACTAATGACGGCTATATTCCCGAAGGCTATTTCTTCAATGAGCTTCCCGAATATCATCCTATCACCCGCCTTTCAGACAGCATTGTCGAATCTATGCGTATGATGGCAGAAATTCAGGAGTTAAAGGAAACTCTTCCGGGTATCGACTGCGGCGCATGCGGTGCACCGAGTTGTCGTGCCTTTGCGGAGGATATAATCAGAAAGAAAACTATCAGAGACGGCTGTCCTCTTATGAACAGGAGTGAGGAAGAGATATGACAGTAAAAGAGCTTTGCGGCGAATGTGGTTTTGAAATCGTATGTATGCCCGACGACTGCAGGGAGGTAAAAGGCGCTTATATCGGCGACTTGCTTAGCTGGGTTATGGGCAGAGCAAATGAGGATAATGCGTGGATAACTATTATGTCAAACATAAATGTTATCGCTGTGGCTTCACTGTCAGATGTCTCGTGCGTAATTCTTGCAGAAGGGGTTAAGCTCGATGATGAAATAAGAAATACTGCCGAGCAAAAGGGAGTGAATATTTTGTCAACCGAGCTTCCTGCATATGAGGCTGCACAAAAGCTTTTCGGTAAGGTCTGATGAACAGGTATTACTACGACTTTCATATTCATTCGTGTTTGTCACCGTGTGCTGATGACGACAACACGCCGAACAATATTGCGGGTATGGCTACGCTTTGCGGACTTAACATTGTGGCGCTGACTGACCACAACACATGTAAAAACTGTCCCGCATTTTATGAGGCGTGTAAGCGATACGGTATAATCCCTATTGCAGGAATGGAGCTTACAACAGCCGAAGATATTCACGTTGTGTGCCTTTTTGAAGAACTGGAAAATGCTATGGCATTTGACGAAGCGCTTCAGTCACACAGAATGCTCATTAAAAACAGGACCGATATTTTCGGCAACCAGTTAATTCTTGACGGCGAGGACAATCTAATCGGAGTTGAGGAGCATTTCCTTTCAAATGCTACCGATATTTCGGTTGAGCAGGTTCCCGAAATGGTTGAGAGCTTCGGGGGCGTGTGCTATCCCGCTCATATCGATCGTCAGTCAAACGGAATAATTGCCGTTTTGGGTACGTTTCCGTCAACACCGTTTTTCAGAAACGTTGAGATTAACAGACGTGAGAAGATTGACGAGTATGTAAAGAATTATTCGCTTGAGGATAAAAGAATTATCGTAAGCTCTGACGCCCACTATCTTACCGATATGAGGGATAAGGAAAACTATTTTGAGCTTGACGATGAACCGTATAGCGCTTCTCTGGTAAGAAAAAAACTATTTGAACTGTTAAGGCAGTAATTATATGAAAGAGCTTTCACTTAATATACTCGATGTCGCTGAAAACTCCGTCAAAGCGGGTGCGACGTTAACAGAGATTTTAATTGACGAGGTGGGCGACACCTTTACTCTTACAATAAAAGATGACGGCTGCGGTATGGACGAGGAAACAGTTAAGGCTGTTGTTGACCCGTTTTATACCACCCGAACGACAAGAAAGGTCGGACTCGGTGTTCCGCTTCTCAAGCTTGCCTGCGAACAGACGGGCGGAGAGTTTACCGTTTCTTCGAAAACGGAGCAGGAGCATCCCGATTCTCACGGCACAGTCGTGACAGCCGTATTTAATAAAAATCATATTGATTTTACACCGCTTGGTGATGTCGTTTCGACAATCACCACGCTGATTCAGGGACATCCCGATACTGACTTTCTTTTCTGTCACACGACTGAAAAGGGTGAGGCGTCGGTTGATACACGCCAGCTTCGTGAGGTGCTTGGCGATGTGCCGCTGAACAGCTTTGAGGTTATTAAATGGACTGATGAATATCTGCGCGAGCAATATCAAGGTTTTAATTAATAAATTAATATAAAGGAACAGGAAGGAAAGAGGCTTATGAAATCATTAGCTGAATTGCAGGCAATTAAGGACAAGATGAAGGATAAGGTTGTCCTTAGAGAGGGTGCTAACGACATCCGCATTGTTGTAGGTATGGCTACCTGCGGTATAGCTGCAGGTGCGCGTCCCGTTCTCAACGCCTTCGTTGAGGAGGTCAACAAACAGGGGCTTTCTGACAAGGTTACAGTTTCCCAGACGGGCTGTATCGGTATCTGTCAGTTTGAGCCGGTTGTTGAGGTGTTTGAGTCAGGTAAGGACAAGGTTACCTATGTTAAAATGACAGCCGAAAAGGCAAAAGAGGTTGTTGAAAAGCACATCAAAGGCGGCGAGGTTATCGCTGACTACACTATTAAAAACGACAAAATCTAAATGGAGGTAAAGTTATGATTCGTTCACAAGTACTTATCTGTGGCGGTACAGGCTGTACCTCTTCAGGCAGTAAGGCAATTCAAAAGGCATTCAGAGAGCAGATTGATGCAAACGGACTTACCGACGAGGTAAAGCTTGTTCAGACAGGCTGCTTTGGTCTTTGTGCACTTGGCCCGATTGTTATCATCTATCCTGACGGCACATTTTACAGCAGCGTAAAGGCTGAGGATGTTGAAGAAATTGTTACAGAGCATCTTCTTAAGGGCAGAGTTGTTGAGCGTCTTGTTTATGATGAAACAAGTAAGCCTGCTGAGGAACTCACAAACGGCGTATCATTAAACGATACTGACTTCTACAAGTCACAGCACCGTGTTGCTCTTCGTAACTGCGGTGTTATCGACCCTGAAAATATTGACGAGTATATTGCTGTTGACGGTTACGCAGCACTTGCAAAGGTGCTTACAGAGATGACTCCCGAGGATGTTATCAAGTGCGTATCCGATTCAGGACTTCGCGGTCGTGGCGGCGGCGGCTTCCCGACCGGCTTCAAGTGGTCGCTTTGTGCTCCTAACAAGGCACCCCAGAAATATGTTGTATGTAATGCCGATGAAGGCGACCCGGGTGCATTTATGGACCGTTCGGTTCTTGAGGGTGACCCGCATTGTATCATTGAGGCTATGGCAATCTGCGGTTATGCAGTTGGCGCAACAAAGGGTTACGTTTATGTTCGTGCCGAGTATCCTATCGCAGTTTACCGTTTACAGACAGCTATAAATCAGGCTCGCGAATATGAGCTTTTAGGTAAAAACATCTTTAATTCAGGTTTTGATTTTGACCTTGAAATCAGACTTGGCGCAGGTGCATTCGTCTGCGGTGAGGAAACTGCTCTTATGACCTCTATTGAGGGTAACAGAGGCGAGCCTCGTCCGAGACCTCCTTTCCCTGCAGTTAAGGGACTTTATAATTCACCGACTGTTGAGAACAACGTTGAAACCTTTGCAAACGTTCCTCAGATTATCCTTAAGGGTGCAGACTGGTTTGCATCAATGGGCACTGAGAAGTCAAAGGGCACAAAGGTATTTGCTCTCGGCGGTAAGATTAAGCACACGGGACTTGTTGAAATTCCTATGGGTACAACCCTTCGCGAAATCATCTATGATATCGGCGGCGGTATCCCGAACGGAAAGAAGTTCAAGGC
>DLBD01000128.1 GCA_002494125.1 Ruminococcaceae bacterium UBA7030 | reverse complement strand
TTTTATACAAGCCTTAGAAGCCGAGCGGAACCTGACCGCCTGCAAAACCGTTGATTCTTTCATCCACTGTCGGATGTGTCGGATCAATCGGTGATGCTGTAAGAATATCCTGTGAAGGTGTAACTACAACCTTAAATTCCGGATTTGAATATTTTGTCATCTTTACACCCTCCTTTATGCGAAATATGCTGCTGCGGCTTCACCGTAGAGATACATTGCTCTTGCAAGGTTCTGATAGTTTGTATCTGTTGAGCCTGCAAGGATGCTTCTTGCTACTGTGTATGCGCTCATTGTAATGTCGCCGCCGCTTGTTGATACTGTGAAGTTATCTCCAAGGTCTGACGCAGCTATTCCTCTTACTACGATTACAGGAGTATCTGTTGTATCTCCGTAGCCTGCTTCTGCTGTGATTGCCGAATCGCCTGCTGTCGATACGCTGTTTACCGTAACAAGATCACTTGTGTAGATGTTGATACCAAGCTCTGATGTTACTACGAGCGATACGCCTGTTACTGCAAGTGTTGCGCTTCCGCCTGTTGTCGGAATTGTTGTAAGTGTTGTTACCTCATCGTTGTAATAGCTGTCTGCTACTGCCGAGCCGCCGAAGTATGCCTGTGAAGCCTTACCGTAGTCTACGATTGCTTCATAGAGCGCCTTAAGGTTGCCGTCAGTTGCTGCTGCTCTTTCCTTACAAAGTGTTGAGGTCTGTACTGTATTGCTGTAAACAGTTGTTCCGTTTGTGTTCTTAATTACGATTGTGATATCGTCGCCAATCTGTGCAGGTGCCTGCTTGATTGAGAACGTGTAATATCCCTGATAATCGCTTTCAGGACCGCTGTATACATCAAGGTCTGCAAGTGTTACAGAATCTGTTGCATATGCTGCTGTTTCACTTACGTTGCTTGCGTGGTTGTATGTAAGGTCAACTGTGTAATCTGCAGGATAATCCTTATCAAGATACAAGTTGAAGTTTACTGAACCGTCAAGTGTGAAGTTTGCTGCTACCTCAGCCTGCTTTACCGTGTACTTGCCCTGTGCGTTTGGCTCTGTTACAGGAATATAACCGTTTGCACAGTACTTCTGTGGTACAACTACATTATATGTACCGCCTGAAATAGCAACATCACCCGAACTCTTATAAACGAGATTTTTATTTGCAGGTACAGTTACGTCACCGCCTGTTACCTTGAGTGAGCCGCCTGCTTCTGCATTGTTTTGTGCGCCGAGCACGCCGTTTGTCTTTACACAGTCAGAAGTATATGTACCGCTCTCGATAGTTACATCAGAGCCGTAGTTTGCCCATACTGCATAATAATTCTGTCCTGTTACTTGACAATTCTTAAGCACTACATTTTCTGCATACCAGATGTTTGCACCGCCCACGATTGTGAGGTCTTCAAGCACTGCGTTTTGAACGGGCACGTCTGCTGCCTGCGGAAGGTCGCCGAGATTGTCTGTTGTGTTGTCCTTACCGTACACGTGAAGTCCGTATGAAGTTGATGTACGCTTCTCTCCTACGAATGTACCGTTCTTGATTGTGAAATTCTTACCTGTCCAGATTACGCCGAAGTTCTGTACGTCAATCCGATGTCCGTCAAGGTCAAGTGTAATACCTGAAATGTCGATGTAATGAGCAGTACCCCAAGGGTAACTCTCTCTGAAATCAATGTCCTTGAGGAGTGTTACGGTGTCGCCCGTGTTTGCTGCTGCTATTGCTCCTTCAAGAGTTTCATAACCAACGCCGTTTACCTCTGCTACGTAGTCAGCTGCAGGAGCAAAAGTATTGGTTGCAGAATCAAATTCAACCTTGCTTAAATCAAGCTTTAAAGCAGGGCGAATGCCATAAGTCCAACCCGAACTCGGCATAAGCCATATTGCACCGTCATCACCATTAACAGCCTGCCTGCGGCCGTATTCTAATGAACCCAACCACCACATATTTTTTTGTGCACCGCTCTCCTTGCTGCACTTTAACAGTCGGGGCGATACGGTGGCCAATTCTCTCAAGCCCGGCAAATAAAGCTTTGTACCGGAACCAACACTTAAAATCAAATCTGCAACATTCTCAAAGTCACCGCCGCTTGCAGTCATAGCATTAAGGAGTGCATTGATATCTGAACTGTCAGAAGCGCTTGTGACGCATTCCTTTGCAAGAAGGGTTACGCTGCCCTGTGTTTCAGTGGTGGAATTATCTGCAATGAGATACCATTCCATATCATTAAAATGTATTACTGTTGCAGTATTTTTAAGGTCTAAATAACTGCCTGCGGCAGTAGGCGTGTAAGCGATTGAAATGTCTTCATTCACATTAGACCAAGAGATTCTATAGCGGTAGCCGTAAATATCACCGTTTGAATCTACAAGCGAATCATAGTTAACACAGTCATATTTTTCAAGCAAACCGGTATATACAGGCAAGGTGTTTTCGCCCACTTTGACTGTCAAGTTATCCGGGTTAAAATTCTGTGTTTTGAGCAGAACAGAGAATATTACTTCATTTCCGTTTTTCGTGAACTCATAAGCGGTATTTGCATTTACAGTGTCGACACTGCCGAAGCAATCGCTGTCAAGTGCCACACTATCCACGGAAGAATCGCTGATTAAGCTATCACTGAAGGTTGCATTATAGGTAACGGTAACCGCATGAGTGCCGAAGATGATTGGATCCTCCCAATCCTCTCCTTTTTCCAAAACAACGATGTAGTTAACTGTATTGCCGTTCTCATCAATAGGAACATAGACCTCCTCTTTTGAACGGTCTTGAACAAAGGAAAAATAATATTCACCCATTTTAATATCATCTATCGACATAGATATATTAGAAGAAGTGACAGTACCGTTGCCTTTATTCCGATCCTCACAAGCCCACATGTCGGGGAATTCCAAGAATTGCCCTGCTTGTAAAACAACATCACCCTCAAAATGATGCATATTAGTACTATTATCTAAATATATTTTATCGCCGATTTGAAGATCTTCTTGAACATCTATAAATGAGCCACCTTCATAGTCGGTTGCAAATGCAGTGAGCGGCATCATTGAGATTGCCATTAAAACAGCGAGAATAACGCTGATAAATTTCTTTGAATTTCTCATATAATATCATTTCCTTTCATAGATAAATATTTTGAAATAAACTTAAGGTAAAGCACACAGCTGACCCACAATATTCTGCCTGTGTGTATATTAACCCACATTATTCTATATTTTAATTATAATGTATAAAGTTTCAAATTGCAAGCAAATTTTTAACAAATTGTTAACAAATCAGCAGGCTTTAAGCTATAAGCTCTTCATTATGAAGCGTATATAATCGCAATAAAGTTTAATAATATCAATATCGGTTTTGGCATAGACCATTCTTGCCCCGACGGTATCCTCTATTTCGTTAAAGACTATATTACCGTCGTTAAAAACAAAATCAATTCCTATATAATCGGCTTTAACAAGGCTGATTATTCTTTTTACAAGCCTTTCCTCTTCGGCATTAAGAATATATAAGTTTGCCTCTCCTCCAAGGCAGAAGTTTGAACGAAAATCGGTTTTGCTCTCTCGAAGAAATGCGGTGATAATCTCGCCGCCGATAACGAAAACACGGAGGTCTTTTCCGGGCTCGTTTGAAACTTTCTGATAAACAAAGCCGTCTTCAAAGCTCTCCTTTTTATCAAGCATTAAAACGCCCTCGCCGCCGTGCCCTGCAACGGGCTTTTTAACAACAGGAAGACCTTCATACCTTGTCGGCATAATCCCAATGCCGTTTTTCTCCATAAAATCGTAGCATGCCTGCTTGTCATTTGCGAGGCGGGAAAGAGCTGACGGGTTGAAAACACGCACTCCCCTGCTCTCATAATACTCGGCAATTTTATAGTCGTTAGTTCGATTGATAACGAAATCGGCGTTGCCCCTGTAATCGTCGTAAACAAGCCTTACGCCGAGGTTTTTTATGAATTTTTCCGTCGCAAAGGCATTTCTTTTCGCCTCGCTTTCAGGGTAGATAAGTACGCCGCTCATTTAATTCTCTCCAAAATGTGTTCAAAAATCATCGGCGCAATGTCAACGCCCGTGCTTTTCATTATATTAATTATATGTGCATTTGAATTTACTTCGCAGACATAACCGCCGTCGAGTATGTCAACTCCGCCGAAATCAAGCCCGAGCACCTCACATGCTTTTACGGCAAGAGCCTTTTCCTCCTTGCTTGCAAGAACACCGAGCATCTCGCCGCCGTTTGTGACGTTTGAGCGAAAGTCATTTTTGTTTTCCCGCCTTGCAGCGCATACTACCTTACCGCCGACAACCTCGAGGCGCTTATCACGCCCTGCGCTTTGCGTTATAAACTCCTGCAAAATAAACGGCTTTTCACTTATACGCGAAATTATTTCCTCTTCGCTTTTGCAGAGAAAAACCTGCTCGCCGAAGGAACCGAAGCACTCCTTAAAAACAACGGGAAGACCAAGCTTTTTTGCCGCATCGCTTACAAACGAACTTAAATCCCCATTATTAAATCTTAACGGTGCAACAAGCGTTTTCGGCTGCTTCACCCTGCCGAAAAGTGAAAGATACGTTTTCGCCTTGTCGTCGCAAAGCGCAATCGAGGACGAGGAATTGAATACGGCAAGTCCCTCGTTTTCAAGCCTTTTCGCAAGGTTTACGTCCTTGTCCCAGAAAAGAACAAAATCCGCTTTCGGCGAGTCCTCACACGCAAGCTCAACATTAGTTTTCACCTCAAGAGATATTCCCATATCCTTTGCAGTGGCTATAAGGTGGTTTTCAAGAGTATCGAATTTTTCACCTTTCAGGTAATGGTTTACAACTAACAAGCCGTTCATAGTGCACCTCATTATGAATAATAACTATATTCTAACAAAGTGTATTGCATTTTTCAATGTGATAGTATAAAATATTCATATTATAAAAAATGAAAAGGAAGGTTAAAGCAATGACAGAGTATAAATTAAAGTACGGTTGTAATCCTAATCAGAACCCTGCAAGAATTCATATGGACGGCAAGGAGCTTCCGTTTGAAATCATCAACGGCGCCGCCGGATATATCAATCTGCTTGACGCATTTAATTCATGGCAGCTTGTAAAGGAGCTCAAGGAGGCAACAGGACTTCCGAGCGCTGCGTCCTTCAAACACGTTTCGCCCGCAGGCGCTGCAGTTGCACAGCCGCTCGACGAAGTTGACCGCAAGGTTTGTATGGTTCCCGACGGCCTTGAGCTTTCACCTATCGCACAGGCGTATGCAAGGGCAAGAAGCTGTGACAGACAGTCCTCTTTCGGCGATTTCGCTGCACTTTCCGACGTTTGCGACGCGTCTGTTGCAACCTTCCTTCAAAAAGAGGTTTCCGACGGCATCATCGCTCCCGGCTACACCGACGAGGCGCTTGAAATTCTTAAGTCAAAAAGAAGAGGAAACTTCCTTATTATAAAAATCGACCCTGACTATACTCCCGAGGAGATGGAAACAAAGCAGGTGTTCGGCATCAAATTTGAGCAGAAGAGAAACAACGCAAAAATCACAATGTCGCTTTTCGACGATATGCCGACAAAGGTTAAGGATATTCCCGAAATTGCAAAAATCGACCTTCTTATCTCAATGATAACCCTTAAGTATACTCAGTCAAATTCCGTTGTTTATGCGCAGGGAGGTCAGACTCTCGGCGTAGGTGCCGGACAGCAAAGCAGAATTCTCTGCACAAGAATGGCGGGCAACAAGGCTGATATGCTCTGGCTTCGCAGAAATGAAAAGGTGCTTAACCTCCCGTTTGTTGACGGCATAAGAAAATGCGACGCTGACAACGCTATCGACCTTTACATCAGCGAGGATTATGACGAGCTTCTCGCCGACGGCGTATGGCAGAGATATTTCACCGAAAAGCCTGAACCGTTTACTGCTGAAGAAAAGGCACAGTGGCACAAGAAAATGGACAATGTTGCTCTCGGCTCCGACGCATTCTTCCCGTTTGAAGACAACATCGAAAGAGCGGTTAAGTCGGGCGTTAAATACATCGCACAGCCGGGCGGCTCCGTAAGAGATGAAAACGTTATCGAGTGTTGTGACAAGCATGGTATCGCAATGGCGATGACAGGTATTCGTTTATTCCATCATTAATGAAAAAGAGGAGGGTTCGCCCTCCTCATAATTTATGCTATGTCAGTTTTAATATGCCCTGTATGCAGGGAAAATCTTGAAAAAGTAAATAACTCGCTCAAATGCAAAAATAACCACTGCTTTGACTATTCAAAGGAAGGGTACGTCAATCTGCTTCGCACGTCAAAAAACGGCGATAAAATCGGCGACAGCAAGGACTCTGCAAGAGCAAGGCACAGCTTTCTTGCAAAGGATTACTACAAATGCCTTCGTGATTTCTTGTGCGCAAGAATGAAAGGAAGAGTTGTTGACATCTGCTGCGGCGAAGGATATTACGACGAATACAACGCCGAGCTCTACGGCTTTGACATAAGCAAGGAGATGATTCGCCTTGCATCAAAAAGCAGAAAAGAACACACCTATTTTGTCGCAAGCCTTGTGGATATTCCCGTTTGCGACTGCGCATTTGACACGGCTTTGCACCTTTTCGCCCCGTTTGATGAAAAGGAGTTTTCACGAATTCTCAAGCCAAACGGCACTCTTTATTCGGTAATTCCCGGCGAAGAGCATTTGATTGAGATGAAAAACATTGTCTATGACGAGCCCTACAAAAACGATGAAAAGGCGCCTGAAACAAACCTTCTTAACCTTGTAAACAGGCACAGAGTCAAAAGAAAAGTGAAAATCAGCGGCGAGGATTTGTTTGAGCTTTTTTCTATGACGCCATATTTTTATCGCACACACAGTGAAAACACCGCAAGACTTAAAAGTGTTGACGAAATCGAGCTTACGGTTGACTTTATAATTCTTGAATACAGAAAAGCGGAGGTGAAATAATGACGGACAATCTTTGTGAAAAATGCTGGTACAACGAATACGACGAGGAAAGCGACGAGGATTTCTGCTCGCTTGTGCTTGACGAGGATGAGTATGTACGGCTTATGCAGGACAAAAACAAAACCTGTCGTTATTTCAAGCCCTCGGGCGATGAATACGATATCGTAAGAAAGCAGAATTAAAGGAGTTGTTGGTGCACACCATATTTATTTAGGGTGCCCCAATAACTCCTTTTTATTTTACACTATATCCCCAATCGAGCATTTCCCATTCGCCGTCGATAAATACCATTTTCCAGTACCATTCATCGATTGTGGAATTTTTTTCAAAGCCGTCATAACGGTTGCTGAATCTTCCCGTGTCAATTTCACCCTTAAAGGTTATGCTGTTTTCATTATCGTCAACAAGCGTAAGAGTTTTCAGCTTGCAATCGGTATATCCTCTGAACACCGCTCTTACAAAATCTGACGCATCAGTCAGTTCTTTTTCGGTGTGGTACGAGGCAATCGACAAATCAACAACGGTTTCGCTTGCGTCGCCGTCCTGCGGCTTTGCACACGAACAAAAGCACATACAAAGCACAAGAAGAAACGACAGCAGGGCAATAATTCTTTTCATAGGCTTACCCTTTAACATCAGCAGTAACTCTCATTCCAAGGTTTTTCGTAACCTTTTCATCAACGTGCGAAAGCTGAACGGTGGAATGCATTTCGGCATTCTTAAGTCCTTTAAGCTGCGAAAGTGCCTTTGCGGCGTTTTCATCGGTCACCGCCGACATTGAAAGCGCAATCAGCACCTCATCAGTATGAAGCCTCGGATTTTTATTTCCAAGGTGGTTTACTTTTAATTCCTGAATAGGCTTAATAACTTCGGGATTTATAAGATAGATATCATCGTCAATATTACCAAGACTCTTAAGCGCATTGAGAAGCACTGCCGAAGCGCAGCCGAGAAGCTGAGAGGTTCTGCCCGTTACAACAGTACCGTCTGCAAGCTCGATAGCGGCAGCCGGAAGTCCCGTTTCCTTCGCCTTTTTTTCAGCAGCGGCAACGCACGCTCTGTCTTCAACACTAATGCCGGCCTGGTTCATAAGAAGCTCAATCTTATAGAGCTCATCAAGCTTTTCTCTGCCCTTTGCAACGTCGCGAAGCGCAGCATAATATCTTCTGATAATCTCCTGCTTAGCGGCCTCCCTTACTGCTTCGTCATCAAAAATGCAGTTGCCCGCCATATTAACGCCCATATCGGTAGGGCTTTTATACGGACATTCGCCGTAAATTCTGTCGAAGGTTGCCTTGAGCACAGGGAATATTTCAACGTCACGATTATAGTTTACCGTGGTTTTTCCATATGCCTCAAGGTGCCACGGGTCAATCATATTTACATCGTTGAGGTCTGCCGTTGCAGCCTCATAAGCGATATTCACGGGATGACTTAAAGGAAGATTCCATATAGGGAAGGTTTCAAACTTTGCATAGCCCGCTTTGATTCCCCTCTTGTTTTCGTGATAAAGCTGCGAAAGGCA
>DLBD01000134.1 GCA_002494125.1 Ruminococcaceae bacterium UBA7030 | reverse complement strand
TTTTTTTATTTGCGTATTTTATTTTCTGTGGCGTCCCGAACATTTTCGATTTCTTTTACATCTGATGATTTTCGCCGTATTCTTTTGAGTTTTCTACATTTTCCTGTGAAGGAATGGGAACGCCCATTTCTGTTTTGCCGTCAGGTTGGACAGTGGGGTTTGTAACCCATGCGCCGTATTTGTTTGATTTCTTTCTGTCAAGCTTGTATTTCTTTTTGTAATTCATAAAATCACTCCAAAATAAAATGGTATACAGAATCTGTATACCATTATTATTTACACAAGCTGTGAAATTATTGAATTTGAAACAAGCATTCCTTTTTCTGTCAGATAAACATTTTTTTCGTTTTCTCCCATAAGTCCGGTTTTAATATGCGTTCTGAAGTCTGCTTTTATGAGGGATTTATCAACACCCTGATTAAGCCGTAAGCCGAGCATAATTCGTTCTTCGTCGGTTCCTCCGATTCCGTCGGAAATAATATTCATATCCTTGTCGTAATAAAACCGTCTGCCCTTCCACAAGGAATGGGCGGTTTTTCCTATGCCGAGATAATCAGCAAGAGTCCAGTATTTCAAGTTATGTCGGCTTTCAAATGACGGCTTTGAAAAATTGCTTATCTCATACTGATTAAAACCGAGTAATTTTAGTGAACGAATTGTTTTAAGATACATTTCGCAGACTTCATCTTCATCGGGCAGCTCGAGTCTGTCCTTTATATCAAAAAACTTTGTGCCTTTCTCAATTTTCAGCATATAAGCGCTGATATGAGTAACCTGCATTTTATCTATAAACTCAAAGGTTTCGTCAAGGCTGTCAAGCGACTGTTTCGGCGTACCGAGCATAATGTCAAGGCTAATGTTATTAATGCCGTTTTGTTTTGCTGCGTTTACTGCTGCAGCAATTTCAGCCTTTCCGGCTCTTCTGCCAAGTGCAAAGCGTTCCTCATTTCTCGCACTTTGCATACCTATGCTTATTCTGTTTACACCGGCGCTTTTGTATATTTCAAAGGTTTCTGAAAGGTCGGATGACGGGTTACATTCAACTGTAATTTCTGCGTTATCTTCAATTTCAAAATGCGACTTTGATTCGTCTATTATTCTTTTAATGAATAAAGGGCTTATAATAGACGGAGTACCGCCGCCAAAATAGACTGTGTCAAATTCGCCGCTGTATTTTTTTATCTCACTACAGATTAAATCTGTATATTTTTCAGCCTCTGCTTCATTATATTTTATGCTGTAAAAGTCGCAATACGGGCATTTTGAACGACAAAAGGGAATGTGAAAATAAAGTCCGTTTTTCATAATTCACATCCCCTTTTTAATCTATTTTTTTCTGCTTTCTGCCTTGAGCCTGAGGCTTTTATCAAGAATAGTTTTTCTCAGCCTTATTGATTTAGGAGTAACTTCCAAAAGTTCATCGTCAGCAAGAAACTCCATGCTCTGTTCAAGTGAAAGTGTGGTAGGCGGCACAAGCTTAAGCGCCTCGTCAGAGCCGCTTGCACGGGTGTTTGTTACATGCTTTTTCTTGCAGACATTGCAAACAATATCCTCGTCCTTTGCACATTCGCCGACAATCATTCCTTCATATACCTCAACGCCGGGACCGATGAAAAGCTTGCCTCTGTCCTGGGTGTTCCAAAGTCCGTAACCTGTCGTTGTTCCGGTTTCGTGAACAACGATTGAGCCGCGGCTTCTGGTTTCAATATCGCCCTTGTACGGTTCATAACCGCTGAAAAGCTGATTCATAATTCCGTTTCCGTTCGTGTCTGTAAGAAATTCAGAACGGTAGCCGATAAGTCCTCTTGAGGGAATTTTTATTTCAAGGTGGGTCATACCTGTCGAGCGGGTGTCCATATTACCGATTTCACCCTTGCGGGAACAAAGCTTTTCCATAACAACGCCTACATACTCTTCAGGCACTTCAATTATTGCAAGCTCAACGGGTTCGAGCGTTTCACCGTTTTCACCCTTTTTAAGAATTACCTGAGGTCTTGAAACGGCAAACTCATAGTTCTCTCTTCTCATGGTTTCAATAAGGATTGAAAGATGGAGTTCGCCTCTGCCCGAAACCTTGAAGGTATCCATTGAATCGGTTTCTTCAACACGCATTGAAACATTGGTTTCAACCTCTTTGAAAAGTCTGTCGCGAAGATTTCGGGAGGTTACATATTTACCTTCTCTTCCTGCAAAGGGAGAATCGTTAACAATGAAATTCATCGAGATAGTAGGCTCATCAATCTTTACAAAAGGAAGAGGCTCAACGTGTTCGGGGTCGCATGCGGTTTCTCCTATATTAAGGTCGGCAACACCCGAAACGCAGATTAAATCGCCAAAATGCGCTTCGTTGCAGTCAACTCTTTTAAGTCCCTCAAACTGATAAAGCTTTGAAAACTTTACATTTTCCTGTCTGCCGTCCTGCTTGCAAAGAACATACGGCGTGTTAACCTTAACAGTTCCTCTCTCAACTCTGCCAACGCCGATTCTGCCCACGTAATCATCATATTCAAGCGATGAAAAAAGGATTTGCGCAGGTCCGTCAGGGTCGCCGTCGGGTGATGGTATATGCTCTAATATAGCGTCAAGAAGAGGTCTCATATCTCCTTGCCTTACCGAAGGGTCAAGGCTTGAGTAGCCGTCCCTTGCCGATGCATAAACAACAGGAAAATCAATCTGGTCGTCGTCTGCCCCGAGTTCGATAAACAGGTCAAGTACCTCGTCGATTACTTCTTCAGGTCTTGCACCGTCACGGTCAATCTTATTTACAACTACAAGCGGCTTTTTGTGAAGACCCAGCGCCTTTTTAAGAACGAATCTTGTTTGCGGCATACAGCCTTCAAAGGCGTCAACCAGAAGGAGAACGCCGTCAACCATTGTTAAAATTCGTTCAACCTCACCGCCGAAGTCAGCATGTCCGGGTGTGTCTACAATGTTGATTTTTGTGTCCTTGTAGTGAATTGAGGTGTTCTTCGAAAGAATTGTGATACCCCTCTCGCGTTCAAGGTCGTTTGAGTCCATAACCCTTTCTGCTACCTCTTCGTTTTCACGGAATATTCCGCTCTGGTGGAGCATTTCATCTACAAGCGTTGTCTTTCCGTGGTCAACGTGGGCGATGATTGCAATGTTTTTTATATCATTTCTTGTACTCAAAGTATTGTCCTCTGTCCATATAATATTTTCAGGGCGGAGAGTATCCGCCCGTAACAGTAAATTATTTTTTAATCTTAAAGCCGTCACGAAGAGCAACAGTTCTATTAAATACCGGATTTTCTTTTGTTGAATCCTTGTCCTTGCAGAAATATCCGTTTCTCATAAACTGATACTTTGCTCCGACCTCGCAGTCAGCAAGAGCCTTTTCAACATAGCCCATCTTGATAACGAGCGATTCGGGATTAAGATTGTCCTCAAACGAAGAAACACCTTCCTCGTCGCTTGGATTTTCAACCTCGAAAAGCCTTTCATAAAGTCTGATTTCAGCAGGAACGTTATCTTTTGCCGATACCCAGTGAATTGTTCCTTTAACCTTCCTTCCGTCAGGTGCGTCGCCGCCGAAGGTTTCGGGGTCATAGGTGCAGTGAACGGCGCAAACCTCGCCGTTTTCATCAAGGTCGTATCCCGTGCAGGTAACAAAATACGCCTTGTAAAGCCTTACCTCGTTGCCTACGAAAAGTCTTCTGTATTTCTTAATAGGCTCTATCATAAAGTCGTCGCGCTCGATGTAGAGCTCTCTCCCGAACGGGATCTTCCTTGTCAGAAGCTCCGGATTCTCGAGATTGTTGTCCGCGTCG
>DLBD01000054.1 GCA_002494125.1 Ruminococcaceae bacterium UBA7030 | reverse complement strand
CCACTTGCCGCCGTCCTTGAGCCAGCCTTTTTGTACAATATTATCTTTGTAAAAGTACCAATTTCCGTTTTCCGAAACCCAACCGTTTTTCGTCTGTGGTTCGGGGTCTAACATTGGAATAACCTCGTTGTAACTGGCATCACATCCAGAACAGGTATATGTCATAATACCCGTTGAAGTTGTTGTTGCTGCTTTGGTGACTTCACCTACGTAGTTATGCTCTTTCATTGGGATAATCTCTATGTAGCTATAACTGCAGTTTTTACAATCGTATATCTTAAATCCTGTTTTATTGCAAGCAGGCTCACTAACCGCTGTGTTATAATCGTGTTCAAGTTTTTCTATTGACTCTATGTGTGTCGTTCCGCAAACAGTACAAATATAAAGCTTTTCACCTTCCTTTTCACAATTAGCAGAAGTAATTATTTCGCCCTCGTTCCATGAATGAACTTCGCAAGGATTAAGTTTTTCGTAGTGTATTTGAGCACCGCTAATCGACCCATTCTCTCCAGCGATATATATGTTGTTCCAAGATTTTTCTGAACCGGAATAATAAATATTGCTTAATTTTGTGCAACCATTAAAGGCACCGCTTCTAATTTGAATCAAGTTTTCTCCTAATATCAAATCAATTAAATTTGAACAATTACAAAATGCGTTCTCGTCAATAACGCTTACACCATTTCCGAGAGTTGCAATTGTCAAGTTAACACAGTCACGAAATGCATCTGGATAAATCCATGTCACGCCATCAGGGATTGTTATGTTCGTCAAATCTGTACATCCTTGAAAGGAATAATGTCCGATTTCCGTTACACTTTCTGGTATTGTTACGGATTTTAGGCTTGTGCATCCCCGAAACGTTCCTAGTGCTACTTCCGTTAAATTATTCGATATTCGTACACTTACTAAATTTTCACAATCAAGAAACACATAACCATCCATATGAGTTACACTATCAGGAATAGTTACACTTTTTATTCCTAAACACATATAAAAAGCCTCGTCACCGATACTTTTTACACCGTTACCTATTGTTATACTTTCCAAATTAGTACACCTGTCAAAAGCTCGCTTACCAATACTTGTAACGTTGTCAGGTATTATTACTTTTGTTATGCTTGTACAACCTCTAAACGCATTATCTTTAATGCTGAATATGCTATCCGGTATAATTATTTCAGTTATAATATCTCCATTACAATATAAACTGTGTGCATATGATAATGGATTGTCCTCTAAAGAAATATTGCACCAAGACTCAATACTGCTTATATTAACACCGGTCAATCCATTGCAATAATAAAATGCATACTCTTTAATTTCTTTTACGTTCTTTCCTATAGTTATACTTTTTAAGTTGCTACAATTGTAAAACGCAGCCTGACCAATACTTAATATATTGTCAGAAATAATAACACTTGTTATGCAGTCGCAACAATAAAACGAAGATGCTCCTATGCCGGTAACAGGATATCCTTCAATTTCACTTGGTATTGTTACAACGCTGTCATTTCCATTATACTTTGTTATAACAACAGTATTGTCATCATTAATCGAATAATTGTAATCGCCGGATGTTTCTGCGTTGGCTGAAAAGCTAATTCCCGACATTATAGACAGTAACATAAGAATTGATAAGAATAAACTTATTCTTCGTTTCATTTGTATCACTCCTAATTGTTAAATAAGTTTTTTATCTTTTCAAATAACTCTCGTGCAGTTTCTTTGTTTTCCGATTCGTACTTATCGGGCTGTTTTGCACGATGTTTGTCAACCCTATAAACCTTTGTAAGCCTTACATTCTCATTTGCAAGCTCTTGCATTAGATCATTGCAATCGTGACGGCTACACAAGAACAAATCGATTTTACCCTCTGCTTCAATACGGTTTTTTAATTGCTTCTTGATATCTTCAATTGAATCGCCGATTGTAACAATAAATATTTTTTTGCCTTTGTATTCAAAAACGCCTGAAATATCTCTTACATATGTACCAGCGTCATTTTGCCAATTGTCCTCAATGTCTTTGATAATTGCTTTATTATCAGCGTATTGCCTTTTACTTTTCCACAACAATCTAAAATCTTTGTCTTTCAGCATTTCAATAAAGCAATACTTTAATGAAGACGATTTGCCCGAGTTGGTTTTACCATGTAATACAATTGCTTTCATATCAAATTCCCCCATTTTACAATCCCTCCGTCACTTTGTGACACCCCCTTTACACAAGGGACAATAAAAAAGCGCAGCTTTAAGCTGCGCAAAAAACGCAATGCTCAAAGCTGCGAAACCAATTTGAACAAAACTTATTAAAGTACGTCAAAATAAGAGCATGCATTTTTATCAAAAAGATAAAAATAGCGTACCTCAATAAGTTAAAAAATATTCAATTGGTTTCGCAACTTCATTATAGCATTTTGATATTTTTTTGTCAACAAACAAAGCGGGCGACCATTGGTAGACATTTATTGTTTGAGGCGCAAGCCGAGTAACCGCCGTTATTATCTATTCGTTATTATCTATTATCTAAAAAAGGTGTTAACCATTTCGGTTAACACCTTTTGTTTTATTCTTCTGTTTTCTCTTCTTTTTCTTCTTTCTCGGTGGGCTTTTCCGATACATCGGTAAGTCCTACCTCGTCGAATCTGAAGATTGTTGCAAGAACAACCTCAAAGCCTGTTTTGATTGCCTCAGGTACGAGGCGGTCATAACTATCTCTGCGGTTATGATAATAATCTGCGGGAGCGGGATCCATAGCTGCAAGGCAGGTTGCCGTAATTCCTGCCTGGGTAAACGCTGCAGCGTCAGACGAGCCAAAGAACACGTTTGCAAACTTGAGGTCGTCGTGACCTGCTTCCTTTGCAGCGTCCATAACAAGCTGGCTGAACTGAGGATTATGCTTAACTGTACCCGTCATATCTCTGTTGTAGACGTTGAGATATTCAAGGTCCGTAAGAGTGTCAACGCAGAGCACTGCGGTTTCAACACCGCTGTTTACATATTCGTCGTAGTGGTCCTTCGCCCACTGCTTACAGCCGCGAAGTCCTGCCTCTTCACCGTCTGTAATCATTGCGCAAACCTCTGTGTTTTCAAAATCCACACCTGCCATATCAAGCATACGAAGAGCAGTTACAGCGGCATATGTGCCTGTAAGATTATCGTTTGCGCCGGGTGAAATGGTCTTAAAATCAATGAAGTAGAAAAGCGTAACCATTGCAAGCGCGGTGAAATAGTGGAAGAAATAGAAATATTCCGGCAGTCTTGAGCTCGGTGCTGCAAAATGAATGATGATTGCAGCTACAGCAAGAAGAAAAGAAATAACAGCGCCGCCGATTGTAGCGCCCATAAGAGGACCCATAAGCGGAACTTTTTTGCTGTAGTAGATATGGCGCCATTCGTAAGCGGAGTCGATATGACCGCTTATTATGATTCTTCTTTTAACTTCGCCTCTCGGCTTTCTTACGCCGAGGAGGTTGTGTCCCTCTACATTCTTATAAAGGACGTCCATAAACTGCTTATAGAGGAGGAACTCCATAACCGTTATGAAAAGGCTTACGCATATAACGCCGCCTACAATACACTGCGCAAGGAAGAAGCTGATTATCTGAAGGTAAACAAGAATTGCACAAGTTACAACCGCAACAATAATTGCGCAGGATACAAACTTTGTCCACTGCAAAAATGCCTTTGGCGACATCTTGTAAGACTCAAATCTTGTTTCGTCGCAGAAGGTGTCAAGCTCCTTTTTAACATGCTTCTGAGCAGCAAGGCAATTTGAATTGCCCGACTCTCTCGGTCCGTACTTTTTGATAACATTTGTAATTTCCTTTACGGTATAATCAACGTTTTCGTCGATTACTGCCTGCGGAAAATCAGCAAACTTCATATTATCACTCCTTATTCTATTCTCTGTTGCCAAGAGGCAACGATAAATTCATAACAAATATTTTAACACACATAATTAAAAAACACAATAATAAGTTGAAAATAATATAAAAGCGCCGATAAAATCAGCGCTTTCTGGCCTGCCCGCCGAGGGTCGAACTCGGAGTCTTCAGAATCGGAATCTGATGCATTAGCCTTTGTGCTACGGGCAGGTGGTAAGTTAAGATAAAATCAGTAGTGCCTGATAATCTCTTCCATTTCATTCATATGCTTTTCCATATCAAGCGCAAGGGCAAGCTGCGCTTTTGCGCGCACGAGATTATGCTTTGAATAATCAGTTTTGAAATAGGTGTCACCGTTTAAGTAATCGGTTAAAAAACGCATTGCAAGCTCAAGTGTGATGAGCTTTGAGGCAAAGGCGAGGTTATCCCTTTCCGAATCTGTAAGGCTATCCCCTGCCTCGCTTAAAAAGCCGTTTGCATATGCGGCGAAATAATCAAGGTCTATTTTTACCTTGTCGGTATCCTTTTCGTCCTCCGCAGCTGTGCATGCTCCGAAACGAATTGAGTCGCCGAAATCATAAAGCGACAAGCCCGGCATAACTGTGTCAAGGTCGATTACGCAGATAGCCTCATCGGTTTCCTCGTCGAACATAACGTTGTTAAGCTTCGTGTCGTTATGGGTTACACGAAGCGGAAGAGCCCCGTTTTCAATCATATCAGTAAGGTATGAAAACTCATTTTTTCTTGAATTGATAAGCTCAATTTCAGCCTGACAGTTTTTTGCCCTGTTTTTTATATCTTTCATAACAGCGGGGAGAAACTCGTTTTCATAGCGCCAGATTGTATTGTGAAAATTCGGTATTGTGACATAAAGGCTTTCTGCCGGAAAGTCGGAAAGATAGCGTTGAAAACGTCCGAAGGCAAGCGCACTTTTTTTGAAAAGCTCGGGAGAATCTACTCTGTCATAGCTCTTGCTTTTGTCAACAAATCGGTACGCTCTGTAAGCTTTATCACCGACGCGAAGATATTTTTCACCGCTTTTGGTTTTAATATAATGGAGCGTTTCCCGCTCGGGGTCGCCGCCGTTTTCACGTATTTTTTTACGAAGATGCGAGGTTACGGCAAAAACATTTTCCATTAACTCGTCGATATTAGAAAAGACATTTGTGTTGACGTTCTGAAGAATATATTTTACCTCTTCACCGCCGTCGGAATATGTAACAATATAGGTTGTATTAATATGACCCGAGCCAAAAACCTTATACTCCTTACACTCACCTTTTATATCGAATTTTTCAAGTATTCCTCTGATGTTATCCATTAAATCACCAAATTTTATTTTAACACATATTTACCCCTTATGCAATCACTATATAAAAAAGGCGTTCAAGGAATGTCCCCTGAACGTCTTTATTTTATTCACTTCTGAGTGCGTCAATCGGGCTGAGCTTTGCCGCCTTTCTTGCGGGATATATACCGAAGAAGAGTCCGGTTCCGCTTGAGAAAAGAAGCGCAAGAAGCACAATCCATATGCTGATTTTCGGCGTTATATTAATTATAGCGCAGGCGCCGTATGCACCCGCTATGCCAAGCACAACGCCGATAAAACCACCTATCAGACATAGTATGACTGACTCGGTAAGAAACTGCATTGTGATAACACCCGTCTTTGCGCCGAGGGATTTTCGTATACCGATTTCCCTCGTTCGCTCCGTTACGGAAACGAGCATAATATTCATTACGCCGATACCGCCGACAATAAGCGAAATTGCACCTACGCCTGCAATGAAGATTGTAAGCACCTTCATAATAATATCGACTATCTCAATATACGTCGCCATATTCTGAGCGGTATACATACCCTGATCATAGCTGCTATGCGCAGCCTTAAGATAGTTTACGGTTGCATTTCCGACTGCGTCATAGTCAGCGCCCTCCTTCGCGATAACGAAAATATTATCAAGAGTAGGAGCTGCACCGGTTACAGCCGAAAGAGTTGTACAGGGCATAAAAAGAGCAATAACCTCTGTATCCGACGATGAGCCGAACATACTGCTGTAATTACTTGAACCGCCGAAAGCGCTTGTCATTGACTCAACATTTGCGACGCCGCAAATCTTAACCTTCATTGAACGTCCGCTCGAGGATACCGTAACGGTTTCACCCGTTGCGTCCTCATAGCCGAAAACGTTTTTTGCAGATTCAATACCCATTACCGCAATAGGCGCCACAGCACTGTATTCCTCGTCGGTGAAAAACCTTCCGTATTCACAGTTATTTGTCATAGCAAACTGAACGTCGCTATTTACGCCTATCATCATTACGGTAACGTTTGTTGCGGTTTTGTTGATTATACCCTTACCAAAGCCCATCATCATAGGAGAACAGCGGTCAACACCCGCAACCTTTTTCTTGATATTCTCAACGTCGTCAAGAGTGATATAATCGCTCTCCGTCGCCTGAGTTGTGTCAACAGCTACAAGTACAGCGTTTGAGCCCATATCCTCAATAAGACTGACAATATAGTCCCTGACGCCCGTACCTGCGCCGACAATCATAATAACCGAAGTGATACCGATGATGATACCGAGCATTGTAAGAAGGGAACGCATCCAGTTGGCTCTTATACACTTTACAGCGATTTTTAAGCTTTCTGATATATTCAATGAAATCTACCTCTTACTGAACTTTGATTTTGAAGGTGTCTTCCTCGTAATCTGCTGACGGAATTGCGATAATTCTGTCGCCAACCTGAAGACCTGAGGTAACCTCATAAGCGGAATCCGAAACAGCACCGGTTTCAATCTTTGTCTTTGTTACCGTGCTGTCCTCCTCGTTATAGAGGTAAACATATGTGCCTTCCTTTTCAAGTACGATTGACTCGATAGGAACAATCGGAATGTCCTTGTATGAGCCTGTCTGGATTTCAACCTCAGCGTCAAAGCCGGGGATAATATTGGCATCTGTGTCAAAAATTGTTATCTTACATTCAACACCTGCACCCTGTGCGGTAAGGCTTGAAAGTCCGCTTATGCCCATCTGTGAGCCGACATTATCGAGTACGGAAGAATCACTGCCGCCGGTTGCGGTAGGTGCAATAGATGTAACCTCGCCCTGATAAAGACCGTATGCCGTCTTGATTGTGGCGCTCATTCCCTTTCTTACCTTATGAACATCATACTCGCTGAGACTTACTGTAGCAGTCATATTGTCGAGGTTTTCAAGTGTAATGCCTGCGGAAAGAAGAGTTGTCTGTGAATTAGGGGTTATGTCAACCTTTGTTATAGTTCCGTCAAAGGCAGCCTTCCAGCCCTCGCCCATTTCCTTTTTCTGCTCCTTGAGAGTGTCAAGTGCAAGCTTTGTTGAATTGAGTGAGGTTCTCTGTGCCTCGAGGATGGTTGTATTTGTCTGTGCTTTATATATGCCTCTCTGTGCAGTAAGGCTTGCAAGCTGTATTTCTGCTGCCGTGAGGGCGATATTATCAGAGTCCGCTACGCCCCTTGCGATTGCCTCAAAGTCAATCTGTGCAACAGCAGCCTCTACCATATCGGCTGCAGCTCCGCTTTCAACAAGAAGCTTTGCGCTGTCAATCATACCGCTTACAATCGCTCTTGCAATAGCGTCACCGACTCTTTCGGCAATAACGTCGCTGTTAAGCTCGCCGTCTGCAATAGCCTGTGCAAGCTCGCCGGAAATAAGAGCAGACATATCTGCTATTGTATCAAGATCGTCGGAAATTGAGGTGAGTGTTTCATTAAGCTGAATAAGTGCCTCGGTTATTGTGTTGATAGACGGTCTTGTAGGAGCCTGGCTTGAGCTTGGCTCTGTTGACGAAGAGGTGCGCTCGCTTGTTGGTCTTGTTGTGCGGCTTGTGCTCTGTGTAGTCGGAATCGTATAGGTAGGACGTGCTTTTGTAGTTGTCGGCTTTTTCTCGCCGTTTTCAAGCTCTTCTATTCTGTCCTGAGTTTCCTCAATCTTTTCGTCAATAAGGTCGAGCATTTCCTCTGCGTTTTCCTTATTAGCCTTTGAGGCATTATAGTTTTGAAGCGCAGTGTCATAAGAAGTCTGAAGCTGTGCTATCTGACTGTCAAGTCCGGACACGTCAAAGGTTGCAAGCAGCTCGCCCTCTTCAACCTCGTCGCCGACCTCAACAAAAACCTCCTTTACGGTTGCAACTGTACCGACCTTATACTCCTTAACAGAGCCTGCGGTTACATCACCCGTAAGAGAAACGTTTTCGTTAATATCTCCTGTTGAAATTGTATTAAGAGCAACCGTGCTTGAACGGCTTTTAGCAACCGCACCTGCAACAGCCGCTGCGACAATCGCAACAACAAGGACGATACAAATCGGAATTATAAATCTTTTTTTGCTTTTTTTAATAGTTGCCATATGAATAACCCCTATATAATTATTTTATATATGCAGTTTAAGTATAATTGCATTTTGTATAATTGTCAATAACAAATTGTAAAGCCGGCTATCACTTGCCATTAACAGCCGCTTTGAGGGCTTTTTGTCCAATATCCTTGCGGTAATGCGCACCGTCAAATTTAATCTTTTCAACGCCGTCATATGACTTTTTAAGAGCGTCCTCAAGAGTTGCGCCAAGCGCGGTAACGCCAAGCACTCTTCCGCCCGAGGTAACAAGCTTACCGTCATTTATGGCTGTGCCTGCGTGGTAAACGGTTACACCGTCAAGCTGACCGTTTTCAAGTCCTGTAATCTCAATACCCTTCGGGTATGATTTCGGATAACCGCCCGACGCCATAATTACGCACGAGCAAGCGTCATCAGACCATTCGATGTCGAGGTCTGAAAGCGTTTCGTTATTAATTGCATCGAAGATGTCCATAATATCGGTTTTGAGCCTCGGCAGAACTACCTGCGTTTCCGGGTCACCAAAGCGGCAGTTATACTCGATAACCTTTGGTCCCTTCGGTGTAAGCATAAGACCGAAGTAAAGGCATCCCTTAAACGTTCTTCCCTCGCTGTTCATTGCATTAATGGTAGGAAGGAAAATCCTTTCCATACATTCCTTTGCAATTTCATCTGTATAGTACGGGTTTGGAGAAACGGTACCCATTCCACCCGTATTGAGTCCCCTGTCGCCGTCAAGAGCTCTCTTATGGTCCATGGACGACACCATAGGCTTTACGCACTTACCATCTGTAAAGGCGAGAACGGAAACCTCGGGACCTGTTAAAAATTCCTCAACGACAACGTTATTGCCTGACGCACCGAAGATTTTGTCCTCCATTATCTCCTTAACACCTGCTATTGCGTCGTCAAGTGTTTCGGGGATTATTACACCCTTTCCGAGTGCAAGACCGTCAGCCTTGATAACTGCGGGAAATTCGTTTTTCTCTTTGAGATAATCTATAACCTCGTCAGCCTTGTCAAACACTTTATACCCTGCAGTAGGAATATTGTATTTAAGCATAAGATTTTTAGAAAAGACCTTGGAGCCTTCAATTATTGCGGCTGCCGAACTCGGTCCGAAGGTTTTGAAGCCCTCCTTATTAAGAGCGTCAACCATACCCATAACAAGCGGGTCGTCGGGAGCTACAACAACAAAGTCAGCCTTTATTTCCTTCGCAAGCTTTACAACGCCGTCAATATCAGTTGCAGCCACGTTATAGCATTTCGCATCATACGATATTCCGCCGTTTCCGGGACAACAGGCAACGCTGTCAACCCTCGGGGATTCCTTGATTTTTCTTATTAAGGCGTGCTCTCTTCCGCCGCCGCCGACTACAAGTACTTTCATAGTAATCTCCTGTTTTTAATTTTGAAATTATTTGTTTTTGTTTATAATTCTCGTCTGCTCTTCTTTCGTTTCAAGATTTATAAATCTTGTGAAAAGTGAAACCTTATTGTCCTCATTAAGATTCGTCCAAAGCATATCGGTAAACTCGTCGATATCGCCGGAAATTTCAACGGGTGTCGGCTCTCCCTCAAACGACGGAATAGGATTGCCGTCGCATTTATAGGTGTGAAGGAAATGTCCTATACCTGCGTGAGCCGGATACTCATAAAAGTATCTTACACATTCCGGCATACCCATATTTGATTTGAGGATTGAGAGATTGTAGTCGCCGTTTGGCTTTACAACGCCTGATATTCTCGGCGTATAGTTCGGAGCGTCGTCCTCATACTCACGGGTAAGAAGCGCATGACGGTAACAATGGCCGTCCTTCATATAATCGTAGATTGTATCGGTCTGGTCGCCGTTTGTTACAATGGTTTTTCCGTCAAGCTTAAGAACGGGATTATATATTATGAGGTGCGGGTCTTCCATCTTTGACTCATCAAAAGCCTTTGTACGAATACCGCCTCTTTCATTTTCCTCAAAAATTCTGTTACGGCTGTTAACGCTTCTTCCCATAATGAAATAAGCGATTACTGCATTTTTGCCGTCCTTTGACTTGCCGAGTACAATACCTCTGCCGGGATATGAATTAGCGCTCAAAAGAGCTGAAAGTGATTTAATCTCCATAGTTATTCTCCTGTAATTTCAGTTTTATTACCGATAATCTTTATTCTTCCTTCGCAGAAAAGGGATACAGCCTTAGGCAGAATTTCCCATTCGGCCTGGCGCATAACACGGTATTGAAGTATTTCCTCATTGTCGCCCTTTTCAACCGGCACAGCCTTTTGAAGAATTATTGCACCGCCGTCGGTAATCTCATTAACAAAATGAGCGGTTGCACCCGTAACCTTCACACCGCTTTCAAGCACGGCTGTGTGAACCTTTTTGCCGTAAAAGCCGTCACCGCAAAAAAGCGGAATAAGACTCGGATGAATATTGATAATTCTGTTTCTGTATTTTGAAATAAGCTCTTCACCGAGGATTGAAAGAAATCCTGCAAGAACGATAAGGTCGATGCTTTTGTCCTTAAGGGTATCAAGTATCGCTTGGTCGTACGCCTCTTTAGTTGAATACTCCTTACGATTTACAACGGCAGTTTCAATCCCTGCTTTTTCAGCGCGCTTTAACGCGTAGGCATTTTCGTTTGAGGCAAGAACAAAGGTGATTTGTCCGTTTTTAATTTCCCCTCTGTCCTGAGCGTCAATAAGAGCCTGGAGGTTTGTTCCGCCGCCCGATACAAATACAGCTATGTTCAGCATAATTCAACACCCTTTTCGCCCTTTTTGATTTCTCCGATAACGGCTGCCTGTTCGCCGCATTCGGTAAGGATTCTCACCGCTTCGTCAGCCTTGTCGGCATCAACAGCGATAACAAGTCCCGTGCCCATATTAAAAGTGTTATACATATCGTGCTCTGAAATATTGCCCGTTTTCTGAATTAAATCGAATATAGGCTTTTTGAAGCACTTGTCCTTTTCAATAACGGCAGTGAAGCCGTCCCTTAACATTCTCGGAACATTTTCATAAAATCCGCCGCCGGTAATATGACTTATTGCATTAACTCTTACGCTATCCATAAGAGTGAGCAGAGGCTTTACATAAATCCTTGTAGGTGTAATTAGCTCTTCGCCGAGAGTTTTGCCAAGCTCATCGTAATAAACCTTGATTGTTTCCTCATTTATATTGAACACTTTTCTGATAAGTGAAAAGCCGTTTGAATGAATACCCGATGAAGCAACGCCGATAAGCGCATTACCTTCTGCAAGATGCTCGCCCGAAACGAGCTTGTCCTTTTCGCCGATACCAACAGTAAAGCCTGCAAGGTCGTATTCCTCTTCAGGCATAAGTCCCGGATGCTCCGCAGTTTCACCGCCGACAAGAGCACAGCCCGCCTGAACGCAGCCCTCTGCTACGCCTGAAACAATCTTTTCGATTTTTTCGGGGAAGTTCTTGCCGCAAGCAATATAGTCGAGGAAGAAGAGCGGCTTTGCGCCCGAGCAGGCAACGTCATTAACACACATTGCAACGCAGTCTATACCTACTGTATCGTGCCTGTCCATAAGATAGGCAAGCTTGATTTTTGTTCCGACACCGTCAGTACCGGAAACAAGAACGGGGTTTTTATACTCGTTTGCAGCAATTTCAAACATACCGCCGAAACCGCCGATACCACCGATAACACCGGGGATAACCGTTCTTTTTACATGTGACTTGATTCTTTCAACAGATTCATAACCCGCTGTTACATCAACGCCTGCTGCCGCATAGCTTTCGCTGAAACTTTTCTCCATAATTCTTTACCTTTCAAATTATAATTCCTTGAGCTTTTCCTGAAGCGCAGCGTCCTTTTCGCGAACCTGCTGCGCCATATCAGCTCTCATTTTAATAAGCTTTTGCATAAGTGCGTCGTCGCCTACTGCAAGAATTTGTGCTGCAAGGATTGCCGCATTTTTTGCAGCGTTTACGCCGACGGTTGCAACGGGAATACCCGGAGGCATCATAACGGTTGCAAGCATTGCATCCATACCGTCGAGCACCTTTGCGCTGCACGGAATACCGATTACAGGAATAGTCGTTGACGCTGCGAGAACGCCGCCGAGATGAGCCGCCATACCTGCTGCCGCAATAATTACGCCGAAGCCGTTTTCAATAGCCGAGGCTGAAAAAGCATGCGCCTCTTCGGGAGTTCTGTGTGCGCTCATAACTCTTACCTCGGTTTCAATACCGAGCTCTTTAAGCTGTTTAATTGCCGGAGTTACGATGGGCAAATCGCTGTCGGAGCCCATTATAATTGCAACCTTTTTCATATATAATCCTCCATTTAATAAATTACGAATATTATAATATATATTTATAGGCTTTTTCAATATTGAAAATAGACAATATAATTATCCAATCTGTTTAACTTTCGGTTATTTTTCCATAAGAATAAAATTCAGATGCCGGAAAATCGGAGTCGTCAATTTTTCCGTCCTTATTTATATCAAACTGTAAAAGGGATTTGTTTGAGCTTTCGTATGAGCCGAAATATCCCTTTATAACAGCATAGTCCTTTGCGTTTATATATCCGTCACGGCAGAGGTCAAAATTGACAAGTGGAATATCGCCGAAATACTCCTCATTAAATTCGTTTGCATTAACAGCTATTATTCGGTCCACCGAACAAGATGTATGGAGCGTAATGCTGTTTGTGTCGGCAGTTACATATATTTCAAACTCACCGTTTTCATCACACTCACCAACCTTTTCATCACCCGAAAAAAGCTCGGCAAAGGATACGGGATAATCGTTTTCACTTTCATAAAGCGGACTTTCGGCAAGAACAATTCTTCCGGAAAGATAAACGCCGAGCCGCTTTTTATAATCTGTCATAAAAGAATCGCCGCAGGCAATACATTCATACCTTGTGTAGCCGGGTGATTCAAAGGTCGGGTCAATCACCGTTTTCCCGTAGCTGTGAGAAATATCAATCTTTACTATTGCAGATGCGTTTCCGAGTGTGATTTCGCCGTAGTTGCGACCGCAGGTAAACGGTATCTCTGACTGATTGTCAGTATAGTTCATCGTGAGAAGTGATACGGCTTTACCCTGTGAAAAAGTGACAGTTTTTGTATAGCCGGTATCATAGGTTACATTTATTTCTCCGCCCTCAATAAGCGAAGGTATATCATAATATGCATTTCTTCCGACAGCGTTCAGACTCAAATCAAGAGAATGCTGAAGGCTTTTTACATTATGCGGATAAAATGTAACTGTAAAGCTTCCCGACGACTGCACGCTGTTAACTATAAAGCTGTACTGCTCTCCCTCTTCAAGCGTTGTACTCACTGTAAAATTCAAATCCATATTTGAATTATCAGCCGCTTGTGCAACAACATCGCCTGATGGATTTTCAACCGTGCAGTCAACATCAATATCGCCGGATGAATAAAAATCATAAACAGCAGTAACAGAAGGTGTGAAGGTAAAAACCATACTTTCGCCAAGCGTTTCAGAGTAAAACGTACGGCTGATAACTGCGCCCTGATAAAGCTCCATATCTGATATAAGCTCGTAATCAATAGCATTGCTTTGGGCATATTCGTACGCCTTTGAATCCCTGTAAACACGCATCAGGACATTGTCATATACTGCACCTGCGGCGTCCCTTTTATATCCGTAGGCATATGCGGAAAGCGTAGCCTGCCGAGGCAACGTAATGACCGAAAGCGATTCGCATCCGACAAAGGCTTTTTTGCCGATTGTCACCTTCATATCCGGGTTTGAAAATTCAACGCTTGCAAGCTTTGCACACTGCTGAAAACAGGAAGCGCCGACTGATGTTACGCTTTCGGGAATAACCACTCTTTCAAGAGATGCGCAGTAGTAAAAAGCGTTTAATCCGAGTTTAGTCACGCCGTTGGGGATAATATGCTCGGTTATAACGTTGTTACACGCAAGCGCATAACTACCGATTGCGGTAAGCGTTGAAGGAAGTGAAACGCTTGAAGCCTGAACAAAATAAAACGCATATGCGCCAATAGAGGTTACACCCTCTTCAACTACAATGTGCTCAATCGAGCCGTCGCTCCTCCAGCTAAACCAGGGCTGCGCAGTTGAGCCGGAGCTTGTGTTAGTGAAATTCGGCATTGCACCCTCTCCGCTGACGGTAAGTGTTTTTGAAGAAGCATCAAAGGAATAATAAGTATCACTCGTACCAAGCTGTGTAAGCGGAATGTCGCTTTCCTGATTATAGCCGAAAGCGTTTGTACCTATACAAAAAAACGCAGAAAGCATCACTATAACAAGGCATAACGACAGAGCCTTTTTCATAGTAATCACCTCCTGCAGTGTATTCATAGTCATTATAACATAATATATAAATTAGTGCAAGAAAGAGGCTGAATAATCAGCCTCTTTCGATAAAACTATTAAATTGCTTTAAGAAGCTTAGGAAGCTTTGCGATTGTACCGCCGAGACGCCAGAAAATTCTGTTGAAGCCGCGGAAGCTTGACTCATCATCATTGAGCATCATAAGAAGTCCCTCAGCCTGTGCAGGTGAGAATGCGCCCATACTCATAGCGATGAAGTTACGGATAGGAATCTGCGTTGCCATTGCAGCAAGCATCTTGCCGTCACCGTTTTCGGCAGAGCCCATACCCGACATAATCTTTTCGATAAGTCTGCAGAGTCTTCCGCCCCACTTTGTATGTCTTGCGTCATTAAGACAGCAATACTTGTCAATCTTCTTATTGACATCAATTTCAGGGCTCGGAAGAACGCCGTATACACCCGCGAAGTCTTCGCGTGTGATTCCTGAAACGTTGTTGTAATAGTTTGGTGCACTCTCTCTGTAATCAGGGATTTCACACTCAACAGTTGATTCAACATTAACAGTTTCGGTAAGCTTTATATCTCTTGAAGAAGCGCCGACAAGAATATCAAAATCGCCTGTTTCAACGCACCAGTCATTGATATTAACATTCCAGAAAGCAAAAGCTCTCTTTGTAAGCGTAAAGGTAACCTCTTTCTCTTCGCCTGCCTTAAGGAACACCTTGTCAAACGCACGAAGCTCCTTAACAGGACGGAAGATTGTAGACTCCTTGTCAGCAACATAAAGCTGTACTACCTCAGCGCCGTCAACATCGCCTGTGTTCTTAAGCTTGAAAGAAACCGTAAGAGAATCAGTATCCTTAATCTTATCGGCAGAAAGCTTGAGGTCGCTGTACTCGAAGGTTGTGTACGAAAGACCAAAGCCGAACGGGAACACAACGTTCTTGTTTGCGGCATCATAATATCTGTAACCGATATAGATTGACTCTCTGTGTTCTGAAGTAACAGGACCGCCGGGATAAAATCCGTATGTAGGATTCTCTTCAAAAGCGGTCGGATATGTTTCGGAAGTCTTACCCGACGGGTTAACGGCACCTGTAAGAATTCTTGCTACTGCAATACCTGTTGCCTGGCCGCCGAGGCCTGAATTGAGAAGGCCCTTAACCTTTGAAAGCCAAGGCATAAGAACTACCGAACCGCCGGCAAGAACTACAACCGTGTTAGGATTAGCTTCTGCAACTCTTTCAATAAGAGCGTTATGTGACTTAGGCATATCAATGTTTTCTCTGTCGTAGCCTTCGCCCTCAAACTCTTCGGTAAGGCCTGCAAAAACTACTGCAACATCAGCACTCTTTGCAGCGGCAACTGCATCGGCAAACATTGTTTCATTAACCTCGTCCTTGCTCTTCTCATAGCCCTGTGAGTATACGAGGTCAACGCCTGCCTTTTCAAGCTCTGAAAAAGCGTCTGTTATCTTTGTGCAGTTGATAACTGATGAACCTGCGCCCTGATAACGGGGTGACTTGGCCATTTCGCCGATAACTGCAACTTTCTGACCTGCCTTAAGAGGAAGGATAGCATCGTCGTTTTTAAGAAGCTGCATCGAAGCCTCTGCAATTTCAGCAGCAATCTTATGGTGCTCCTCAGGGTCAAATGTATGCGTCTTTTCAAGAGCAGGCTTTGACTTAACAATAAGGTCAACTACTGCGTCAATTCTTTCGTCGAGAACAGACTCCTCAAGAAGTCCGTTTTTAACTGCGTCAACAATAACCTTTGCATTAAGGTCGCCGGACGAAGGCATTTCAAGGTCGGTACCGTTCTGAAGGCCGGGAACTCTGTCAACAGATGAACCCCAGTCAGTTACGAAAAGGCCTTCAAAGCCCCATTCGCCCCTTGCAATCTCCTGCTGGGTGTGGCCGTTTTGCGAAGCATAAACGCCGTTAATTTTGTTGTATGAATTCATGATTGTCCAGGGCTGAGCCTCTTTAACGGCAATCTCAAATGCAGGAAGATAAGTTTCGCGAAGCGCTCTTTCGTCGACGATTTCATCAAGCACCATACGGAAAGCTTCCTGAGAGTTTACTGCAAAGTGCTTAAGTGAAGTGCCGACGCCCTTTGACTGAACGCCGTTAATAATAGCGGCTGCACACTTACCTGCAAGAAGCGGATCCTCTGAAAAATACTCAAAGTTACGACCGCAGACAGGTGAACGCTTGATATTTGTGCCCGGTCCGAGAATTGTTGAAACCTTCTCTTTAAGACACTCCTGTCCCATAGCCTCGCCGGCTTTTACAAGAAGGCTTGGATCCCACGAACAGCTTGATGTGCAAGCGGGCGGGAAGCAGGTGGCAGGAACCGAATTGCCGAGGCCGATAGAAGCCTTTGACTTCTCTGCTCCTTCAGGCTCAACATAATCCTTGCCCTTTTGCTTACGAAGACCGTGAGGTCCGTCAGTAATCATAATCTTAGGAAGACCGAGTTCAGGTGCTTCCTCAAGGTGCCAGTAATCATAACCCGAAGCAAAAGCAGCCTTTTGCTCAAGAGTCATTTTACCGACAATCTCCGGATGTTTCATTTAGAATACCCCTCCTAAATATAAATAAAATTTAACAAATTAATTATACAATAAAAATATTTTTATATCAATAAATTTTTCAAAATAATTGCAAATGAAAAAACGGAGAGTAAAACTCTCCGTCGAAAAAAAGTTTATTCGTCGTTTTTTATTGTCATAATACAACAGAAATTAATTACGCTCAAGAGGACATAAACAACCTCGCATATGATAATCCACGGTCTGTCGGCAATGAGCGGAGTATGAAGCATACCGTAAATTCCGGCACCCAAAACGCAGACAGACGGGAGCGCAAAAATCAGCGCAAAGTTTTCCATAATCTCAAGCGGTGTGTATGAAACATCTGTTGAAAGATATGTTGTGACAACTGATATAAGCGTAATTACAAGCGCAAAAACAAGAAAATCAACAAGCATATTCTGAACTGAAGAAAGCTCAAAATTATGCGGAAGGATTTTTTTTGCAGGGTCAAATGCAATTATTCTGTAATCAACAATAACGCCTGCCGCAAAATTAATAATGCTCAAAGCCGTAAGAAAGGCTACTGATATTTTCTTACCTATACTCATTTTCCGATATACTCCTTAATCTCGGCAAGAAGGCGATTAATTTCGTCATCGGTGCCGACTGTTATTCTTACATAATTTTCTATTCTCTCAAGTGAGAAATAGCGGATGAAAACCTTTTTTGTTTTAAGGTATTCAAACATATCCTTCATTGAAAGGGTATCGCTTGTGACAAAAACGAAGTTTGTCTGCGAATCAAGCACCTTGAAGCCGAGGCTTAATAACTCATCAGTCAAACGTTTTCTTGTTGCAATAATCTTGTTGCAGGTGCTTTCAAAATACTCTCTGTCAAGCATACTTGCAACTCCCGCTTCAATGGAAATTGAGTCAACAGTGTATGAATTATATGAATTTTTTACCGCTTCCAAAACGGAAACAAGGGTTTTGCTTCCTATCGCAAAGCCTATACGAAGTCCTGCAAGCGAACGAGATTTTGAAAACGTACCCGTCACAAGAAGATTTTCATATTTTTTGGTAAGCTCAACGCTCGAATATCCGCCGAAATCTACATAAGCCTCGTCAATAATCACAATGCTGTCAGCGTTATATTCCATAAGCTTTTCGACAAATTCTCTGCCCTCTCCGAGTGAGGTAGGAGCATTGGGGTTAGGAATAATGACGCCTCCGTTTTTCTCCTTATAATCCTCGACGTTTATTCTGAAATCATCGCCGACAGGATATGTTTTGTACTTAATGCCGAAGAGGTCGCACCATACGGGATAAAAGCTATATGTAAGGTCGGGATAGGCAATCGGAAGTTCACTATTGAAAAGTGCCTGAAAAGCAACCGCAAGAACATCGTCCGAGCCGTTTCCGAGAAAGACGTTTTCCGCCTCAACGCCGTAAAAATCAGCGATGGCTTTTTTTAGCGGAGTTGCGTTTGCATTTGGGTAAAAGCGTAGTCTGTCACAGTTAAAGTCCTTTATCGCCTTAACAGCTTTCGGCGACGGAGGATAGGGATTTTCGTTTGCGTTAAGCTTAACTATATCCTTTTCCTTACTCTGCTCGCCCGGAACATAAGGCGTTATATCTCTTAAGTTTTTCATCCATAACTTTTCCATAGCACTATACCTCACGGGTTATTTTATCACACTAAAGCGATTTAATCAACAGTTAATTGGGGTGTCCCTATTTCTGTACGCTGCTCTTGAAATATTACGGGAAAGTATTATAATATTATTGAGGTGATTATATGTTAACACAGATTATGTCCGTTTTGGCAGTAGTGCTTTTGATTATTGTTTTGATACTGCTTTTAATTCTTCTTTCAAGAAAGCCTGAAAACCCTGTTGATAACAGCAAGGGTATTTCAATGCTTTCACAGCAGATACACCAGGAGATTACAACCGTTTCAGGTAAGATGGACACACTTACCGACAAAAACTATGAGCAGCAGATAAAGCTTCTTGAAACGCTGAATGAAAACAGCGAAAAACAGACGAAGGCTGTTTCTCAGGCGATTGACAATATGCAGCAAAGCAACGAAAAAAAGCTTGAAGAAATGCGAAAGACAGTCGATGAAAAGCTTCAGGAAACGCTTGATAAAAGAATAAGCACGTCGTTCCAGACCGTATCGCTCCAGCTTCAAAGCGTATATAAAAGTCTTGGAGAAATGCAAAAGCTTTCGCTCGGCGTTACCGACAGCGTATCGGGGCTCAACCGAATTCTTACCAACGTCAAGGCAAGAGGTACCTGGGCTGAGGTTCAGCTTAAAAATATACTTGACCAGACAATACCGAATATGTATGAGGAAAACATCCAGACCAACAAGACATATAACGGCAGGGTTGAATTCGCAGTGAAAATTCCGAACAAGGACGACGGCAGCTACACT
>DLBD01000008.1 GCA_002494125.1 Ruminococcaceae bacterium UBA7030 | reverse complement strand
AGGAATATCCACTGTGTCCACTTATAATAGGACGGGTCGGTTGTATTAACCTCTCTTGTCCAGTCAAAAGAGAAGCCGAGTGCCTGAAGCTGTGACTTAAAATGTGCAACATTCTGCTTTGTTACCTCTTCAGGATGAATATGGTTTTTAATTGCAAAGTTCTCGGTTGGAAGACCGAATGCGTCCCATCCCATAGGGTAGAGAACGTTGTAGCCCTGAAGCCTTTTCTTTCTCGCTACAATGTCAAGAGCCGTGTATGAACGCGGGTGTCCAACGTGAAGTCCCTGTCCTGACGGATAAGGGAATTCAACAAGGCAGTAATACTTCGGTAAAGTGAAGTCCTGCTTTGCTGCAAAGGTGTTTTGTGAGTACCAGACATTCTGCCATTTTGACTCAATTTGTTTGAAATTGTAATCCATATGTTAATCCTCCAAAAATTCTGTTATATCTATTTTTTCTCCATCTTCCCAAAGACGCTCAAGCTGATAAAAATCGCGCTGGTCTTTATAGAAGATATGAATTACTACACCGTTATAATCAAGGCATACCCACGACGACTTTTCGCCCTCGATGTGATGCGGTTCAACGCCGTCAAGTGAAAGCTTATATTCCACCTCATCTGCAAGCGCTCTGACCTGGGTTGTACTTGTTCCCGTTGCAATTATGAAGTAATCCGCAAGAATTGTCAAATCCGATATTCTTATTACCTCAATGTCGCTTCCCTTTTTGCTGTCAAGAGCTTTGACAGCTGTTTTAATTATATCAATATTTTCCATAAAATCCCCCTATCGTTTGTCATAAAAATATGTTTTGAGAAAATAGTTATATGCGTCAACCGTATCGGGATGAAGTATTTTGCCTTTATCGACAACTGATTTTATTGTATATTTCGTTGCGTAAAGCAGACCGTACTCCTTGCCCCTTTCGGTTTGTTTCCTTATTTCATCAATGTCGGGATAGTTCCTGTCAGCCGAAATAAAATCAGCAAGGTAAATTATCTCCTCCATAAGAGTCATATTCGAATGGCCCGTTGTGTGATAGCGTATTGCTGAAATTATTTCCTCATCCTCTATACCAAGCTCACACTTTGCAAAGGCAGCGCCTGAAAGCTGATGAAAAAACTTTGTCTGGCTCCTTTCAAGCTCAGTCACCTTCATGCCCGCCTTTTCAATCAGTTCAAGCTGTGTTTTTTCGTCTGTTTCTTTTGTGGCATCGTGAAGGATTCCCGCTATCATTGCTTTTTCCTCGTCGGCGCCGTAGCGTCTTGCGAGTTCTCGTGCGCTGTCACTGACGCAAAGAGAATGATAAAATCTGTAGTCGGACAGCCTGTTTCTTACTATTTGCGTATACTCTTCAAATTTAGTCAAGGTAAAGTCTCTTTTCTTTAATATATTCGTAAACGTCATCAGGAAGATGAGCTGACACATCCTCGCCTTTTTTCAAAGCTTCCCTGATTTCACTTGAACTGATTTTATAAACATCTTGCTCTGAAAGATAGAATCTTTTCATATCAAGTCCTTTGAGCGATTTTGCATATTCTGTCATTTCATCCCTTTGGCTGCCGGAATCTCTTGCGGCAGTACAAAGAGTTACCATATCAAGAATCTCCTTATATCTATACCACTTATCAAAATAGAAAAGCTGGTCAGCACCGATAATAAGAAACAGCTCACACTCTCCGTATCGCTTTTTAATTTCAAGAAGCGTGTTATAGGTATATGATTTTCCTTCAAGTGAAAATTCAATATCCGATATTTCAAAGCCGTCAATATCCTTTATTGCAAGAGAAAGCATATTGATGCGGTCGGCGCCGTTTACAAGTCCGTCACTTGTTTTATGAGGCGGATTTGCTGTAGGGACAAACAAAAGCTTATCGAGTTTAAGACTGTCAAAATAGCCCTTGGCAAGTCTTATATGCCCATTGTGAACAGGATTAAATGCTCCGCCGAAAACCCCGATTTTAAGCCTATCTTCCCCTGTATTTCGGTCTGTCATATTTTGCATAAGGATTTCTTGCCTCTGCCTCTCTCTGACGCTGTCTTTTGCCCTTAATCTTAACCTTTTTCTTTGCTACAGCTTTTGCTGTGCCTGAGCCTCTCTTCTTTTTCTTTTCAGCTATACGCTCCTCGTCAGCCTCACGGTAGAGAACTATTACACCGCCGATAACCTGAACAACGTCAGCACCGAGAGCATCAGCAAGCTTTTGTGCAAGTTCTTTGGGAGATTCGGGTGATGTTTCAAGATGTACTCTGATTTTTATAAGTTCTCTTACATCAAGAGTGTCGTCAATCTGGTTTATTAAATTATCGCTCATTCCCTCTTTGCCGATTTGGATAATCGGTTCAAGAGGATTTGCCTTTGCTCTTAAAGCAGCTCTTTCCTTTGAAGTCATATTTTTCTCCGTTATAATATCTTTTCAAGCTCAGATGCAAGCATTCTTAATGCATTGCCTCTGTGACTTATTTTATCCTTTTCCTCTGCTGTATATCTGCCAAACGCTATGCCGTCAACAAGAAACAACGGGTCATATCCGAAGCCCTCGTGTCCGTCGCGCTCAAATCCGATTTTTCCTTTGCACTCGCCCCTGACGACTATCTCTCTTCCATCCGGGAACACACAACAGATTGCGCAAACGTATTTTGCGCCTCTTTTTTCCATTGGTACACCATCAAGTTTTTCAAGAAGAAGGTCATTATTTGCCTCGTCATCACCGTGGCCGCCTGAAAAACGCGCGGAATATATTCCGGGTGCGCCGTCAAGATAGTCAACACATAGTCCTGAATCATCAGCGATTGCAGGCATATTCATCTCCTTGCAGGCAGCGTTCGCTTTTATCCTTGCGTTAGCCTCAAAGGTATCGCCGTCCTCAACAACATCCTCAAGAGTTTTACCAAGCATTTTAGCGGTAACAACGTTTATACCAAGCGGAGAAAGAATTCTTTGCATTTCAATTAATTTTTTCTGATTATTTGAAGCTAATATAAAGTCCATCATTCTACCTCAACCAAATGGGAAGATTCATTTATAATCTGATTTTCATCTTCACTCTTTTTTTGCTTCTTCAGAGGATTAAAAATATCATAGTCATAGATACCTACAAAAGCCTCGCCGCCGTAGTCAAGAGTGTATTCCTTCGGATTATCATCGTGCCATTTTTCCGCATAGCCGGAGGAATACAGCCTGTCCGTATCGGCATAATAGCTGAATTCCGGTGTATAACCATACCGCTCACTGCACAGCCAGAACCAGGTAATATCGTAGCCGTATCGGTTATGAGTGCTTTCATAATCCGACCACCGTTCAATCACCGGTTCAAAGTTGACCATACACAAAGATATCCTTGGCGTATTCTCCCCTAACGGAAAACGCTCTTCAAGCGATTCCTGCATGGAAACTTTCAGCAAATAATCATCATAGAGTTCCTCGGAAAAATCGGTTTTTATAAAGACGCCGACACAGTCCGAATACTCTGTAAAGCAGAGTTCCAGCATCTCTTCAAAATTCTCTTCCGTCCAGAGCGTGTTATTTGATTCAAGTAATTCAACAATGGAAAACGGGTAGACACTGCCGCTGTTTGGCGTGATGGCAGAATCATATATAACGCCGGCGACTTGCATTCCAAACAAATCGGAAAAGTATTTTACAGAATATGCCTCGATATCCTCATACTGGTAATCATCCACAAACATTTCCTGTTCTCTGTCATAACGAACATGGAATGTTCTGTCCGGTGAACGGTAACAGGCGCTTTCCTCACGCACCAAAGCGGAAAAGCCCTCAAAAAAGTCATAGTCAATATCTTTATCCGCACTGTGATAGTCAACAAGTTCAAAGGTATCCGCCAGATCCTCACCGTATTTTTCGGAGAGGTAAGCATTAAAATCCCGCTTTTGCACCACCTGCACCATCGGAATACCTACCTCATCCACCAGCAAAAATGCAAACAGCGCCACGACGCCGAAAAGTGAAATGCCAACAAACACTGCGACCAACACGGCGATGGCAGCTTTTGCGATTTTACTCATTCATTCCTTCCTCCTTGCCATCGTGGATGAAATCGGCAATTTCCCTGTCGTCGTCGGGAATTTGTGCATCGAAGAGTGCGGATGCAAATGCGTCTGCGTCAAAGGGCTGGAGGTCTTCAATCTTTTCGCCCACGCCGACAAACTTAACCGGTACATCAAGCTCGTTATTAATTGCAAGCACGACACCGCCCTTTGCAGTTCCGTCAAGCTTTGTAAGAACAATACCGGTAATTCCGGCTGCATCTTTGAAATCTTTCGCCTGATTAACGGCGTTTTGTCCGGTTGTTGCGTCAAGTACAAGCAAAATTTCCTTTGAAGCATCAGGAAGCTCTCTGTCAATAACACGGCTGATTTTGTTAAGTTCATCCATAAGGTTTTTCTTATTATGAAGTCTACCTGCAGTGTCGATGATAATTACGTCACAACCTCTTGCCTTACCTGCCTGAATCGTGTCAAAAACAACAGCGGCAGGATCCGAGCCTTCACCGTGTTTTACAAGGTCAACCTCTGCTCTGTCAGCCCAAACCTGAAGCTGCTCAATAGCAGCGGCACGGAATGTATCGGCAGCACCGAGAATAACCTTCCTTCCCTGTGACTTAAGACGAAGTGCAAGTTTACCTATAGTTGTGGTTTTACCAACGCCGTTAACACCGATAACAAGAATTATCGAAGGCTTTGAGCGAAGCCTTAAATAGCTACCGCCCCATACTATACCCGAAACTATATCCTTCATTGTTTCTCTGACCTTACGAACATCCGTTATTCTGTCATTTTCAATTTTAGCCTTAAGATCACGGATAACTCTCTCGGCGGTCGGCATACCGACATCGCCCATTATAAGTACCTCTTCAAGCTCATCAAAAAGCTCGTCACAGATTTCATCATAGGTTTCCATAACCTCATCCATCTGTGCGGTGATACCCTCATCCCTTGTTTTCTTTAAGCCTTTTCTGAATTTGTCAAATATTCCCATAACATTTTCCTTTGTGTTAGTTTAATTATTCTTCAAGTCCCATTTTTGCAGCAAGCTCGGCTGTCTGGAGTTCAAGAAGCTTTGATACGCCCTTTTCCTGCATGGTTACACCGTAAAGGATATCTGCTTCTTCCATAGTGCCTCGCCTGTGTGTGATTGAAATGAACTGGGTTTTGTCAGTCATCTTTCTCATATATTTTGCAAAGCGCTCTACATTAACATCATCAAGAGCAGCCTCAACCTCGTCATAAATACAAAACGGCGCGGGCTGAACCTTAAGTACGCTGAAAAGAAGTGCCATTGCTGCAAGTGATTTTTCGCCGCCTGAGAAAAGATTAATGTTCTGAACAGACTTTCCGGGTGGCTGAATCTTAATCTCTATCGGAGATTCAAGACAGTTGTCGGGGTCCTCAAGCACAAGCTCACCGTTACCGCCGCCGAAGAAATCGGCAAAACAAACCTTGAACTCATCATTAATCATTTTGAACTTTTCAAGGAATTTTTCACTCATCGAAACTGTTAAGTCGTCAATGATTTTAAGAAGCTCCGACTTCGATTTTTCAACATCGTCAATCTGCTCCTTAAGAAATTCGTATCGTTCAGAAACCTCTTTATACTCCTCGATAGCACCAACATTAATTGAGCCGAGCGCTTTAATTGCAACCTTGATTTCATGAAGGCGTTTTTTCGCCTCACTCATATTTTCTATCTGAATATCAAGAGCCTCAGCCTCTCTTTTCGTAAGCTCATACTGCTCAAAGAGCATATCGTTAAGCTCGTCATATTCCTTACGCATTGCAATTTTTCTTTCGTCAAGACGCACAATCTCTCCGGAGAGTTTTTCACGCTCCTGTCCCTTGTTTCTTTCAAGGACTCGAAGCTCGCCCGAACGTTTTTCAAGCTGATTTCTCTCTTCAATCTGCGAGGAGGCGTTTGCATTTGACTCTTCAGCTTTCTTTCTGAGCTCATCCGCTTCAGCCTTTACCTTATTTATTTCAGCAAGAAGACTGTTGTTGCGCTCTTCAATAATTGCAATTTCTTCGTTTATAGAATTAACTCTGTCTGACTGGGTGCTTCTGCGAAGCTCAAGCTCTTCAATTGAACGCTTTGCAGATTCCATATCCTTTGAGATTGTGAGAATTTCAAGATTAACAGCCTCGTTTTTCTGTCTGTAAAGCTCACGCTTTTCGGCAAGTTCTCTTGAATCGTCAGCAGTTTTTGAAAGCTCATTTTCAGTTTTTTCAATCTGCTTTTCTACTGCCTGAACCTCTGCCTCGCCTTCTTTATTTACTTTTTCAAGCTCGGCAATTCTTTCACCTGCGCTGTTCTTTTCGCTCAAAAGATTTTGCATCTGTGCTTTTGCAGCATCAAGTTTTTCTTCTATAAGTCTATGCTCGCCTTGTGCTCTAATGAGCTCTTCTTTAGCCTGCTGTAAATCAGCTTCCGTACCCTGAAGCATTGCCGCCTCATAATTTGCGCTCTCAAGTGCGGCTTTGAAATCAGCCTTAATCTTTTCTTCTTTCTTTTCAAGTTCAAGCGCCTGTGCATTCAGCTCGTCAATCTGATTTGACCTTGAAAGGATACCTGCGTTTTTAGACTGCGAGCCGCCCGTCATTGAACCGCCGGCATTTATGACCTGACCGTCAAGTGTAACTATCTTGAAACGTGCCTTATACTTTTTTGAAATACCGATTGCGCAATCCATATCCTCGACAATAACGACCCTGCCGAGAAGATTTGAGATTATGTTCATATAATCTTTCTTGCAGTCAACAAGATTTGACGCAATATCAACAAAGCCTAAATTGTCGTCGAGGTCTTTTTCATCCAGTTCTCTCGATTTGATTGCAGAGATGGGCAGGAAAGTCGCTCTGCCGAGTCTGTTGTTTTTAAGATAATAAATAGCACGCTTTGCGTCAGACTCATTTGTAACAACTATATTCTGCATAGCTGCGCCGAGGGCTACTTCAACTGCGACCGAATATTCATTATCTACATTTATAAGCTGGGACAAAGGTCCGTGTATTCCTGAAAGAGCCTTGCTTTGCGACTGCTTCATAACAGCCTTAACAGCTCCGGAAAAGCCTTCCATATTCTTTTCAAGGTCTGAAAGCATTTTTGCCCTTGACTTCTTTTGTGAAAGCTCAAAGCTTACCTTTTCAAGTTCGGACTTAAGCTTATCCGCCTTTTCCGTTTTGCTTTTTACACGAAGCTGATAGCCAGAAAGAGAATTGTTATTCTCATCAATTCTGTCCTGAAGAAAAGCGAGGTTTTTGTCGCTCTCCCCCTTTTGACTTTCGGCAATCTTCACTTCTTTTTCAATATCCTCAACAGCTGTGTCAATAACGCTTTGGCGCGACTTAATCTCTTCTATTGATGAAAGTGCCTGCGAACACTTAACTCTGCAGTTGGAAAGTTCCAGTGTGAGTGAAGTTATCTTTTGATTAAGCTCAACAGTAAGTTTTGAATACTCTTCGTTTGATGAAAGAAGATTATTCATCTCATCTGTAACCGACTTTAATTCCTCTTCCTTCTCTTTTTTTGCTGTTTCGCTTTTTTCAATAAACTCCTTTTGTTCTTCAATCTGTGCGTCTATTGTAAGATTTGTGTTATCGGCATCGCCAATGTCTGACTTAAATCTTTCAATAGTTTCATTGTTATGGCTTAACGTGTTTTTGAGGACATCAGCCTCACCGTCCTTACGAAGAGCCTCTTCTTCAAACGCCTTTGCTCCAACTCGAATCTGTTCTATATCAACATTGATAGAAGCCGTCTTTGTAAGTATTTCTTCAATCT
>DLBD01000113.1 GCA_002494125.1 Ruminococcaceae bacterium UBA7030 | reverse complement strand
TGCTGCTCACCGCCCGAAAGCTCGTTTGGCATTGAACGCGCCTTTTGCGAAAGTCCTACAAGCTGAAGGATATACGGAACTCTTTTCCTTATATCTTTTTCCTTTGCGCCGATAACTCTCATTGCAAACGCAACGTTATCGTATACCGTCATTTTAGGAATAAGACGGAAGTCCTGGAATACGATGCCCATATCTCTTCTGTAATAAGGAACCTGCTTTTTCTTTAATGTAGCAGATGAATACTCGTTAAAAATGATTTCGCCCTCGCTCGGCTTTTCCTCGTGCATTATAAGCTTGAGGAAGGTAGACTTACCTGCGCCCGATGCACCGACAACGAAAACAAACTCGCCGTCTTCAATCTTGATATTGACATTGGAAAGAGCGTGAGTGTTGTTACTGTCATACACCTTTGATACATTTCTGAATTCAATCACGATTTTTACCTCTTTGTTTTGAAAATACAAGTGACGGGATATAATTACCCACTATCACAATTAAATGCTATTTATATAATATACTAACTTATATATAAAATCAAGGCTTTTTTGTAATCTTCTGTAACCAAAATGTAAACATTTAACACAAAAACTATTAATAACGGCGTTTTCGGGAAATTGTAAATTTTACAAAAAACAAAAGGAACTGCCTGCTGACAGTTCCTTTATTTATCATTATTAGTATTTAATCGGGCTTGAAGCGAGATACTTATTTACCATAAGCGCCACTTTGAAAACTATTGCGTCGTCAAACTCTCTCAGGTCAAGACCTGTAAGCTTTTTGATTTTTTCAAGCCTGTATACAAGTGTGTTTCTGTGAACGAAAAGCTTTCTTGAGGTTTCGGAAACGTTAAGATTGTTTTCAAAGAATTTCTGAATTGTGAAAAGTGTTTCCTGATCAAGCGCTTCGATTGAGCCTTTCTTGAACACCTCTTTCAAGAACATATCGCAAAGTGTGGTCGGAAGCTGATAAATAAGTCTTGCTATACCGAGATTTTCATAGCTTACGATATTCTTCTCTGTGTCAAACACTTTTCCTACCTCAAGCGCAACCTGAGCTTCCTTAAAAGAATGTGCAAGTTCCTTAACACCGGTTACGCAGGTGCCGATTCCGATAAGAGCATTAAGATAAAACTCAGAATGAAGGGTATCGCATATAGAGCGTGCAAGCTTTTCAAGGTCCTTGCTTTCAACATTGGGTCTTACCTCTTTGATAAGAGCGATATCGGTTTCGTTAATATTTATAACAAAATCCTTCGTCTTGTCCGGGAAGAAATTCTGAATGATATCGAAAACGGAAATTTCGGTATTAGCCTCAGTTCTGACAAGAAAGATAACTCTTGTGGCGTCGTTATTAAAATGAAGCTCTCTCGCTTTGATATAAATATCACCTGGTAAAATATTGTCAAGAATAACGTTTTTCACGAAATTTGAGCAGTCAAATTTTTCATCGTTATTCTGCTTAATCTGGTCGAGTGATACGGCGATAAGCTGGGAATACCTTCTGCTGATTTCGTCGGTACCGTCTACAAACACCGCGTACTCGGGACGGATTGACGCATCAAAGGTGGTGTATGTCATATCGTCAACACAGGTTTGCTTAGCGTTAAATACACCGGCAGTAATAACACCCTTTCGAATTTCTCCGATAAGGCTGAGCTCGCTGCAGGCAATGACATTTCCTTGGTCATCGACAACGCCGATTGTACGGTCAACAGCTTCGCGCATCTGATTAATAATACCCTGGAATAATCTGTTTGGCATACTATCACCTCTCTAAAGAATCGTGTTTGATACAATTTTGCACAAAAACAAAGTATTGTTCTTGTTAATATTATACAAGACAATTAAGTGTTTTGCAACTATTTTAACAAAAAAATGTTAAAAAAATTGTTATACTTGCATAAAATGAACAAAAAAATTTTGTCTACCACAATATATAGTTAATACAGAGGCGTAAATATACAAATATCTACAATTTGTTTTCAATAATTTTGATTTCCTTTTCTGACAGAATTTTACATTCCCCGGCTGCTAATGAACGATCAAGGCCAAGCCCGCCTATTTTTATTCTTTCAAGCTCGAGCACTTGTAAGCCGAATTTTGAAAACATACGCTTTATTTGGTGGTACATCCCCTGACGGATAGTTACAACTCCTTTTGTTGCGTCACCGTCAAGCGTGCAAAGCTTTGCAGGCATACATAAATCGTCCTTAAGCTCAACGCCCTTTTCAAATGACTCAACGACCTCGTCGTCAAACGGCTTGTCCAGAGTTGCTATATATGTTTTCGGCACATGGCTTTTCGGGCTTAGTATCTTGTGCGCAAAATCACCATCGTCTGTGATTAGAACAAAGCCTGTCGTGTCCTTGTCAAGCCTTCCTGCAGGAAAAAGGTTTTTCCTTCTGAATTCCTGCGGCACAAGGTCAACGACTGTTTTTTCACCCTTACCGTTTGACGCAGATATAACGCCCTTCGGCTTGTTCATCATAATATAGATATACTTATTATAAAAAAGCTCCTCGCCGTCGCACAAGAAGCTGTCCGATTTTTCATCAGCCTTAAAGCCGATGTCGGTCACTGCCCGGGAATTCACAAACACTCTTCCCCTTTTTATAAGCGACCGTGCATCAGCTCTTGATATGTTTTTTGCAGTTGAAATAATTTTGTCAAGCCGTTCCATTATTCACCGTTGAAGCCGACGAGAAAGCCGTCCTTTGCCGACGTGTTACATATATCGCCGCCGATGAGCCGTCCGTCACAGACAAGCATATCGGCAACAATGCCCACGCTCTCGTCCTCATAATTAGTAACATTGTATGTATAAAGAGTTACCCTTTTACCCTTATATTCGCTAAGGTCAAAGCCCTGATTAAGCTGCACCTCGTTATAGCTTGAATAAACATCGTTCCACTTTTCGGGGATAGTAAGCTCCCTCTCCTCACATTCGGCAGAAAGCTCCCAGCCGTAGGATTCAAGAAAAGCACGTCTTTCCTCATCAGTTGATGCGCTGACAACTGCAGCGGCACTTTTAGAGTCGGGAAGATTTTTTGAAGCAAAGCTTATAAAAAGCACTGCAATCCCCGTTATAGCAAGTATTATTCCGAAAATTGTTTTAGGCTTAAGCCTGAAGGATATAACATTCATAAAATCACCTAAGTAATTTTATGATTGAAAATCAGATAATATAATCTTTTATTTTGTTAAGAAAAGAAATTTCGACCGTTGCGTCAAGCTTCAGCCCGTCCGATGTGTATTCCTCAAAATGAATTACGCCGTCCTCACGGATTTTTGAAGCGGTACCTCCGTCGGAAAACGGAATAAGAAGCATTACCCTCTTTCTCGTCTGCGGTAACGATGCTTCAATCTGTGAAAGCAGATTGTCAACGCCGAAGCCTGTAAGAGCGCTGATGCTTACACAAGGATTGTCAGCACCGTAAAAATAGGCTCTGTCCTCAAGCTCCTGCGCCTTGTCGCACTTGTTGAAAACATTTATAACGGGCACGTCAATTCTGCCGTCGTCAAATAAAGATGACAGAATATCATATGTGGTTTTTATATGGTTGTGGCAATCCTCGTCAGATGCGTCGCAAACATTGAGTATAAGGTCGGCATAGGTTGCCTCCTCAAGAGTTGAGCGAAACGCGTCAACAAGCTGATGCGGAAGTCTGCTTATGAAACCTACCGTATCAACGAGCATAATCTGCTGCCCGTTTGGTAAAACAAGCTTCCTTGCAGTCGGGTCAAGCGTTGCGAAAAGCTTATCCTCTTCAAGCACTCCTGCGTTTGTAAGATAGTTCATAAGAGTTGATTTGCCTGCATTTGTATAGCCGACTATCGCAACAACTGTGGCTCCGTTTTTGCGACGCCTTTCATGTTGCATATTACGGCGGAATTCTACCCCGTCAAGTTCTTGCTTAATATACTGAATTCGGCGCCTTATATGCCTTTTATCTGTTTCAAGCTTAGTTTCACCGGGCCCTCTTGTTCCGATACCTCCGCCAAGTCGCGAAAGCGCCGTGCCTTTTCCCGTAAGTCTCGGAAGCGAATATTTAAGCTGGGCAAGCTCAACCTGAAGCTTGCCCTCCTTTGATTTAGCCCTGCCTGCGAAAATGTCAAGAATAAGGGTTGTTCTGTCAATAACCCTTGTATCCGTCGCATCCTCGATATTGCGAACCTGAACCGGCGACAGTTCGCAGTCCGCAATAACAAGGTCAATATCATTATTCTTACAAAACTGTGAGACCTCTTCAAGCCTGCCCTTGCCGAGATATGTTGCGCCTTCGATGCTTTGCCGCTTCTGAATGATAACTCCCGCAACAACTGCTCCCGCAGTTTTAGCAAGCTCTCCAAGCTCATACATAGAGGTTTCGGCGTCAAAGTCACCCGTGTCAACCGACACAAGAAGCGCCTTTTCCTCTTTTTCTTCGTTGATAATATCTAAATCCAAATTATTCTCCGTTTACTAAAGCCTGAAGAACACGGTTTGCAATAGGACCGGCCGTCTGCGAACCGGAGCCGCCGTATTCAACAACAACTACAAAGGCATACGGATGAGCATCATCGTCCATAAAGCCGACAAACCATGCTGTGTTGTGCCATGTTTCGTTATCTATCTGTGCCGTACCCGACTTTGCGCAGAGGTTTAGTCCCTCATAATTATAGTCGCCGTACTGTTCTTCAACATTGTACCTCATCATCTGCTTTAACTGTGCAGCAGTTGCGGTGCTGATAAGTTGAGTTTCTTTTGAGGTAATATTCAGATCGAGCGCCTTACCTGCTTTATTAGCAAAGCTGTCTACAAGATTGAAGCTAACTGCATTACCGTCGTTTGCAACAGCGCTTACAAGACGAAGCATTGCAACAGGAGAAAGAAGCGTATCGCCCTGACCGATACCCGTCCAGCCGACATAGTCGTTAGAATCGGAAGTTTCAAGGAACATCTTGCCCTTTGACGACGTAATATTTCCGCTAATCATAACTTCTGATGTCAAACCAAGCTGTTTTGCAGTTTCCATAATCTTATCCGGACCGAGCTCAATTGCAATCTGTGCAAATGCGGAGTTACAGGATTTAGCAAGCGCTTCTTCAAACGTTACTTCACCATGATATGCATTACATTCAATCGGCGTGCCGCCTGCGTCATATTCACCTTCGCAGTAGAAGGTTCTTGAATTTATATCGGGAATATTTTCAATAGCGCAGATGGCGGTAACAAGCTTAAATGTTGACCCCGGTGTGTAAAGTCCCGTAAGAAGCCGGTTGATATAAACGCCCTCATACTTGTCGTTTGTATCAATGTCAGATGGCTTATTAGTCGGGTCAAAGGACGGAGTTGAGCACATACACACAATATCACCCGTCTTATAATTTACCACTCCGACGCAGCCTGCCTTGTAGTCCGAAAGAGCGTCATAAGCAACATCGCAAACGTCAGAATTAACAGTTAGCGACATATCGTTACCGCTTCCGTTTCGGGTAATTGAATAGATACCGTTAAGCGGGCTGTAACCGACAAGCTTCGAGCGATAAACACGCTGTACGCCGGTTGAGATAAATCCCATCGTGTCGCCCACTGTGTGAAGGGTGGACTTTCTTGTGGTTTCACTTTCGCTGTAAACACGTTTACCGTCAACCGTCTGGGCAAGAACATTGCCGTTTGAATCGGTAATTTTGCCCTCGGCAATCAGCTCACCGTCCCTGTAAATCGTGCTGTTGTACGGTTGCATTGCCCAAGCGGGACCGTGACTTATCATACTGTAAGTTAAGAAGCCTAGACCGCCGATAAAGCCGAGTATAAGTATAATGAGGAAAAGTCCTCTTCTTGTTATCATTTTCATTTCTTCTTCGCACCTCCCAGATAATTATAGGTACGAACATCCGACGCCTTTATAAAAGCAAGCACAAGCCAGCAGCTTATCATCGAGCTTCCGCCCTGACTTATAAAAGGAAGGGTTACGCCCGTAAGAGGAAGAACGTCGGTAATTCCGAAAATATTGAGTGCCGTCTGAAAGAGGAGCATACCTGCGCCCGCAACGGCGGAGATTGAATAGAAGGTTGACCTTGCAGCGATTGAATTAACAATGGCTGAAACAGCGATTGCAACAAAGCAAAGCACAAGAATCAATCCGAAAAGAAATCCCCATTCCTCACAAATAACACCGAATATGTCGTCTGTTATCGTAAGGTAGTTGTCAAAATAATATCTTATTCTGCCGTTTCCGATACCAAGGCCGAGAAGTCCGCCCGAAGCCATACCGGTAAGAACGTGCGCCTGCTGGTAACCTGTGTCATACGGGTCCTCCCAGATATGACGGTAGATTGCAAATCTTTTCGTTACATAGGATTTATACTTGATTACGATAACGCCGCCGAGTCCCGCTGCTGAAAGCGCAAGACCGACTGTCTTGATATCACCGGAATTCATAAATGCAATAATGAGGAAGGTGATAAAGAAAATAAGCGCGGTACCAAAGTCACGAATAAGCACAAGAGCGCCTACGCACGCAACGGAAAACACAATAAATTTAATAATATTTTTTGAGGTCTGTATTTTTTCAAGCGTTGCGGCGCCTACAAAGATGAACGCAACCTTTACAAATTCAGACGGTTGAATGGTAAAACCGCCTACCTCAATCCAGTTTTGTGCACCGTATTTTACTGTTCCGATGATAATATTCAACCCCAAAAGCGCCATAGCGCCGATTGCAACAGGCAGTCGGAGCTTCATGCAAAGGTCGATATTACCGAGTACGAACACAAGAACGACATACGCAACAACAGCGGCGATTGCAATAATCAGCTGCTTTACACATGCCTTGGCGTCAATAGAGCCGATAACCGTAAGACCTACGTCAGTTAGGAAAAACGCAATAAACTCAAGCTCAAAGTTTCTTCGGTGCATAACCGAATAAAAAAGCGAAACATATATCCATTCAAAAATAAGGAACACTATAAGGCATACCATAACCTTGATGTTGAAGCTTTCATAGGAAGCAGCGGCAAAGTATGCCGTTACAAGCTGAAACACCGAAAGAAGCGCAAGAAGAGCAAAGTTATTGATAGGCTTTATGTGGTGAATTTTATTTCTCTTTGCCATACTCTGCCCTACCTTTCATAAAATACAAAAACTCTCTCGCCAAAGGTAACAATATCCTCATCGAAGATAAGCTGTGGCTGGTTTATGAATCTGCCGTTAAGCTTGGTTCCGTTATGACTGTTGAGGTCTGAAAGCGCCCAGCCCCTTGTTGTGAGATGAATTCTTGCATGCTTTGAGCTTACTGTATCAAGATTAATCTTGATATCGCAGTCGTCGCCTCTGCCGATAAGCACATCCTGCTTTCGGAGATATACAGGCTTATGTGTTTTTACATCGACAAGCACAGCGTATGCAATTCCCGAGCTTTTCGGCACAGCGGCAGCCGTTCTCATCTGCGCCTTTGTTTCGTTTGAGAGCGCATCGGCGCAGACGAATTTGAGCGGTATCGAGCCGATTGTAATTGAATCGCCGTCCTCAATAACAGTAGTCCCCTCAATCCTTTCGCCGTTTACATAAACGCCCTGCTTTGAAAAGGTATCGGTTATAATCCACTCGTTTCTCTTTTTTGAAATAACCGCATGGAAACGGGAAACATCCGGCATAGGAAGCACAACGTCATTTGACCTGCTTTTTCCGATGGAAATTTCCCAGCGGTCAATGTCGATTATCGAGCCGTTATTCTGGTCGACAAGCTGTGCCATTTTGTGAAGTCGCGGTCTGTTTCTGAAAAGCGAAATAACGCAGGTTGCCAAAATGAACAAAGTCATTAGCGGCAAAACAAACCTTGCAACATCGGTAAGCAATGTATTTAACGTGTCCAATATAACACTTCCTTATATAATAATTTATTATACCTATAAAATACTTGTAAATCGTCGAAATGTCAAGAAGCTATTGAATTTATTAATATTTTCTTATATACTGAAAATACAATAAAAATATCTTTTTTCATAATAAGGGGTATCACTATGGCATCAGAAAAAAAACTGTTTGACAAGCTTGAAAACGGCGAGGAGGTATATCTTCTCACCCTGACAAATTCAAAAGGCGCAAGCGTATCGCTTATGACACTCGGCGCAGGTATTCACTCACTTAATATGCCTGACAGAAACGGCAAAATGGCTGACGTTGTTTTGGGCTTTGACGAGGCGAAGCACTATGTAAACCCCGATTTCGGATATCAGGGTCTTGCGGTCGGAAGATGGGCAAACCGTATTCGTGACGCAAAATTTACAATAGACGGCACAGAATATCACACGCCTGCAAATCAGGGCACATGGACTCTTCACGGCGGCGGTCGCTTCAGTTTTACTAACTGGGAGGTTAAGGAGCTTGGCGATGACTATGTTGTCTTTACAAGGTTTTCTCCGGATATGGAGGACGGCTTCCCGGGTAACGTCACTATGGATATTAAATACACCCTGACAAATGACAACACGCTGAAGATTGAATATACGGCAACAACCGATAAAAAGACCGTTATAAACCCGACAAATCACGCATATTTTAACCTCTCCGGCGACAGCAGAAAAACAATTGAGGGACATTATCTTCAGATAAACGCAAACGAGTTTACCGAAACGGATTCGTCACAGCTTCCGACGGGTGAAATCAGCACTGTTAAAGAAACTATGATGGACTTTACCGAAATGCATAAAATCGGAGATAACATTGACGTTGCGTTTCGCGCTACAATAGGCGATGTCGGATACGACAATAACTACTGCCTTAACAACAAGGAAATCGGCAGACTTTCACAAGCAGCAATACTTGAAGACAGAGAAAGCGGCAGACGACTTGAGGTCTGGACGGATTTACCGGGCATTCAGCTTTACTGCGGCGGCTGGCTTGAAAAGACGGGAGACATCGGCAAGGGAAATTCCTTCGTTACATACAGAAGAGGCGTTGCGCTTGAAACGCAGTTTTATCCGGATTCGCTCAATATACCGTCCTTCCCTATGAAATATGCACAGCCGGACAAACCGTTTTATACAATAACTGAATTGAGATTTTCGGCAAAATAAAAAAATAAAAGGGAGTTACCGCCTAAAGCGGTAACTCCCTTTAACTATATATTTATCAGTCGTTTGGAATGAAAGCCTTGTGTACTGCAGATACAGCTCTGTCAGCCTCATCAGCATCAATGATAACCGAAATTTTAATTTCAGAGGTTGAAATCATCTGGATGTTGATATTGCTTTCATAAAGTGCTTCGAACATCTTTGACGCTGTGCCGGGATGCGACTCCATACCTGCGCCGACGATTGAAACCTTCGCAACATTTGTATTGCAGACAATCTTAGCCTCATCAAGCATATCCTCAAGAAGACTTACTGCAAGCTCGCCGTTATCCTTGCTAACGGTGAAAATGATATCCTTTGTGCCATCTCTTCCGAAGGACTGAAGAATAATATCGACATTGATATTCTTTGATGAAAGCTTAGAGAAAATTTTGAATGCAACACCCGGTGTGTCCCTGAGCCCCAAGATTGAAACAAGAGCAACATCCTTATCCTTTGTTACGCCGCGAATTAACATTTTTTCCATTTTAGTATACTCCTTAACTATTGTTCCCGGAACCGGGTTAAGTGACGAGAGAACCTCAAGCTCTACTCCGTATTTCTTTGCCATTTCAACTGAACGGTTATTTAGAACCTGTGCGCCGAGAGTTGCAAGCTCAAGCATTTCGTCATATGTGATTTCCTTAAGCTTTTTAGCACCCTCTACCTTTCTCGGATCAGCGGTGAAAACGCCCTCAACGTCTGTAAATATCTGACATCTGTCGGCTCTGAGCGCAGCCGCAATAGCAACTGCAGACGTGTCTGAGCCGCCTCTGCCGAGGGTTGTGAGGTCATCGTATCTGTTGATACCCTGGAAGCCTGCAACAACTACAATATTATGTTTTGCAATTTCAGCCTGGAGCCTGTTCGGTCTGATATTTTTAATTCTTGCAGAACCGTAAATCGAATTTGTGTTAAAGCCTGCCTGCCAGCCGAGAAGGCTGATTACGGGGAAGCCCAGCTTTTCAATAGCCATAGCGAGAAGCGATATTGAAATCTGCTCGCCCGCCGCCATAAGCTGGTCCATTTCTCTCTTGGCAGCCTGCGGATTAATCTCCTGCGCCTGTTCGATAAGGTCGTCGGTTGTATCGCCCTGAGCGGATACAACAACGATAACATCGTTACCCTGCTTGTAGGTGTCCGTTACAATCTTTGCAACATTCATCACACGCTGGGCGTCAGCAACAGAAGAACCGCCAAATTTCTGAACAATAAGTCCCATGGTTATTTCCTCCTGTTATTAATAGTTTGTAACCTTAATTGTGTTGATAACGTCCATCCCGTCAAGCTTCTGAAAAAGCTTGTTTTCTGTCATAACATCTGTTATGAAGGCAACCTCATCGGACGGCTGTCCCTTTCTTGAAAGGAACTTAACCTCCGAAAACTTTGCGGTAACCTCGCTTGCAGAAGCCTTTGCACGAACGTAAAACGGCATTTCAACGTTTGACCTGTAGTCAACTACATAGTCCTCATCGCCTGCACCCCAGCCGAAAATCTTTCTTCTCTCTGTGTGCTTTGCACAGTCGATCACATCGGCAACTACTGCAGACGCTGTCGGAAGCTTGCCTGCGCCGGGACCGTAGAAGCATACATCACCCACTGCGTCGCCGCGCACGAGTATTGCATTGAACACGTCCTTAACAGACGCAAGCTGCGAACCGTTATATACAACAGCAGGACTGACAAAAGCCGCAATTTTGTCGTCGCTGAAATACTTAATCTGACCGAGAAGCTTAATAACTCCGTTTGCCGATGCGATGTATGAAACATCTTCAAGCGTTATATTAGTTATACCTTCGGTTTCAACCTGTGAAGGATAAACGTGCTTGCCAAAAGCAAGAGATGCGAGGATGCAAACCTTTCTGCAAGCGTCATGTCCCTCGACATCGGCGGTCGGATCCTTTTCGGCATAGCCCTTATCCTGTGCGATTTTAAGCGCCTCGTCAAATGACATACCCTTTTCTATCATCATAGTGAGGATAAAGTTTGTCGTGCCGTTAAGAATACCTGCAATTCCTTCAATTCTATTTGCAGCAAGGCATTGAGTAAGCGGTCTTATAATAGGAATACCACCGCCGACCGATGCCTCGAAAAGATAGTTGACGCCGTTTTTCTTTGCTGTTTCAAGAAGCTCAAGTCCCTTCTGGGCAACAAGCTCTTTATTTGATGTAACAACGCTTTTTCCTGCGCAAAGAAGCTTCATTGTGAAATCAAACGCAGGATTAACCCCGCCCATAGTTTCAGCAACAATTTTTATTTCTTCATCATTTAATATGTCGTTAAAATCCTTTGTGAACAAATCCCTGTGGGGATCATCGGGAAAGTCCCTTAAATCAAGAATTTTTGCAACCTCAAGGGTGTCGCCGCCAATACGCTTCGGAATAATGTCTGCGTGAGATTCAATCACTTCAACAACACCGGAGCCTACCGTGCCGTAGCCCATAACCGCTACCTTCATAATTAACCTCCTATATCAACGGAGTTTACTCCGTCAACTCTTTTTATATTTTCAAGCAGTTCCTGCATAGAAAGCGTCATATCCATAACACGAATGGTAACGCTTACACTTGCAACAGAATTGACAGGCACGCTTTGGTTTACCGAAAGAACATTCGCCCCTGCCTTGTAAAGCTCGTTCATCAAAGACGACAATACTCCCGCATTATCCTTGAGCATTGCGTTGATTGTGGCTGTTTCGTCAGAATCCTCGCCGTGATACTCAAAAATTGCATCCTTATATTTATAGTATGCGCTTCGTGAAATACCTGCCATTTTGACAGCCTGACTTGCGCTTACCGCTTCGCCGGAAGCTATCAGACTTTTTGCCTTAATCACCTTTGAATAAACCTCGGGCAATATGTCGGCATTGACAAGATAGTATTTTATTTTAGGCATAAACTGTCCTCCTGTCAAAGACAACTGTACTGCTGTGAGATACACTTTCTATATATTATCAAAAAAAAGCAAAAGTATCAAGCATTATTTTGCATTTAGTGTAAAATACTATAATAATTTGTATATTGTTTACAAATAAGATATTGATAATTGGAAATTATTGGATTATTATATATATTGTTAATAAATATTTAGGAAGTATAAAAATGAACGAAAAGGTTGAAAAGAGAAGAGCCGCAATTATCAATATCGCATTTTTTGCAATTATTGCAGCGATTATATATGTGTTTTTCAAATACTGCTTTTTTGTTGCAGCGCCGTTTCTTATATCGTTTTTCTTTGCGGTAATTCTTCAAAAACCGCTTCGCTGGCTTGACAAAAAGACAAATAAAAAATTGCACACGCTTTGGTCCGTGCTTCTTGTTGTGCTGAGCATAATTATAATACTCGGTCCCGTTATAATTCTTCTCACCCTTGCAGCAAGGCAAATCGCAAGCTTTATTTCTTACCTTGTGGCACAGCTTAACGATATGCCCGCATTCCTTTCAACGCTCGAGCGTGAGGTGCTTGACATAATCGACTTCCTTCCCGACTCTCTGTACAACACCGCTTCGTCACACGTGACGGAATTCTTCGGCAATATGATTGATAACTTCGATCTTTCCACACTTGGTATTGACGTTAAGACGATTACTAACGGCGTTTCAAACTCGATAACATCGGTATACAATATTGTCAAAAATGTTCCTTCTGCTCTCATCGCAATAGTTATCGGCATAGTTGCATGGATATTTTTTACGAAGGATTATAACCGAATTGTCGGCTTTATCAGACTTCAGCTTCCCGAAGGAAAGAAGAACCTTTTAAGCGAGGTTAAACAGATTTTCTCAAAAACCGTTCTCAAGATGTTCCGGGCTTACGGACTTATTATGATTATCACATTCTGTGAGCTTATGATAGGCTTTTCAATACTTCGCGTCACAGGAATTCTTGACAACAACTACATCGCAATGATTGCCATTGCAATAGCGATATTTGATATTCTTCCCGTCGCGGGTTCGGGCGGTATACTTATCCCGTGGTCGCTTATCAATCTTATTCTCGGCAACTTCGCACTTGCGGGCGGACTGATGCTTATATATATCGCAATAACCGTTATCCGTCAATATCTCGAACCGAAAATTGTCGGCAACACACTCGGCGTTCATCCGATTGTAACCCTTGCAGGACTATACTTCGGCTTAAAGCTTTTCGGCTTTATGGGTATGTTTATTGTACCGATTACGGTTATGACTATAAAGGCGTTCAACGACGCAGGAAGAATTCATCTTTACAAACCACCAAAAAGAAACTGACAAATAAAAACGGCGATTCATCTTATTGGATGAATCGCCGTTATGTTTTGATTTATTATAATCCTGCTTTTTCTTTGATATATTTTCTTGCTTTTACAGCATATTCAAACGGGTTTGCTTTTGCAGGGTCCTGCTCTGCCTCAACAACAACCCAGCCCTCGTAATTGTTTTCTGCGAGGATATCAAATATCGGCTTGAAATCAACATCGCCGTCGCCGGGTACGGTGAACACGCCTGCTCTTACAGCGTCAAGGAATGACATATGCTGAGGTACAACCTGGTTATTATAAACGTCAAGGCGTACGTCCTTAAGATGAACGTGCTTGATTCTGTTTACATACTTTTTAAGAACCGGAACAGGGTCGATACCCGCAAAGGTAAGGTGACCTGAATCAAAAAGAAGATATACAAGGTCAGGGTCGGTAATCTCCATAAGTTTGTCGATTTCCTCAACAGTCTGAACGCCTGTGCCCATATGATGATGAACTGTGAAATACATACCCTTTGACTTTGCGTATGCACCCATTTCATTAAAGCCCTTTGCAACAATCTCCCACTGCTCGTCTGTGTAGTAAGGCTTTTCGTCAAGGATTGACTTTGTAAGGTCACCCTGAATTGAATTGCCCTGCTCGGAAGCGCCGATAACCTTTGCGCCAAGCTTATAAAGCTTATCACAATGAGCTTTGAAAGCCTCAATAGTTTCCTCATAAGGCTTTGAGGTGAGATATGAAGAGAACCATGCATTGCATATCTGAAGTCCTCTTATATCAAGATACGGCTTTAATACATCGGGGTCTGACGGATATTTGTTTCCGATTTCAGAGCCTTTGAAGCCTGCAAGCGCCATTTCGCTAATGCACTGTTCAAATGTGTTTTCAGCACCGAGGTCCGGCATATCGTCGTTAGTCCAGCCGATAGGTGCGATAGCAAGTTTTACTTTTTCGGGATTAAGCATTATTTTTTCTCCTGTAAATATTAATAATCAAATGTCTTTGCAATATTTTCCTGCATATCCTTATATGCTGCTGCTACGGTTTCGCTTTTTGAAACCTCTGCAACACCGACTCTCCACCACGACTCGAAGCCGGGCGTCATAGTCTTAGGAAGCACCTTGATATCAAAAAGGCAGGACTTTGTCTGCTTCTTTGCGTCCTCAAGCGCAGCTCGAAGCTCGTCTGATGTACGGCAGGTGTAACCCTTTGCGCCGTAGCCCTCTGCAATCTTTGCAAAGTCAACGGTCATATCATCGCCGTCGAGCATTCCCGTTTCAGGATTTCTTGCGCGGAAAACAGTACCGAAGGTGTCAGTGCCCTGATTATTCTGAAGGTTTTCGATACAACCCCAGCCGAGATTGTCAAAAAGGCATACGTTAATCTTGAGATTTTCCTGAAGGGCTGTATAAAGCTCGCTGTGCCCCATAAGGAATGAGCCGTCGCCGCAGAAGGTGTAAACCTCTGATTCGGGTTTCGCAAGCTTTGCGCCGAGAGCACCGTTTACTTCATAGCCCATATTGGAATAGCCGTATTCCATATGGTACGTGCCTCTGTCCTTCGGTCTGAAAAGTCTTTGCATATCGCCCGGAAGCGAGCCTGCAGAACCAAGAGCGATTGCATCGTCCGGCATAAACTCGTTTATTATACCAAGGGCAAGTGTCTGGTTAAGCCCGCCTTCAAGCTCCTTTGAATAATAATCGTCAACGATTGCGTCCCACTCGGTTTTTGCCTTTTGAATTTCGTCAGTATAAGCCGTCTTATATCCCTCGCAGGATTTTATAAGCGCTGTAATTGATTCCTTTGCGTCGGCAACTACTGCCTCTGCGTCCATCTTATATGCGTCAAACGGACATATGTTGATGCCGAGCACCTTTCTGTTCTCGTTAAAGAGCCACTTCGAAGAGGTTGTAAAATCGGTGAAACGGGTGCCGACACCGATAATAAGGTCAGCATCTCTGCCGATTACATTTGCAGCCTTTCCGCCTGTAACGCCGATACCGCCGAGATTAAGCGGATGCTTCCAGTCAATGAGGCCTTTGCCCGCCTGTGTTTCACTTACAGGGATATTGTATTTTTCGGCAAATTCAAGAAGCTCCTTTTCAGCGCTGCTGTAACGAACGCCGCCGCCGCATACGATAATCGGCTTCTTTGCATTTTTGATAAGAGCGGTTGCCCTTTCAAGCTGTGAAGCGCTTATTGGCCTTCTGTCAAGATGCCATACTCTTTTCTGTAAGAAATGCTCGGGATAGTCATAAGCTTCGCCCTCTACATCCTGCGGCATTGCAAGACATACAGCGCCCGTATCAGCAGGGTCTGTAAGAACACGCATAGCGTTGATGCAGGCAGTCATAAGCTGCTCCGGACGAAGAATTCTGTCAAAATAATGGCAAACGCCCTTAAACGCATCCGTAACAGTTCTTCCGTAGTTGTCAAAAAATTCAGCCTGCTGCAAAACAGGGTCGGGCTGACGGCATGCAAACGTGTCGCCCGGAAGAACAAGAAGCGGTATTCTGTTTGCAGTTGCGCAGCCGCAAGCGGTTACCATATTGGTAGCGCCGGGTCCGATAGAAGAAACACAGGGAATAATTGCCTTTCTGTCCATCTGTTTAGCGTATGCAACTGCGGCAAGGGCCATATTCTGCTCGTTCTTACCCTGATAAAACTTAAGGTTGTGTCCGCCCTGCTCGAGAGCCTGGCCGACGCCGACAACACAGCCGTGGCCGAAAATGCCGAACATACCGGAAACAAATTTTGTTTCAACGCCGTCACATTCAATATACTGATTATCAAGGAACTTTACAAGCGCCTGTGACATTGTGAGTCTTTCTCTTTTCATAATTATTACCTCACTAAATAATGGGCTTACGCCTCGATTTCGCTGAGCTTAACAGGTCTGTGCTCTGCTACCGAAAGCTTTGCTGCAAGGCCAAGGCGAAGTGCTTCAAGACCATCATTTACAGTTGTCTTTGTATCCTTATCATTTACTACACAGTCGATAAATTCGGTCATCTCATCTGTGAAGGACTGCATATATCTTTCGAGGAAGAAGTAAAGTGGTTTGTCAGAAGAATTTCCGTTTTCATTAATATATGAAACGTTAGTTGGGGTGTCGTTTGCTGCAGAAGCCTGACCGCCCGAGCCAAACACCTCAAGGCGCTGGTCATAACCGTAACAAGCCTTACGGCAGTTATCAATAACACCTACTGCACCGCTCTTGAATTTAAGAGTAATAAGCGCTGTATCTACGTCGCCTGCCTCTCCGATTTCCGGGTCAACCATAACGGAAGCGTTTGCATAGACCTCTTCAACCTCGCCGCCGATGAATCGTGCCATATCAAAATCATGCACCGTCATATCAAGGAAAATGCCGCCTGATACTTTGACATATGCGATTGCCGGAGGCTCAGGATCACGTGAAGTGATTTTGATAGTCTGAAGCTTACCAAGCTTGCCTTCATTTGCGAGCGACTTTATGTAAGCAAAATTGTGGTCATATCTTCTGTTAAAACCAATCTGAAGCTTTACGCCTGCTTTTTCAACTGCAGCGATAACAGCCTTAATCTTATCAACCGTAAGGTCAACCGGCTTTTCGCAGAAAATGTTTTTACCTGCATTAGCAGCCTCGATGGCAATGTCAGCATGAGTATCTGTTGAAGAACAAATAAGAACCGCATTAATTTCAGGATTATTGAGTATCTCGTGATAATCCTCATAATAATTAGGGATACCGAGCTCCTCGGCAACTTTTTTTGCGCCCTCGACATAGATGTCTGAAATAGCAACTATTTCAGCCTGAGGGATGTGATATGTGATTGATTTTGCATGAACCTGACCGATACGGCCTGCACCAATAATACCAACCTTTAATTTTTCCATACTTTTACCTCTCTTATGCTAATATTTTGGGAATTTCACCCTGTCTAATTTATATTATCACAACACTTTTTATAATTCAATATTTAATTATTATAATATAAAAATTTATTTATTAAGTTGCAATAATTATAAAATATATGTATAATATATTTAACTGTGGATTTATAACCATATGAAAGGAAAACACTATGACTTATACATACACGCCTCACGGCGTATGCTCAAGAAGCATAAGCATTGAAATAAACGATGACGAAACTATCGGAGATGTAAGCTTCTTCGGCGGGTGCAACGGCAACCTCAAAGGAATAGCTGCTCTTGTTAAGGGAAGAACTATTGATGAGGTTATCGAAACGCTCGAGGGGATTGACTGCAACTACAAGGGCACATCATGCCCCGACCAACTTGCAAAGGCATTAGAACAAATTAAGGAAGAACTGTAATGTATAGATTAGAAAGCAAAATTTTACAGCGTGAATTCAAGGTGCATGAGGGCTATCTCTATGCGTCGCAGATAAGAAACGTCCTTTCACGAATGGACTTTGTTCCCGACGGAAACAGCGTTGAATTTCTTTTTCATTTTACTGACGGAACTGAGTTTTCATCAAAGGGTATGACCGTCTGCGAGCAAAAGCAGGAGGACGGCGTTCTCACATTCACCTTTAATGAGAATATGGGTGTAAGCGTATCTATGTCCCTTTGGGCAGGTGACGACGGCAACACTCTTAAAAAGCAGATTTCTTTTGTTCAGAATAATGACAAGGTTATCGACTACATTCTTCTTGAACATGTGGGAATTATCAATTCAAAGGCGCATTTTTCCGTGCCGGTTGACATTGAAGGCGAGCTTGGGGCAATCCGCTCTTCACTCGGCCAGCCTTTTTATATTGACAGTCTTTTCTTCGGCTGTGAATTTCCTGCGACGCAAAATGCAATCATTTTCGGAATAGGACAGGTTAAGTATTATATCGGCAAGCATATTGACGGCAAATTCAAGTGCCCTGTCACAGTTGTGGGCGGCGCTAAAAGCAGAGAGCTTCTCGACGTTCAAAATGCATTTTACTCATACATCGACCATATCAGCGCAGGTACTGATTTCAGAGTTCAGTATAACGGCTGGTACGACCATATGCTCGGCATTAACGCCGACAATCTTGAGCGCTCTTTTTACGAAACGGAAAAACACCTTTCGCAAAACGGCATTTCGCCAATCAGCGCTTATGTTGTTGACGACGGTTGGAATGATTATAAAAAGCAGTTCTGGACTGTTAATGCAAAGAAATTCCCGAATTCGTTATATGATTTGAGCGAAGCTGCAAGAAAGCTTTCATCAGAGCTTGGCTTATGGCTCAGCCCGAGAGGCGGATACACAAAACCGGACAAGTTTGCAAAACGTGTTGAAAAGGGCAATTTCGGTTCATTCAACGCAGTCGGCAAGGATATCTGCACAGCGGATTCAGATTACATTAATAATATTAAAAGCTTTCTTGTAAAATCCACCGAGGAGTTTGGTCTCGGCTACTGGAAACTTGACGGCTTTATGCTAAACGCCTGCATAAACGACAGGCACAACCACATTACCGGCGGCGAGGAAAATATGTATCTCATTACGGAAATGTGGGAAAACTGGATTGAAATTTTCAAAGCAGTAAGAGCTTCTGCAAAAAAGCAAAACCGTGATATATGGATAAACCTTACAAGCTATATCAACCCATCTGCGTGGTGGATGCAGTACGCAAACAGTATATGGCTTCAAAACAGCGACGACCTTGGCTTTGCACAAAACCTTGAAAGCCAGTCAAAGCTTGACAGTGAAATCACATACAGGGATTCAAGATATTACGACCTTCTTTGCACAAGAGCGTGCCAGCTTCCCGTTAAGTATATTTTCAACCACGAGCCTGTTTTCGGCAAAATGGCTGACACAAATTACACCGACGAAGAATTCGAAAAGTATCTTTACTGGAATGCGTGCAGAGGTCAGGCTCTTAACGAACTTTATATAACACCGTCAAAAATGAACAAATCAAAATGGCGTACGCTTTCAACCGTTCTAAATTGGCAGAAGAGTAATTTCGACATTCTGAAAAATGTTATGTTTATCGGCGGCAAGCCTGACGACAATAATATCTACGGATATTTCGGCTGGAACAATGACGGCGACGGCATTATTGCGCTTCGCAATCCGACAGATGAAAAGACTTCTCTTACGCTTACGCTTAACAAGCTTATGGGATGTCCTGAGGGTATGAGCGGCGTTCAGCGCTACAATGTTTATAACATAGGGGCTAACGAAAACTTTGACTCATTCAGCTACGGTGACAAGATTGAAATGACTCTCAAGCCGTTTGAAATAAAGATTTTCCAGTTTGGTAAAAAGGACAGGCGTTTTGACCACCTTGAAGGCGTAACATCATTCACCATCAGCTTTACCTATTCAGGCGAAGAGAATATAAGCATATGCTCAAATCAGGATATTGACATAAGCGTTAAGCAGGGCAAGTTCTGTATTAAATGTGCTGAATGCGAATATAATTCAGAAAGCCTTGCAGGCGGCGGAACACACAAAATTAACATTGTTCGTGAAAAGAATAAAATGATTAAGCTTTATATTGACAACACTCTTGACGGCAGCGCGTTTTGTGAGCATGCAAAGGGTGAGGTTTCGCTTGATTTGACCTCGTCTGCAAGCGATTTCAGTGTAAGCGACAAGGCTACGCCATATGACGATATAATCACACTTAAAGAAATTTTAGGCAGAAAGAAGAGAAAGTAATTATGGTATGCAAAAAGTGCGGCTGCGATGCCCTAATTAAAAAGGAAGATTGGTATATCTGTCCCCAGTGCGGTGCACAGATTTTTGACTCTGGCACTGACGAGCCAAGTCCCACACATGAGGTTGAGCAGGCTGAAAACGATATAACTCAAACTGAAAAGGAAGACAGCACAGCAGTTGAGCCGGCGCCAAAAGCCGAAAAAGAAAACAACAAAAAGGACAGCAAGGAGGAAGAGGAAAAGAGTCCTCTTAAGGACACAATCGACTTTCTCGCTCCGATAGTTATTGCCGTTGTTATTGCTATACTGCTTAAAACCTTTGTATTTGCAAATGCGGTTGTACCAACAGGCTCAATGCTTGACACAATTCAGCTCAAGGACAGAGTTATTGCAAGCAGACTTGCATATATAAACGACGACCCTGAAAGAGGCGACATATTAATTTTCATCAATCCCGACTACGATGAGGATTTACCGCAGGGAAACGGAAATGAAAAATACTATGTTAAAAGAGTCATCGGACTTCCCGGCGAAACGGTTGAGATTGTAAACGGAGTTACATATATAACAGACTCCGAAGGTAAGCAATACCAACTTGACGAATCGTCATATCTCAGGGAGGAGCAAATCGGTGATTTCGGTCCTTACGAGGTTCCGGAGGGCTGCTACTTTATGATGGGCGACAACAGAAATGCAAGCCTTGACGCAAGATACTGGCAAAACAAGTTTGTAACAAAAGACAATATCATCGGCAAGGTTAAATTCAGATATTACAGGGCCAAGGAGTACAGGCAAAGCACCTTTGACTTCTTCGCACCTGTTTCATAAAAAATATTTCAGGGGGAAATATGAGCAGTAAAACTTATGTATCAAACAAAGAATGGCTCGCTTATGCAATAGGTGCCTTAGGTCAGGGTATGGTTTACGGAATAATGAGTTCCTACATATCCGACTTCTATCTTAATGTACTTATGCTGTCGCCGATTTTCGTGCTTCTTCTTATGCTCCTTGCAAGAGTATGGGACGCAATCAACGATCCTATTATGGGATATATAGTCGACCATGCAAATCCGAAAAAAGGAAAGATGAAGCCATATATTTTATGGACTCCGATTCCGGTTGCAGTTCTTACTATGCTTCTTTTCTATGCGCCAAACATCAGCGCGACGCAGAAGATGATTTACGCAGGCGTTACATACATTTTATGGGGTATGATTTACACCTCGTCTGACGTACCGTTCTGGTCGCTTCCAAACGCAATGACGCCAAACGCGGACGAGCGAGGCTCCATAATTTCAAAAGCCAGAACTTTTAACGGTATCGGCTCTGCAATTCCGATGGCAATGTTTATGGCGCTCGGCTTTATCCTGCCGAAGCTTAATCTTGCGGGCACGCAGCTTGAAAAGACGAAGTATATCGTTATGGCGCTTACGGCATCGGTTATCGGTAACCTCCTTTTCGTAAGGGTATATTTCAAGACAAAGGAAAGAATTAACATTCCTATTCCCGAAAAGAAGAGCAAGGACGAGCCGAATTCACTCAAACTCATTCTTACCTGCAAACCGCTTATGCTCTGCGCTCTTATGGGCATTATTTCCGCTGCAAGATATATGTTCCAGGCGGGTGCTGTTCACGTTGCAAGATATTCCTTCTACATTGGGCAGGACACTTCCGGACTTTCGGGACAGGCGCTTGAAGAGGCGCTTCAGGGCAATATTTCAAAGGTTTCAACAATTCTTGCCGCAGCAAGCGCTATAGGTATGTTCGGCGCAATGATTGCAGTTACTCCGCTAATAAAAAAATTCAGCTACAAGCAGCTTATTATCGGCTCGTCGCTTTTGGGCGCCGCTTCATCAATGGCTATGTATTTTATCGGTTACGAGCATTTCTGGGCATGCGTTCCCTGTCTTCTTATTTCGACAATTCCATGCGGCGTTATCAATGTCTGCACCTCCGCAATGGTGTTTGACTGCCTTGACTATATGGAATGGAAAACAGGATACAGGCTCACAGGCATGGGCTCGGCAATAGTAAGCTTTGTAAACAAATTCGGAAATGCACTTGCAACCTCGGCAATCATACTTATGTATATTGTTGTCGGTCTTAACGTTAGTGAAATCAATGCCGCAACAACAGTAAATCCGCTTGAGGTTGAACCTTCAATAAGAAGCGGTATGTTCAACATTATATCAATAATCCCTGCAATTTCGCTTCTTCTTTGTACAGTACCGCTCTTCTTCTATAAGATTACAGGTAAGTTCAAGGATCAGATTGAAAGCGAGCTTGCAGTTCAGCGAGCTGAAAAAGGAATAGTTATTAACGAATAATAAGGAGATATAATTATGGGAAAAGGTAAAAAAATATTTGCCGTAGGCGCTGTTGCACTCGGAGCATTTGCTGTTGAGCAGATTATTCACGGCTATTACGACGTAATGGGAAGGCGAAGCGATTTCAACTCAATACTCGGCAAAGTCGGTTACAATGCCGCAAACGAGGCAAATGCAGATTATGACAAGTTCCTTCAGGAGAAGAGAATCTGGATAAGACAGCAGAATACAGAGTATATTTCAATCAACTCCGACAGAGGTGAAAAGCTTCAGGGCTACCTTACATATCCCGACGAGGAGAGCAAGGTGTTTGTTATAGGCCTTCACGGCTACCACGCAAGTCATGACGGCGACCCTGCTGCATTTGCAAGACATTATGTTGAAAAAGGATACAACTTCCTCAGTATTGACCATGTTGCAAGCGGCGACAGCGAAGGCAGATTCGTAGGTTTTGGTCTTTTTGAAAGTCAGGACACTCTTAAGTGGATAGACTATCTCATTGAGCGTTTCGGCGAGGATATAAAGATTATCGTCCATGGTGTTTCAATGGGCGGCGCAACCGTTTGTAAGATGGTTGACAGCGTTCCTGCGCAGGTTAAGCTTGCCATTGCCGACTGTCCGTTTACAAACGCAGTTGAGGAATTCGCAAATACCGCAAAGAACTTCGGAGTAAAAAATCCCGAGCCGTTTGTTAAGGTTTTCAACGCAATGAACAAGGTGTTCGCAGGCTATGACCTCAACGACACGGATAACAGAGAATCTGTTAAAAATTCAAAGGTGCCGATGCTCTTTATTCACGGCGGCGCAGACGACTTTGTTCCTACCGCAATGGGAGAGGAGCTTTATAACCTTTGCGGCAATGAAAAGGAGCTCCTTATAGTTGACGGCGCAACACACGCACAGTCAATTTCAACTAATGAAGAGCTTTATCTCAAAACTGTTGACGAGTTTATCTCAAAGTATTTAGGAGAATAATATGCCATATATAAATGTAAAAACGAATTCAAAGCTCGTAAGCACCTGCGCTGATGAGCTTAAGTCGGAGCTCGGAAGAGCAATAACCGCAATCCCGGGAAAAAGCGAAGCGTGGCTTATGATAAACATTGACGAGCCGGGCAAAATGTACTTCAAGGGCGACGGTGCAGACTGCGCAATGTTTGAGGTGTCAAGTTTCGGCAGCGCTTCTGACAGCGCATACGACGAGCTTACAAAAAGGCTTTGCGATATATCGCAAAAATATCTCGGCGTGTCACCTGACAGAACATATGTCAAATATACCGAAATCGACCATTGGGGATATAACGGTTTTAATTTTTAATAATAAACACCGTATGTGTTGGTACACATACGGTGTTTTCTTTTTATTTCTCCTTATGTCTTTCGACGAGGGCGGAAAGCATTTTTTCATGCTCCGGTTTTGTTATTTCATATTTAATTGTCGGGATAACTGCGATAATCATTCCGATTGCCGGCGGCACCGTCAGGAGAAACCACATTGCCGAAGAATAGCTTTCATAGTCCTTCGCAAAGTTTGCGCCTGCTGCAAGCGCCTTATTCATTTTGTCAATGTTGACGTCTGTATAGCCGACAAAGGCAAAAACATAAGCCGACATAATTGACGCGATGCCCGCAGAAAGCTTTGTGATAAAGCTTTGTCCCGAGAAGAAAACGCCATCGGGACGGTGGCCGTTATGGTATTCCTCATAGTCGATACAATCGCTTATCATCATCGACTGGCATACCATTACAAGACCGAAGCCTGCACCGCCGAGAAGAATAAGCACACCGAGGACTGAAACCCATTTAATCTCCGCAAGGTCATAAGGTGCAAGTTTATAAAGCACAAAGATAAGTCCGGTAGGAATTCCCGAAAGGGCTGTGAGATTATAAAGGGTTTTTGTGTCAATTTTTTTAATAAGTATCGGGAAGAGCGCCATTGCGCCGAACTGACCGATGAAAAATCCTCCGCCGACAATAAGCAGAATTACAAGCTTTTTCGGGTCGGTAAAGGCGGTGTTCATATCACCGTCGCAGTAGTAATATGTGAAAAGTGTTATAACGATAATCGCCATAAGCTGCATAGGTGAACGAAGCACACCGGAAATAAGAATACGTCTGAACGGAACACAGCTCCACATAAGCTTGAAGCTTTCCTTCATTGTCTTTGTATCCTCTTTTACATTTACCTTTTCCTTAACGCCGATACCTGCAAGCTCAAATAGAAGCGAGCCGACAATCGTAAAGGCAAAGCCGGCAACAATAAAGCCCTTTTGTGCATTTTCGTTTTCACCGAAAGTTTTGTTGAGCGCCTGTGAAACAGGAATAATTCCGACAACAACAACTGCTGCGCCGATTGACGCAATAATTCTTGCAAGAGAGATGAGCTTTGCTCTGTCGCCCTCGTCCTCTGACATTCGAGGAATTACGCCCCAAAGCGGAATATCGCCGATAGTATAGCTCATACCCCAAAGTATATAGGAAATCGCTGCCCATGCTGTGATAAGAAGCATTGCAGTTGAATTTCCGGCAAGCTTTGCCTCGGCATAGTTTCCGTTGAGAAAAGTCAGGCAGGTTATTACACAGATGAGTATAGGACAGAACATAAGATACGGCTTACACTTGCCCCATTTGGTATTTGTTCTGTCAACGATTGTGCCCATCATCGGGTCGTTGATTGCGTCCCAGACTCTTGCGACTGCAAATATCCAGCCAAGCGCAACTGCGTCAAGGCAGATAACATTCTGAAAATAATAGTAAAGTCCTGTTGCGACAATATTGTAAATCATATTCTGACCAAACATACCGGTCAGGTACATCGTCGCCTCTTTACCTGTATAAGTATTAGCATTTTTTATCCTTTTTGCCATAGTTACCTCGCTTTATACACATTGCCCTCGAAGGCACGAAGAGTGTCTGCCGTGCTTCCCTTTGTTGAAAGCACAAGCTCCATTTCTGATGTGTCAATCGGCCGTTTTGCGCTTTCGGGCGAAAGGTTCAGTTCAACATAATACTTCACGCCGTCAAGCTCTCTTTCATAACAGTAAACCCTGTTTTTTTCAAACACAGTTTTGAAGGTGCCGTAAACAAGCGTCTTGTCAGACTTACGCAAAGCTATTGCTTTTTTATAAAAGCTTAATACAGAGTCGGGGTTTTTAGCCTCATCCTCGGCATTGTATCTGCGGTAATCCTTTGAAATTCTCAACCACGGCTTACCTGTTGTGAAGCCGGCATTTTCACTGTCGGACCACTGAAACGGCGTTCTCGCGTTGTCCCTTGTTCCGCGTTTCACTCTTTCAAAAGCCTTTGCTTCGGTTTTGCCCTTTAGCATAAGCTCGTCAAAAATTCCGAGCGCCTCACGGTCATCAAGCTCATCAACACTTTCAAAGTCGCCGTTTGCCATTGATATTTCCTGACCCTGAAAGATATACGGCGTGCCTCGCAGAGTCATTTCTATTAATGCGCACACCTTTGAAATATCCTCTCGGTATGTACCTGTTCTGTCGCATTTTGAAACGATACGTGGATTGTCGTGATTTTCAAAAAATACAGTCGGCCAGCAGTGGTTTGTAAAATCAGTCTGATACTTCGCAAACTCCTGCATAACTTTGAAAAGATTAAAGGTATAGTCGTCGTAGTTTGTGTGGAACTGATTTATAAGAAAGTCGAAATTGAAAACGGTGTCAAGCTCCTGCCTTGTGTCAGCGGTGAGCATTTTGTCCATCTCAATTCCTGCGCCTCCGCACTCACCCACTGTGTAGATATCATAGTGGCTTAAAACCTTCCGATTCATTTCGTGAAGATACTCGTGAAGGCGAGGACCGTAGAAATAATACTCCGCACCCTTGTAGCCTGTAAGAAGTCCTAAAAATGCGTTAGCCTCAGGTAAATCAGCTTGCTTGCTTATGAAGTTTATAACGTCCATTCTGAAGCCGTCGATACCCTTGTCAAGCCACCAACGCATCATATCATAGACCTCTTCTCGCACCTTTTCATTTTCCCAGTTTAAGTCCATCTGCTTTTTTGAAAAAAGGTGCATCGCCCAGCTGTCAACACTTTCATAGTAGTTCCAGGCCGGTCCCTTGAAAAGTGAAATCCAGTTATTAGGCGGCGTGTCCCTGTCGGGACTGTCACGCCAGATATAATAATCGTGGTACGGATTATCCTTTGACTTCTGCGCTTCAACAAACCACTTGTGCTCGTCACTTGTGTGGTTGACAACAAGGTCAATTATAAGCTTCATTCCCCTTTTGTGAACCTCGTCAAGAAGGGTGTCAAAATCCTCCATAGTGCCAAATTCAGCCATGATTTTTTTATAATCACGAATATCGTATCCGTTGTCATCATTAGGCGAATCATAAAAAGGAGAACACCAGATTGCAGTAACTCCGAGGTCTTTTATATAATCAAGCTTTTCGCAAATGCCTTTAAGGTCACCGATGCCGTCACCGTTGCTGTCAAAGAAGGAACGGGGATAAATCTGATAGATTATCGCCTCCTTCCACCACTGCTCTTTCATCTCTCCCTCGTCAAGAATACGCTCGTCCTTTTCCATATTGAACATATCGCAAAGGGTCTGTACCGTCTTTTTGTCAAGAAGACCTGCGGTTAGAGTTGTGAGCGCTTTGAACTTCAGTTTTCCGAGCGGCGTTTTTTCAACCGTGTCAGACGGAAGGCGAAAAGCAAGCATAAGCTTTTCAACCATATCCTTCGCCATAGGATTTGCCATAGACTCGTTAAGTGTGGTATTCGGCGTAATTTTTTCCATAATTTCACCCCGCAAAAAGTAATTACAAATAAATTATAACACCATTATATTTCCATTGCAAATATGAAATAATAACAAACACCGTAAGACGATGTCCTACGGTGTTTGTTTTGTTGTTTTATTTCTTTGCGGCTCTTTGGATTGCCTTGATGATTTCTACAATCGGTATTACGAGGAACGCAAGTCCCATTGAAACGCCGTACTCTGTAAGGCTGATTGCTGCAAAGTCAAAGGCTTTTGCAAGGAACGGTACATAGATAACTACGGTTGAAAGGAATAAGCTTAAAACCATAGCGCCTACAAGATACCAGTTTATTGAGCCCATTTTTGCGATTGACTGGCGGCGCGAACGCATATTGAAGGAATGGAAAATCTCTGCCATTGAGAGAGTTAAGAACGCCATTGTCATACCGTTT
>DLBD01000048.1 GCA_002494125.1 Ruminococcaceae bacterium UBA7030 | reverse complement strand
AGCTACCAACTGCTCCACTCCGCGCTATCTTGTGTGTGCTAATTATTATAGCAGAAAAAGTTTTTTTGTCAATACCCAAACAAAAAATTATAGATAATTTTGAATACGCCCGACAATATACCAAAAAATATAATTATGAACGACAAAGAATTATTCTCCCTTTCACTTGATATCGGCGAAGAAATAATACGCTGCGGCGGTGAAATCGGAAGAGCAAAGGAAACCATAAGGCGAATAAATTCCGAAAACGACGATTGTGTTATCTTTGCGCTTCCTAACTTTCTGTTTGCAAAATGCGGGAATATGATATCAGCAAGACGAATTGGAGATACAAGGCTTGATATGGCGGAAATTGAAAGGCTCAACGCATTATCAAGACGTATTTGCGAAGGTAAGTACAACGATATAAACATTACAAAACAAGTCAGGTTATCCAAAACAGCCGATATGCTATTTAACAGCATTGCGGTATTTTGTTTTTGCGTTTTCTTTGGAGGAAGTTTTTACGACGCTTTGTTCAGCGCAGCTATCGGTATGATTATTTCATCAGGATTTTACAGGAGGAGAGATTACTCACTTTTTACAGCAAATCTTATTGACTCTTTTATAATAGGTACTACCGCCTGCATTTTTCAAAAACTTCTCCCATCTCTTGACACAGACAAAATTATCATTGGCGCAATTATGATACTCGTGCCGGGTATAACAATTCAAAACGCCGCAAGGGATATGGTTAACGGTGATATTGAGGCGGGAGGATATGAACTTTTAGAAAGCATTATGTCAGCTCTTGCCATCGCTGTTTCAATTGCAACAGCAATTCTTTTAGGCAGAATAATATGATCAAGGAAATAGTTTTATGCACGGCGGGAGCCACAGCATTTGCCGTAACGATGAGAGTAAAAACAGACAGCATAGCATATGTCATTATCGGCTCGTTAATAACCTCATATATAAGCATTGCGCTAAACGAAACGACAGGTGAATTCTACGCCTGCACGCTCGCAATGCTTATTTTGTCATTTTACTGTGAAATCTGTTCAAGGCTCATTAAAAAGCCGAGGACCGTAATACTTCTTCCTTCGACAATTCCTCTTCTTCCGGGAAGCTATATATATTATTCAATACTCGGTGTAATTAACGAAAACAGAGAGATGTTTTTACAATACGCACGAAGGACGGCGGCAGTAGGAACCGCCATTGCACTCGGCACAGTTATAAGCTCAATTATAATGATAATTATTAAAGATATTAAAGAAAAGCTGTGATTGATAGTTAAGCCGAAATATGATAAAATATACCGATAATAATTCGGAGGCTTAATATGAAGGTTCTTATCATACCTGACAGCTTCAAGGGTACCCTTTCATCAAATCAGGTTTGTGACGCAATTGAGGAAGGACTTATTGAGGCAGGCGGCAATCTTGAAATACAAAAGCTGGCATTTTCTGACGGCGGCGAAGGATTTTGCGATTCGTTCGCTGAATTTTGTAAAGGTGAAATACTTTACACCAATGCATCGGATATTTTTGGCAGGCAGAAAAAATGCAAGTACTTTACCTTCGACAACACTGCGGTTATAGAATGTGCACAGGCAAGTGGTTTGCAAAGGAAAAAAGATGTAATGAATGCCGATTCATTTGGAACCGGTGAGATGATAAAGCACGCAGTATCAAAGGGTTTTAGGAACATTATTCTCGCCCTCGGGGGCAGCGGCTGTTGTGATGGAGGAGCAGGAGCTTTGACTGCACTGGGCGCAGTTTTCAGAAATATTGAGGGCGATAAAATAGAATACCCGAAGGGGTGTGATCTTCAAAATATTTACGGCGCAAGCTTCAGAAATATTGTAAAGGGTATTAACTTTACATTCGCTTGTGATGTTGACAATACATATTTCGGAAAAAACGGTGCCGCCTATGTTTTTGCTCCACAAAAAGGAGCAAATAAGGAGCAGGTAAAAGTTCTTGATGAAGGACTTAAAATGCTTAACGCTTTTCTCCCTAATGATATCAGCAGGGTTAAAGGTGCCGGTGCGGCAGGAGGAATTTGCGGCGGTCTTTATTCGGTTTACGGCGGCGAGATAAAAAGCGGGTTTGATGTTCTTGCAACTGCTTGCGAGCTTGAGAAAAAAATTGATGAAGCCGACCTTGTAGTTACCGGAGAAGGAAAAACCGATTCCCAGACGCTTATGGGCAAGCTCCCCTACCGAATTAGCAAGCTTTGTAAAGAACACGGCAAGGAATGTGTACTTATAAGCGGAAGTATTGATAACGTAAAAATATGCGACAGGCAAATCAGCCTCGTTGACAAACAGACAAGTGCTGATAAAGCAATGAAAGATGCGTATAAAACATTAAGAGATAAATCAAAAAATATATTGCAATTATAATGTTTTATATATATAATAGTAAATACTATGTTTTACGGAGGATGCTTTTATGAAGGTAAGAATTCCAAAGCACAGAGAATTTTTAATCAAATTTGAGGACGGCTATCCCGAAGAGGCTGAGGCTTGGGAAGCACTAAACCAGATTGTTAAAGATTATTCTGTTGATGGTAAAAGCGTATACACCGAAACCTTTATTGAGGACAACGAGGACAAGGTTAAGGCGCTTCAGGAAAAATACGAATTCACATATGAAATTATTGAAAAATAAAGGTTAAAACGCATAATGAAAAATACTGCTTTTGTGGTTTCAAACGCACATCTCGACACCGTGTGGAGATGGCGGCTTGCAAAAACAATTGAAGAATATTTACCAGACACTCTCACAAAGAATTTCGATTTACTTGAAAAGTATCCGAATTACAGATTCAATTTCGAGGGTGCGTACCGCTATGAGCTTATAGAGGAATTTTATCCTAAGGCATTTGACATTATCAAAAAATATGTCAAACAAGGAAGATGGATTCCTGCAGGAGCGGTATATGAAACGGGTGATATGAATATACCCTCACCCGAGGCGATATTCAGAAATCTCAATTACGGCGGCAAGTATTTTTCAAAAAAGTTTAACTACCTTTCAAACGAGCTTTTTATACCCGATTGCTTCGGCATAGGTTATGCAACTGCGTCAATTTGCGCACTTGCAAATCTTAAGGGCATAACCACTCAAAAGCTTTCGTGGGGAAGCGCATACGGTATTCCGTTTGATCTCGGTATGCTTCAAGGACCTGATTCGAGCAGGGTTTACGCCTCGCTCAACGCAAGATCATACAGACATAAATTCAACTTTAACGATGACATTCGAGCAAGCGTAAGCATTATTGACAGAATTGCAGACAATGCCGCAACCTCAGGTATCCCTTGGTCAAATCACCTTTACGGCACCGGCGACTGGGGCGGCTCACCGACTGAGGAAAGCGTTGCAGCGGTTGAAAAAAGCGTTAGGGCGAATAAGGACACGCCTCATTTTGAGATTGTTTCTGCAGCTGCAGGCGATGTCTTTGAAGCACTTGACAAATTAGACGAAAACGAAAAGAAGAAGCTTCCCGTTTGGAATAACGAACTTCTTATGACAAGTCACGGCGCCGGCTGTTACACATCAAGAGCTATGAGCAAAAGGCTCAACGCGCAGTGCGAAAGCATGGGACAAGCGAGCGAGCTTGCATGTGCAAATGCTTATATGCTTCTCAATGACTATCAATACCCTGTTGACAATATGGAAAACGCCTGGAAGAATGTTATCAAACATCAGTTCCATGACGACATAACCGGTACATCAACTATGGAGGTTTATAACGACTCTTGGAGCGATTACTATCAGTCGCTATTCACCTTTAAGTCAGAGTATCAGACTGCTGTCGGCAGGCTTTTAAGGGCTTTTAATACCTCTTGGGTTGACAACGAAAGTGTTGCTGTTGCAGTTCATAATCCGACACAGTTTGAAAGAAAAGAATGTGTTGAGATTAAAATCCGCACAGTTGTAAACTGCAAATACATAAAAGTATTTGACAAGGCGGGTAACGAGATACCAAGCCAGATTATAAGTAAAAAAGGCAAGGCTTTAACAGTTGTATTTGAGCCTATGATGAAGCCTTATTCATATAAGATTTTTGAAATAAGAAAGAGTGAAGAGCCGTGCAGTATTGACACAGGTCTCAGCGTTCACGGACATACTCTTGAAAATAAAAAATATAAACTTATTTTTAATAAGAACGGTGACATAGCGTATCTTTATGATAAGAAGCTTAAAAGGCAGGTTATTTCCTCCCCTATTAAAATGGCTTTACTTCACGATGTAGGTTCGCTTGCATATCCGAGCTGGGAGATTCTCAAAGAAGATATTGACAGAGAGCCCTACTGCTATGCAAACACTCCAAAATTTACAATAGTTGAAGAAGGTCCTGCAAGGGTAAGAATTAAGGTTGAACGAGAGGCAGAATTCTCTACCATAGTTCAGCTTGTATCTCTCACTGCAAGCGGTGAGATTGTAGAGGTTAAAAACTATATAGACTGGAAGACGAGAAGAACACTTCTGAAAGCGGTCTTCCCTCTTGCATCTTCAAATGAAAAAGCTACATACGACCTTGGTTTAGGCGTGATTGAAAGAGGAAACAATACCGAAAAGCTTTACGAGGTTCCTGCTCAAAAATGGGCAGACATCACCGAGAAAGACAAAAGCTTTGGCGTATCAATTCTTTCAGACTGTAAATACGGTTGGGATAAGCCCGACAATAACACATTAAGGCTTTCCTGTATTCACACTCCGTCAGGCGCTTTTACTAAAGACGCAAGACAGGATTTACAGGATCTCGGCAGAAACATTTTCTCATTTGCAATTTACTCACATAAGGGCGATTATACAAATGCAAGTGTGAAAGAAGCAGAAAAGTTTACAAGGCCGATGCTTGTTTGCCAGACTAACGCAAGAAGCAATTATACTGATATTGACGATGAGTTCAGTTTTATGAGCATCAATAACGACAATGCAGTTATCAGAAGCTTTTCGACCGGCAAGCTTGCTGTTGATAAATGTGTAAGAATTTATGAAACCGAAGGCAAAGAGCAGAAAAATGTAAAGCTTTCTTTCTTTAACAAGCTTTATGCGGTTTATTCTGCATATGCTTCAGGTCTTAACGGAAAGCCGTATCCGTTTGATGAAAAGTCTTTTGAATTTGATTTAAAGCCTTTTGAGGTTAAATGCTTTAACATATCATTTTTTGCAAATGTAAATAAGGTTGAAACGCCGAAAATTCATTATAGGCTTCAACGTCTTCCTTATAATACAAAAGGCTTTACAACTGATGATAATATGAGAAACGTAATTCTTCAGGGAAGCGGCTTTTCTCTTCCAAACGAGCTTTATCCGCATACCTTTTATACTAACGGAATTCGTTTCAAAACCTTCAGAAATGAAAATGATGTCGACGCAAACGACGTATTCATCTGCCGCGACCAAAGCTTTAACGTTGAAAGCAAGGAAAAGAGAATGTATTTTCTCGCCGCTTCAACGCTCGGTACTCAGGAGCTGACAGTTCTTGCAGGAAAGAGAAAAATACAATTTCAGATAAGGGATATTACAGAACCTATCTGCAAATGGGATATGGCAGGACTTGATCAAAAGGCAAATATCTATGACGGAAATAACATCAAGTCGGGCTTCGAGTTTACACATACCCATCATCCTGAAGGAAACAAGCCCGAAAAGGCACGCTTTCATCTTTACAGCGCAAATGTTTCAGACTGCAGAGAGGTCACATTCTGCGAAAATAATAAGGTAGTAATTCTCGGACTGACCTTTACCGATGAAGAATTTGTAACTGAGCTTGCGTCAAAAGTAATTGACACAGTACCTTCAAATTATGAATTTAACTCTGATATACCGCCGATTGATAAGATTGTAGACAAGGCTGATTTTGTCACAATCAGAGCCGGTAAAATTCAGGATCAGATGAAAAGCGGAAAAGGAAAAGGTATTCGTAGAGATAATATTATTACAAACATTATCCGTTCTTATACTAAGAGTGAATGGTAATATACAAAAAATTTATTTTTTATGCAAAAAACCCGTATGCCAAAACGGCATACGGGGTATTTTTTTATTGTAAAAGCATCTAACTTTACAGAGAATTTTTGTTAAAATCGTTGTGGAAAACTGTGTTAAAATTGTGGAAAATTTAACTTGTGTGAATTTTATTTTTGTTAAAAACTCGGTGGAAAATGTGAAAATGTAAAGGAATTTACTTGCTTTTCACAATTTTTTTAACAAAATTTGGTTACAACGAGTATTATTAACGTTTGATAAAGAAATATCAATGTGCATAAAATTACCCCCTCGCCGAAGCGAGGGGATAACTTTATGTATAAAAAATACTATGAATTATTTTTTGAAGAAGCTTACAATGTCCTTGAATGCATCGTCATCAGAATCTGTAAATGCTGAAGTAGCGGCAGGAGCAGCAACGTTAGCAACAGGAGGTGCAACCTCTGTGTTTGCTGTTAAAGACTTAATCTGTCCGTTTGGACCGTCCTCACCGAAACGTGTAGCAATTACAGTGATAATCATTTCGTCTTCAAGGTTTTCATCGAAGTTAGCACCCCAGATGATTTCACAGTCAGGATGAACTGCATCTGTAACAATCTGTGAAGCAACTGTGATTTCCTCAAGACCGATATCTGTTGAAGCTGTGATGTTGAGAAGAACGCCGTGAGCACCGTCGATTGAGGTGTTAAGAAGCGGTGAAGAAATTGCCTGCTGTGCGGCAACCTCAGCCTTATCCTTACCCTTTGCACGACCAACGCCCATATGTGCATAGCCTGCATCCTTCATAATCTCTGTAACGTCAGCGAAGTCTGAGTTAACAAGACCTGTTGCATTTACAAGGTCTGAAATTGACTGAACACCCTGACGAAGAACATCGTTAGCAATCTCGAAAGCATTAAGAAGTGTAATCTTTTCAGTTGCAACTTCCTTAAGTCTTTCGTTTGGAATAACCATAAGTGAGTCAACATTCTTTGAAAGCTCTTCAATACCTTCAGTAGCCTGAGCCATACGGCGCTTACCCTCGAAAGCAAACGGGGTTGTAACAACGCCTACTGTAAGAATGCCCATATCCTTTGCAATCTTTGCAACGTAAGGTGCAGCACCGGTACCTGTTCCGCCGCCCATACCTGCAGTAATAAATACCATATCGGAGCCTGTAAGTACATCTGTAAGAGCTTCCTTGCTCTCTTCAGCAGCCTTGAAGCCAAGCTCAGGCTTAGCACCTGCGCCCATACCCTTTGTCACCTTTTCGCCGATAAGGATTTTATGTGTTGCAGTTGACTTAGCAAGTGCGGGCTTGTCCGAGTTAACAGCTACAAATTCAACATCCTGAATATTGCAATGTACCATACGGTTAACTGCGTTTCCGCCGCCTCCGCCAACGCCGACTACTTTAATCTGAACAACCTTTGAATCGTCAGTATCGATTTCGTATCTTCCCATAGTAATTCTCCTTTTCTGATTTTTTTAATAATTCTATAGTAAATCTCGTCGATTTGTACTTTCATATTGTAACAATTCTGTAACCAATTTGCAATACTTTTTCAAAATATTTATCAAATTATTGTCCAATCTTTCGTAAAAAATCAAAGCCTACATTTGTGCAAGTTTCACAAATGTAGACTTTTGTCTATTATTTTGACAAGTAATTTACTTTACAAAAATACTGCGCTATTTCTCTGTAAAGTAAATTTGCTTGCCACCTGAGATGGTTAACTCACCTTCAACATTTGGACTTGTTTCATCCAGTTCTTTACAGGTTGTAAGTCCCTGATACATCTTCTTTTCAAGGTCCTGCGTTGTGCCAAGCTTAAAGGTTATTCTTGAATCATATATTACGTAATTATTATTTAAGCCCTCACTTGATATTCCCGTAAATTCAGTAAATCCGTTATCTCTTATTGTACCTGCAAGAATATTAAGGCTTGATGATACATTTTCATCGGCGAATTCAATTTTTTCACCCGGTACTGCTGATGCTATCTCTGCAAGAGTAATCTCCATTTTTCCGGTATTTTCACTTGCACTTTCAAGAACCTTGAAGTTGTCGTCAAGAAGCGTATATGTTTCCTCGTCAGAATTAAGTATATAATAAATCGGCTGGGTTTCCTCAACGGTAATTATAATCTTGTCGGGAAGCTTTCTTTTCACTTCTGCGTTGTAGATGTACGGAAGATTCTTTTCAAGAAGTCTTTTGGCATTATTTGTATCTGACATAAAAAGATTTTCGCCAATGTCTATTGAGCACTGCGAGAGTATCTCTTCTGTAAGATATCTTTCATTTCCCTCAACGCTTATATCCCCTATTTTGAAAAACACTGTAAGAGAAAGGACTATTCCGACACCTGCAAGAAGAACGCAGATAATAAACCAAGTGATTATCTTATGAACAAGATTCTTTTTCTTTCTTTTCTTTGTTTCAATTGCACGGCGTTCATTACGCGTAAGATTTTCCTGCTGTGCTTTTCTTTCATTTCTACGCTTACTCTTATTTTCTCTTCGTTCTTTTGCAAGGCGCTCCTGTTGTTTTTTATAAGCCTGGGTATCTTTATATATCTTTGGAGGCTCCAAGCCAAGATCATCAAAATCACTTTTTTGCGAACGTTCAGGCTTTGTTTTAGGAGATTTAGTTTTCTTTGTATCCTTCTTCATATTCGAACCTCTTAATATCCGCACCAAGTGAGGATAGTCCTTTTTCAAGGCTTTCATAGCCACGGTCAATATAGGCAATATTTTCAATAACAGTCCTGCCCTTTGCTCCCAGAGCTGCCGTTACAAGAGCCGCTGCACCTCTTAAGTCTGTAGCTTTTACTCTTGCGCCGTAAAGCCTTTTAACTCCGTTTATATATAATGTATTATCCTTTTCATATACATCGGCACCTAGTGCCTTTAATCCGTTTGCATAAATAAATCTGTTTTCAAATATACTTTCCGTTATGCTTGATTTTCCCTTTGCAGTACAAAGTACCGCCGAAAGCATTGGCTGCGAATCGGTCGGAAAATAAGGATAAGGCTTTGTAGTTATATTTTCAACGCTTTTAGGTCGATGCTTTGATATTATCTGAAGTATGTCTGCACCAGCGTTCATCCTGCAGCCAAGTGAATAGAAGACAGGTATAATCGGAGTCAGATGCGAAAGTCTTACGTTTTTTATAAGAATCGAACCTTTTGCTGATGCGCAAATACTCATATAAGTTGAAGCTAAAATCCTGTCGGGTATAACAGTATGCTCCACTGAATGAAGCGACTTTACACCTTCAATCTTAATTACATATTCTCCTGCTCCTCTTACTCTTGCTCCCGCTTTGTTAAGGAAATCTGCAAGGTCTGAGATTTCCGGCTCCCTTGCAGCGTTTATAATAGTAGTAGTTGAGCTTGAAAGAACGGCGGCAATCATTATATTTTCAGTTGCACCCACGCTCGGAAAGTCGAGCTTTATTTCTTCCCCTTCAAGCTTATTTGCAAAGAAGCTTAGCTTTTCGCCGTCACAGATTATATCTGCACCGAGTCTTGACAGGGAGTCAAGGTGGAGGTCAACCGGTCTTTCTCCGATCTTGCATCCTCCGGGAAGGTATATTTCACCGCTTTTCAATCTGCCGAGAAGAGCGCCGAGAAACAGTATTGACGAGCGCATCTTTTTTGTCTGGAAACGACTTATGGTATTGATATCAACAACAGTTGAATCAATCACAGCCGTTTCGCCGTTATATGATACCTTGCAACCAAGACCGGTAAGAATATCAAGCGTATTTCTTACATCGGTTAAATCAGGACAGTTATGTATTACTGAAGTCCCTTTTATAAGAAGACTTGCTGTAAGAATCGGCAATGCGGAGTTTTTAGCGCCGTGAAGAGTAACCTCGCCTTCCAACTTTTTTGCGCCGTTTATTACAAATGCTTCCACAAAATCACCTCTGCACCATTTTATGCAGGGGTGGATTTTTTGTTATTTCTTACTTTATGAGTGAGAGAATGATATCTGCGATTTTTTCTCTTGAATTAATGATAGCCATAGCTTTTGCGTTTGACTCGGTATTATGAAGCTTTTCGGAATCTGAAAGAAGCTCGTCAATCTTGTTGCCGAGTGCTTCTGAGGTGAGATCCTTTTCTTCTATAATGAAGCCTGCGCCTCTGTTTACAAGCGCCATAGCATTATGGTACTGATGGTTTTCGGCAACATACGGTGACGGGATAAGTACAGAAGCCTTGCCCATAGCCTCAATTTCAGAAAGGGATGAAGCACCGGCTCTACCGATAACAAGGTCAGCAGCAGCCATACAAATGTCCATATTATCTATGTACTTTCTTACTTCTACCGTACCCTTTTTACCGTTAACAAAGCCTGCCTCTTCAAACCTTTCAAGATATTCACCGCCGTTTGTACCTACCGAGTGAATGTGGTAATATTTACCGCTTTCGGCACTATTGATTAAAATCGGGAACATTGCATCGTTAAGCGGCTTTGCTCCAAGTGAGCCGCCAAAGGAAAGAACGAGCATTTTATCATCCGGAATACCGAGCTCTTTTCTTGCGAAATCTTTGTCGGCTTTAAGAAGCTCACCTCTTACCGGAAGACCTGTTACAATACACTCGCCCTTTACATCAAGGTGTTTTTTTGCATCCTCGACTGTGAGCATAACCTTGTCGACCTGCTTTGCGAGCGTTTTATTAGTTATGCCCGGATAAGCGTTTTGTTCATGAATACAAGTGGGTATTCCGAGCTTTACAGCCTCCTGCAAAACAGGACCTGAAACATATCCGCCAAAGCCGACTGCAACGTCCGGTTTGAATTCCTGAATAATTTTTTTACTTTCACCTGTAGACTTAAGCAGTCTTGAAACTGTCTTAAGATTGTGCGAAATCGCTTTTGGTGAAAAGGAACGGCGAAAGCCTGAAATTTCTATGGTCTTAAAATCAAAACCTGCGCTTGGCACAAGTCTTGCTTCCATATGGTCTTGCGTACCGATAAAAAGGATTTCAGCGTCGCTGTTTGTTTCTCTGATATATGAGGCAACTGCAAGTGCAGGATTAATATGTCCTGCTGTGCCGCCTGTTGCAAATAAAATTTTCATACTACTGTACCTTTTTCTGACTCGTTTTTCTTGAAACCGAAAGGACAACTCCTATCTCAAAAAGAAGCATCATAAGTGATGTGCCACCGTAAGAGAAGAACGGGAGTGCGATACCCGTATTCGGTATTGTATCCGTAACAACAAGGATATTCAGTCCAACCTGAATTCCTATTTGCGCCACTATGCCGATAACTATAAGAGCGGCAAAACGGTCGTGGCACCTTGCGGCGATTATAAAGCCTCTTATTACAAGCGCTGCAAATAAAATGATGATAACCGCTGCGCCTATAAATCCAAGTTCCTCGCAAACGATTGAGAAAATAAAGTCGTTTTGCGGTTCTGATACATAGAGATATTTCTGCTTTGAATTTCCGAGTCCTACGCCGAAAATTCCGCCGGAACCGATAGCATAAAGCGAGTTATTAGTCTGCCATCTCTTATCACCCGGTGAATAGCTTTTATCAAGCCACGCTTTGATTCTGTCGCCTGCGTAGCTTTCAAGCATATCGGGGAAAGATATTACAACAATTATTCCGAGAACTACAAGCGCGGCGCCGAAGGCGAAAAGCTTCCAGTCGCTGCCGCCGACAAACATAAGCGTTGCACCGATAAGAAACACAAGTATCGTACACGACATATGATGCTCAAGCACAATCAGTCCGCAGAATACCGCAAGTATGAAAAGAGGAATTATAATACCCTCTTTAAGCTTATGCATTCGTTTTTGGTTTTTGCTTATATAATCCGCCATAACGAGTATCAGCGTAAACTTTGCAAGGTCGGAAGGCTGGAAGGTAAGTCCGCCCGGAAGAGGAATAAAACGCTTGAAATCACTTCCGTCTGCGCCGCCGAGACTCGTGTGGTAGAAGAGAACTAAAACGAGAAGTCCGAGAGTTAAGAAAAGAAGAGGTCTAACTACCACCTTCAGATATTTATAATTGATTTTTGACATTACAAACATTGCGACAAGCCCTATTATTGAAAAGGCAAACTGTCTTACAAAGAAGTAATAGGAGTTGTGGTCACGGTTGTAATATGCATATGGATATGACGCCGAAAAGAGCATTATAAGTCCAAAGGTTAAAAGTGCTATTGTCAGCGCTAAAAAGGGTATGTCTATACTGCCTGTTATAAAAAGATTTGGCAGTTTTTCGCTGAGTCCCTTAGGCTTTGAAATGATTTTTTCATCATTGCTTTTTGGCACATTAACACTCCTTTCGAATTAGTTTTTTATTTTATGAAAAATATGCAAGCACTACGCCGAGTGCACAGCCGACAAGATTTACAAGAGAAAATACTACACATATTTTCTTTTCCTTCCAACCGCACATTTCAAAGTGGTGGTGAATGGGAGCCATCTTGAATACACGCTTGCCGTGAGTCATCTTGAAATAGCCTATCTGAATAATATCGCTCATAGTTTCGCAGACATAGACAATTCCTATAGGTAAAAGAAGAAGCGGGCATTTACACATATATCCGAGAGCTACAACCATTCCGCCGAGGAAGAGAGAGCCTGTATCGCCCATAAAGGTTTTAGCAGGATTCCAGTTCCAGCAAAGAAAGCCGAGAACACCGCCGAGAAGCGCGCCTGCGAAAAGCTGCTGCCCAAGATATCCCTGCATCTTACCGAGAATGATGAATGTTATTGCAACAGTTACCGTTACCGATGAGCAAAGTCCGTCAATACCGTCGGTAAGATTTACGGAATTAACCGTTCCGTAAACGATAAAAATAGAAACAAGCCAGAATACTACGATTAAAAATGGATTTTTTTCAAAGCATACCGTACCGAGAAACGGAATATTCCACGTGGTATTATGCGAAAACCAAAGGGTTGCGACAAAACCGAGCGTTACAACAAGCTGACCGAGTGTCTTTTGCTTTGCGGAAAGCCCTTCATTTCTCTTAAGCTTAATCTTGATAAAATCATCGGTAAATCCGACTATACCAAATCCGAGTGCAAGAAGAAGTCCTGCAATAAGAAGAACTATGTCGCTCTTCGGGAAAAGCACAAGAAAATCAGATATAAGTTTTGCGCCGCTGAAATGAGCAATAAGTGCGCTGCAGATAAACGAAACAAAGATACCTATAATGAACATAATTCCGCCCATATTAGGTGTGCCCTGTTTTGACTTGTGCCACGACGGACCTATCTCAAGAATAGTCTGTCCGAACTTAAGCTTTCTCAGCCACGGAATTACAATAAAGCCGAGAGCGGCTGTTATACCGAAAGCTGCTACTATTGATATAATTATAATTGCTATACTATTCATTTCTTTTCCCACCTGTCATAAACACTATGGATTACATCCTCAAGCTTCATTCCTCTTGAAGCCTTAAAGATAATTGTGTCATCTTCTTTAATGTTTTCAAGAAGATTTTTAGTAAGCTCTTCTTTATTCTCAAAATAATTGACTCGGGTGTCATACTTTTTACACTCATCCGCCATATATTTTGAGGCTTCGCCGAAACAATAAAGCATATCAATTTTGTTTTCACCGACGAGTCTTCCGACCTCCTCGTGAGCACTTTTTGAATACTCGCCAAGTTCAAGCATATCGGAAAGGACTGCAATTTTTCTTTTGCCCTGTGTGTTTGAAAGAGTTCTGATTGCAGCTCTCATTGAATCAGGGCTTGCGTTATAGCAATCCTCAATACAGGTTATGGAGCCGAGCTTTACTGTTTTTTGCCTCATTCCCTCGGGAATATATTTTGCAAGCGCATTTGCGCAAAGCTGAGAATCAATGTCAAGAGCCTGACCTACGGCAAAAGCCGAAAGAGCATTATATACATTGTGAATTCCTATTGTCGGTATAGTAACGCTCTGCTTTTTTTCTCCATATATAATATCAAAGCTTGTTGAGGTATCGGACTGTGAAATATTTTTTGCAAGATAGTCGCAGTCTTCATTTTCAATACCGCAAAAGCGAATATCATATTCGTCGCTTTTAACAGTTTTAAGAAGGTCATTGTCGCCGTTTAATATAAGCGGAGCACCTTTTTCAAGCCCATCGAGAAGCTCTAACTTTGCCTTGAGTATTCCCTGCCTTGAACCGAGGTTCTCAATATGGGAAACACCAATATTTGTTATCAGTCCGATTGTCGGTTTTGCAGCACAGGCAAGGCGATGTATTTCGCCAAAATGGTTCATACCCATTTCAATAACTGCTGCCTCCACACTGTTGTCGATTGTGAAAAGCATTTGCGGCAGCCCGATTTCGTTATTTAGATTGCCGAGTGTTTTTATCGCATTATACTTTGCGCTGACAACAAGATATGTAAATTCCTTTGTAGTCGTCTTTCCGACTGAACCGGTAAGTCCAACAAGAGGAATACTGAATTTTGAGCGATAGTACGCTCCAAGGTCAAGAAGCGCCTTTGACGTGTTATCAACCTTAACAAAGCAACCGTCAGGCTCAATATCTCTGTCTATCATAACAGCGGCTGCACCCTTTTCATACGCCTCGTTTATAAACTCATGGGCGTCAAACCTTTCACCCTTTATACAAATGAAGAGGCAGCCCTTTGTTATCTTTCTTGTGTCAATACAAACGCCGTTTAGTTCAACATCTTTATTGTACGAAGCGCCGAGCGCCCTTGCTATTTCACTTAAAGTTAAAACTTCCATATTATCCCAAATCAGCCATAATTTCGGCTATTACTTCTCTTTCATCAAAATGAATCGTACCTGTCGGAAGAATCTGATAGGTTTCATGTCCTTTACCTGCAAGAAGAATAATATCATCAGTCTTTGCATTTTCAATTGCATATCTTATTGCGTCCTTACGGTTACATACAACCTCATAAGGAGTTTTGATATCTTTCATACCAACAAGGATATCTTCAATAATTGAATCGGGGTCTTCAGAACGTGGATTATCAGATGTTACAATACAGAAATCCGAAAGCTCTGCGGCAATTCTGCCCATCTTCGGACGCTTTGTTTTATCTCTGTCGCCGCCGCAACCGAAAAGAGTAACTACTCTTCCCTTTGCAATCTCCCTTAAGGATGAAATAATATTTTCAAGCCCGTCGGGTGAATGTGCATAGTCGATTATGATTGTGTAGTCCTTATCCGGAGTCGGTACAACCTCAATTCTACCCTTAACGCCGTTTGACTTGCTTATAGCAAGAAGAACATCGTTGTATTCGATTCCTAATGCAAGAGCACAACTTGCTGCACAAAGCGAGTTATAAACCGAAAACCTGCCCGGGATAGGACAGTTACATCTTCCGATGCCGTCAATTCCGACGAGCTCATATTCAACTCCGCTCGGCTTAAAGGTTACATTCTTTGCAACATAGGTTGCGTCGTTTGTATTTACCGCATAGGTTACAACCTTTTCAAAATCAAGTCCCTTAATTATTTCAAGACCGTTTTCATCGTCAGCGTTTGTAACTGCTATGTCGCTGTTTTCAAAAAGAATGCGTTTTGCATTAAAGTAGTTTTCCCAGGTTTTATGATAGTCAAGATGGTCCTGGGTAAGATTTGTGAAGGCGCCTATTGCAAAGCGAAGTCCGTTTACCCTGCCCTGCGCAAGAGCCTGTGAAGAAACTTCCATAACACAGTATTCGCAATTTGCGTCAACCATCATCTTAAAAAGTTTTTGCAGCTCATACGGGTCAGGAGTCGTGAACTTTGCAGGATAGATTTCATCGCCTATCATATTCTGTACGGTACCGATAAGACCAACCTTTTTACCTGAATTTTCAAGTATCTGCTTAATTAGGAAAGAGGTTGTTGTTTTTCCGTTTGTACCCGTTATACCAATAAGCTTGAGCTTTTTTGCCGGATTGCCGTAGAAATTTGCACAGATGAAGGAGAACACCTGCCTTGTGTCCTTTACAAGCACCTGATGAGGAAGGCCGAGATCTCTCTCAACAACAACGCATGCAGCGCCGTTGTCGAGCATTTCCTTTGCGACAGAATGGCCATCGAACGCTGCGCCCTTTACACATACAAAGAGCGAGCCCTCCTTAACAAGTCTTGAATCCTGGGTTACATCCAAAACTTCAGTTTCATCATAAGTGCCGATTACTTCAATTCCTTTTAATATCTCTGATAATTTCATTTGTCTTACCATCCTTATCAGTCCAGTACAGACTGCATATTCTTAAATATTACGGTGATAACCGTTCCCTTTTCAACTTCGGACTGAGCGTCATCGCTCTGTTTATAGGCAACTACATTTCCGTTTGAAACATCGTTACCTGATACCTCTATATTAAGTCCGCTCGACTGTGCAAGACTCGTTGCCTCTGAAAGAGTAAGTCCTGTAAAGTCGGGTACTGTTGTCATCTCTTTACCGGTGTCATCAGTATAAAGGTAAATCGTTCCTGAGCTCGGAATCTTTGATGCTGAAGAGGGATTCTGCCTTACAACAGTATCGCCATCTCCTATAACGACATAATTGAGTTTGCTTTCATCAAGAGCTTCTTTAGCACTTGAAAGCTTTTGTCCTGTTACGTTAGGAGCATAAGCCGATAACTTTTCCATTTCATCTTCGCTGTATTTCGGCTCAATACCGAGAAGCGGCATCGACTGGGAAATTACGTCTGCTGCAATAGGGGCGCAGATTGCGCCGCCGCCTAAGTCCTCATTAGGCTCGTCGACGATAATGAGCATTGCGATTTCAGGGTCATAGCTTGGTGCGATAGCGGCGAATGAGATAATGTATTTATCGCCTTCTCCCTCTTTTGATTCGCCGAGCTTTGTTGAAGTACCTGTTTTACCGCCTACACTGTAGCCTGCTACATAACCGTTTTTACCTGTACCGTTGTCAACAACGGATTTCATCATACCTCTTACTGTCTGTGCGGTTTCCTCGCTTATAACCTGACGGACTACCTTAGGCTCTGTCTTTTTAACTGTTTTACCCTCTGAATCAACTATTGATGAAACAAGATAAGGCTGAACAAGCTTGCCGCCGTTTGCAATAGCACAAAGTCCTGTGCAAACCTGAATCGGAGTAAGTGAGTTTGTCTGACCGAAGGAAGCTGACGAAAGCTCAACGATGCCGTACTGTTGTTCTTTGTAGTACTGCGGTGAAGCCTCGCCGGGAAGGTCAATACCCGTCGTCTGTGTAAATCCAAATGCATCAAAGTATTTGAAATAGTTATGTACTCCAAGCTTCTGACCGACTGTTATGAAGAACGGGTTACAGGAATTCTCAAGTCCCTGGGTAAAAGTTTCTGTACCATGACCGGGATGATAGTGGCATTTCATAGTGTACTCGCCAACCTGAATTGAACCCGTGCAGGTATAGGTGGTGTCAAGAGAAACAACCTTTTCCTCAAGCGCAGCCGACGCAATAAAGGTTTTGAATACCGAACCCGGTACATAGGTGTCTGAAACATTAAAGTTTCTCCATTGATTTTGTACTGCAAGGCTTTCCGCCTCCTGGCTTATTGCCTTATCGCTTGTGTCAATTTTGCTGTAATCCTCGCCCTTTGCTTTAAGAGCGGCAATCTGGTTTTCCTTTTCTTCCCTGAGCCTTTTCTCATATATGTCTATAAACATATCATTTGTGATTGTATAGGGATTGTTACAGTCAAAATCCGGAAGTGAGCTCATTGCAAGAACCGCTCCTGTTTTGCAGTTCATCACTACGCCGTAAGCACCCTTTGCGTTATATCTGTCAATAGTTTCACGCAAATCCTTTTCAAGATAATATTGGATTGATTGGTTAATCGTAAGAACAAGAGAGTTGCCGTCCGTTGCCTCAACTGACGTAGCGTAGTCATCCGAAATATTATTCGATATTGCATCCTTTGCAGTTATGACTCTTCCATTAGTACCTGTAAGCTCATCGTTATAATATGCCTCTATTCCCGCAAGACCTTGGTCGTCGGCGCCTGTAAAGCCGATAACACTTGAAGCAAGGTCGCCGTAAGGATAGTACCTTTTTGTCGTTTCTTCCATACCGATGCAATTAAGGTCGTTTTCTGCAACGAAATCGGAAATCTTTTCTTTTATGTTATTTTCGACCTGCTTTTCAACAACCTCGTAATGATTGTCGGCAAGCGACTTTTCCTTAAGCTTTTCTTTTTGTTCGTCGTCATATTCAAAAAGCTCTGCAAGGGTGTTGACTATAAGCGTTCTTCTCTCTTCGCTTTTCTTCTCCTTTGCGGCAATCTGCTCGTCGCTGTCGCCCTCCTCTTTTGCAATTGTAATTGCAAGCGGGTCAATGAAAATCGTCCAAGCTGTTGCCGACTCGGCAAGAGGTGTGCCGTCGCAGTCGTAAATCGTTCCGCGCTTTGCACTTATTTCCGTATCCTGCATCTGCTGGCTTTCAGCCTTTTGTGCAAGTTCTTCGCCTCTTACAGTCTGAAGATAAAACACTCTGAAAATATTACTGCCAAGGAGGAAGCATATAACTACCGCCAATATCAAAAGCCTTTGAAGCATTCTTTTGTTGATGTTCGCTTGCATAATATCTTTCCTCCTTATATTTTTTTGCGCACGATTGTTATCTTATTTATATATTATATATTATTGAGAGCCAGACCTTTCCGGCTCTCAATATTTTATGATAAGTTAATTTTTATTATTCCTGCACGCTTTCAAGAGCATCTACGCCGACTGCGTGATACCCCTCTTCAAATTCCGTTACATTAATATATCTAATTTGGTTTGGCTGCATTTTCGTCATACCAAGTTCTTCCACTGCATACTTGTCAATAGAGCTCATAGACACAAGCGCATCAAGCTCGCTTGTGATTCTGGTATTTTCACTTTGTGCAACCGAAAGTTGTCTTTCATACCGTGCTATCTCATGAGTAAGTTCGTTTTTCTGAGCCATGGACGAAATGGCTCCGAAAAGCATAAGAAGAACAACAGCAGAACAAATAACAATAGCTAAAACCGCAGAGGTGTTAAGCTTTTGTTCCGCCTTAAGCTGAGTTTTGCTTTTGAGCTTTGTGTTCTCTCTTACCTTAAGCTCTTTTTTTCGTTCCGGCGTATATTTGGGCGCAGCTGATGACCTCGTGCGGCTGAACGCTTCAATCGCAAGCGCAGCGTCGCCCGAATATGAGTATCTTCTGAAATCACTCGTATTAGTCAACAGACTCACCCTTTCTATAAATTTACATTAATATTTTTCAAATATACGAAGCCTTGACGACCTTGCACGCGGGTTTTTCTCAAGCTCTGCATCGCTTGGCGACAATGACTTCAACGCCTTACCTTTCGGCTTATTCCCGCATACGCATACCGGAAACTCCTTTGGGCAGGTACATCCCCGGCTCCAGTCGTTAAACTTTTCTTTCACTATTCTGTCTTCAAGGGAGTGAAAAGTAATAACGGCAATTCTTCCGCCGGATGCAAGTAATGAAAACGCATCGTCGAGTGTCGTTTTCAAAACATCAAGCTCGCCGTTAACCTCAATCCTTATTGCCTGAAAAGTCTTTCTTGCCGGGTGTGAATCCCTCATTGCTTTTTGCGGATACGAAGCTTTGATTATATCAACAAGTTCAAACGTTGTTTCAACAGGCTTGTCCGCTCTTGCTTTGACAATATTTGACGCTATTCTTCTAGAAAACTTTTCTTCTCCATACTTGAAAATAACATCGGCAAGCTCCTGCTCACTGTAATTATTCACAACATCGAAAGCGCTCAAGCCCGATTTGCTCATTCGCATATCAAGCGGTGCGTCCTTATGGAAAGAAAATCCCCTCTCGGCTGTATCAAGCTGGAATGAACTTACGCCAAGATCAAGAAGAAGACCGTCAATAGTTTCTATATTCAGGCTTTTCAGTATGTTTTTTATGTTTGAAAAATTGTCATGAACAATCGTCACATTATCAAAACCCGAAAGTCTTTCGCCAAGAACCTTTATCGCATCAGGGTCACGGTCAACAGCAATAAGTCTTTTTGCGGTTTTTGCAATTTCCTTCGAATGTCCTCCGCCGCCTGCGGTACCGTCAACGATTGTTTTTGTACCGTCGAGCTTCAGCGCATCAATCGCCTCGTCAAACAGTACGCTTTTATGCACAAACTCCATTATTCTTTATTATCCTTAAGCTTGTCCATTAAATCATATATACCCTCGTTGTGGTCATATGTGCTGTTTATCTTTTCATATTCCTCGGTGTTCCAGATTTCAATAAATCTTCCTTTACCTTTGAATACTACATTAGTTGCATTTGTAAATCCGGCAGCGTCCTTAAGCCTTTGGTTGACAGTAAACCTTCCCTGTGCGTCAAGCACTGCTTCCTCCGCATTATCAAGAAAGCTTGTGATTGCATCGTACTTCTGATTTTCCGTGCCGTGCTGCATTGATTCGTACATCTCGTTAAAATACTCTTCAGGATAAAGATTAAGACATTTGCAGCCGCGAACAGTAACGCTTACCATATAAAACTCCTTACCAAGACGCTCTCTCCACTTTGTAGGAATAGAAAGACGTCCCTTAGAATCAAGTTTATAACCGTCTAAGGTGCCGACTAATAAGCGCATATCTTTCTTCTCCTTTCAAAGTTGTTCGAGGTCTTGCACACTTCAGA
>DLBD01000139.1 GCA_002494125.1 Ruminococcaceae bacterium UBA7030 | reverse complement strand
GTGGTCACGGATATTCTCTACCCATCCTGCAATTTTTACATTGCTGTCTATATCAGCCTCTGAAAAGAGGTCGAGTGTTTTTGTCCTGTACTTTGATGAAAATTCCATAATTACCTCCAAAATAAAAAAGCAGTCATTGTCCGCTTAGGACGAAAGACTGCTTCCGTGGTACCACCTAAATTAGTTATAAAATAACTCACTCAAAGGATTAACGCTCCTGCACGCCCGAGTCTAATTGCAAACGCTTTCTTTCGGGGGCTTACAAATGTTGCCTTTATATCCGCCGTGCTGTCTTGCACCAATCGACAGCTCTCTGAAACGGCTGTGACAAAAGGGTTTTGGTCGTCGCCTTTTATTATTTACATTATAATAGCATTTTATTATTGATTAGTCAACTGCTTTTTTTATTACCTTGTTACAAATTATATGCATAATTATCTCTGCTAAGTAAATAAGGAGAGTTATATACCAGCCCATACCAAGTGAGCCGATAACAAGCCCGAGTGAAACAAATACTGTTAAGTTGATAACACTCAGTACCATATTACGCAACAAGCCGTTTTTAGTTGATGAAAACAGCGATGAAATTATAACTGCAAGCGAAATAAGAATAACAAGTCCCATACTTATTAACGGCATCAGAACATCGCCTATAGAAAGCTCATTTTTTATAAGTCCCATAATTATTGTTATGAGGCTTATTCCGTTATACATAGGAAGGCACATTGACGCAAGCGGTGTAAAAAACAACACAAGCCTTGCAATAAGAGCAGGTGAAGAAACAGACGAGCTTTTAATAATGCCGACAAATCGGTTTACTGCTTCAACCTCTCTTTGTGCCTTCTTTGCGTCCTCTTCAAGCCGCTTATCCATATTATAATATATATGGTTTTCATCTTCTGATGATACCTCTTTGGTAAGCTGCTGCCTTCTTTGAGTCATCTCTTCCCTTATCATTTCAAGTTTCTTTCCGGTAAGGTTATAGAAGAGATAAGGTATTATTGAAAATAGTCCGAGTATCCAGGGAACAATGGTAAAGCACGCCCATATTGCAAGGTCGGTATGCTCACCCTTATTAGTGGTCTGGGTACCGTCGGGGTTTTGCGTAAAGCTAAGTCCGATTACGGGAAGGATTGCCGTTGCAAGCGAGGTTGAAACAGAGCCCGTCAGCTTTGCGACGAAGGTCAGAACAGCAAAGCTTACGCCCTCGTTTCTCTCGCCTGTTTTCCACTCCATGTAGTCGACGGTATCGCCAATCATTTCAGTCGGGATAACCATATTAATGGTGTTAAAGAAACTGAATATAAAGTTTTGAAGCATAAGTAGGATTGAGATTACAAGTATATTTGTTCGGTAAAAGCTCAAACCGGAGATGAATACAAGCGTGCCGACTACAAATCTGCAAACAATGTTAAGAAGGACAATCTGCCTGTTATCGAGCTTTTTCTTAAGTTTCGGAATAAGAAGATATGTAAGAAAACCGAATATTGTACCAGGCAATGAAATCCATAAAACAGCCGAATTCAGATTTAACACCTCTGAATAATAATAAGTCTGAAACACGCCTGCAATACCTGTAACGGAGCCTAATATATTTCCAATTATTATGAGAAGCAGAGGCTTGTTTTTTACCATAACCTTAAAGCCTTCAATTACAGAAGGCTCCTTAACGGACTGCACAACCCTCTCACGAGTTTTTCTTCCCGCAAGGGAGAAGAGTCCTACAAGCATCAGGGCTGCCGCTATAGCAAGTATGAGAAAGTCCTGCGAAAGAGTTAAAGACCAAACCTTGTTGTTTGAAAGGTCCATCATTATCGCTATAAACGTAAGCGACAATCCGCCGATAAGGCTTGAAAGAAATCTCGCTGTTGATATGGCTCTTGTTCTGTCCGAGGTGGAAGGGGATATAGCCGTGCTCATACCCCAAAACGGAACATCTCCGATTGTATAAAGAAACTCCCATATAAAATAGGATACATACATATAAACTATTTTTATAACCGTGCTTTTCGTATCTTTCAGAATTTCAGGACCTGCAAAAAGCATTATTGTTGAAATTGCAAGCGGTATGGGGACGAAAAGAAGATACGGTCTTAACTTGCCGTACTTTGTCCTTGTTCGGTCAATTACACCGCCCATAATGGGGTCGTTTATTGTATCCCATATGCCAAGTATCAGTATCATTGTTGCAACAGCCTTTTCGGGAATACCGAAAACCTTTATAAAGAAAAGCGAAAGATATCCGCCGGCAACAAGATTATAACCGAAAACCTGCCCCGCATTTGCAAAGCCGTAGGCAAGGTTTTCTTTAACACCGACATAGCGTCTTTCCTCTGTCATTTCATCACTCCATTTATAAATAAACGCAAAAGGCTGACGCAGTAAAATAATACTGTGTCAGCCGAAAATTATTCTGCCTCAGTTGAAGCGACTGTTACGCCCTTTGTCTGATACGCATCAATACGGTTGTCAAGCTCGGTATAAGCGCCTGTTTTCATATTTTTCATATATGCCTTGCTTGCATCAAGCGCAACAAGATATTCGCCGACAATAGTTGTTGAATATGTTGCACTTCCGTCTGCGAGTGTAACATCGGGATTTTTCTCAAAGGTCATAGCCTTAATTACAGTATACTCTTCTCCTTCAAATTCATACGGGGATTCGCTGTATGAAAAATCCACGCTTGCTTCGTCGGCTTTTATGCCGAGTTCCTTAAAAGTATACTGGGTTTTGATATACTCTCTCGCCTGAGCGCCGCTTATAACAGCATTTTCCGAGCTGCTGCCCGATACGGGCATCGGCGTTTCGTTTTTAACCGACTTTGAACAAGCAGCAAAAACGCAGGCAAGCATCAAGACAGTTAAAATAACTGCCGTAAACTTTTTCATAATGCTCTTCCTTTCAGTAAGAAGCTTAACAGAAATAAGAATTACTCCTCTTCCTCGTGCTCCTCACAGTCACATTCCTCAATTTCAAACTCAAGCATTTCACCGCAGTTAGGGCAGGTTGTTGAGCCGTCAAGAACTGTGTCCTCGTCAACAGAGAAAGGAGTCTTACAGTAAGGACATTCAACCTCAAATACTGCGCACTCATCATCGCAGCAGTCGCAGTCGTCATCACAGCAGTCACAGTCATAATCGAAGTCGTCATAATCCTCGTCTGCAAGATATTCTTCTACGTCTGCAAGGTCTTCGTCAACTGCGTCAAGCTGCTCAGCCATAAGCTCCATACCCTCCGTGATATCGTCAATATCCTCAACAATATTTGAAAGTACGTCAACGATTGCTGAAATAGCCTTACCCTCTTTTTTGTTGGTATCAAGCTCAAGTCCTTCAAGAAGTCCTTTGAGATAACCTAATGCTTCTCTTGTTTCCATAGTTTAATCTCCTATAATGAATTATGCTCTTTCCATATATTCACAGGTTCTTGTGTCAATTCTGATCATATCACCTTCATTGATGAAAAGAGGAACTCTTATTTCTGCACCAGTTTCAACAGTTGCAGGCTTGAGAGTGTTTGTAGCTGTGTTGCCCTTAAGACCCGGCTCAGTAGCTGTAATCTGAAGAGTAACGAAGGTAGGAGGCTCAACGCCGAATACCTTGCCCTTGTAAGAAAGGACCTTACACTCCTCATTCTCCTTGACAAACTTGAAGCTGTCCGGAAGATCATCTGCTGATACGGGAGTCATCTCAAATGTTTCCCCGTCCATAAAATAGTAGATACCGTCGTCGTTATATGAATACTGCATATTACGTCTTTCGATATATGCCGTCGGGAATTTAGCCGACGGGTTGTAGCTCTTTTCTGTTACAGCGCCTGTAATAACATTCTTTGTCTTTGTTCTTACAAATGCAGCGCCTTTACCGGGCTTTACATGCTGGAACTCAACAACCTGAAGCACGTTGCCGTCCTCTTCAAATGTTACACCGTTTCTGAAATCACCTGCTGAAATCATATTTATACCTCCAGATATATAATCTTTTATTACTAATATATTTTATATTATTTCCGTCAATAAATCAATACCCATTTTATAACTATCCTTGCCGAAACCGCTTATTTGTTTAACACACACGTCGGTAATGACCGAAATATGACGAAAACCCTCTCTGCTATGGATATCCGACATATGCACCTCAACAAAAGGTGTGTAGTCGCAGACGGCCTCAATAGCGTCACGAATAGCGTAAGAATAATGAGTATACGCCCCCGCATTTATCACTACTCCGTCATACTTTGTCCGGCTTTCATGAATAATATCTATGAGTGCGCCCTCGTGATTTGACTGGTAAAAAAACATCTCGCATCCCTTTGACTCACCGTATTCTTTAAGCTCGCGGTTAATGTCGTCAAGAGTTTGAGCACCGTATACATCGGTTTTTCTTATACCCGTCATATTGAGATTTGGTCCGTTTAATACAAGTATCCTTTTCATATAATCACCAAGAATATAATAATCTATACGAAGGATTTAGTCAACAAAAACGTTTGCGCTGTTTTTGATTTTTCTCAAGCCCTAAGAAGAGCAGGCTGCTCCTTTTTATAAACAAAAAATGCACCGCTAATGCGGTGCATATTTTTATTTATACTTTCTTTTACGAGCAGCCTCGCTTCGTCCGAACACACTTCTCAGTCGGGGCAAAAGCTCCACTTTTGCTGTTGACTGCTGCGTGTGTTCCTCCTCTTCCCAAAAAATCTTCGATTTCTCGGGAGCCCTAAGAAGAGCGGGCTGCTCCTTTTTTATAAACAAAAAATGCACCGCTAATGCGGTGCATATTTTTATTTATACTTTCTTTTACGAGCAGCCTCGCTCTTCTTTTTACGAGCAACTGAAGGCTTTTCATAGTGCTCTCTCTTTCTAACTTCCTGGATGATACCATCGCGAGAAGTCTGACGCTTAAATCTTCTGAGAGCGCTGTCAAGAGATTCATTCTCCTTAACTTTTACCTGACTCATTTTTCATTCCCTCCCTCCGACCACTTCGGGGGTATTTGATACTTCTTTGAATATCTGTGAGAGATTATATACAAAAAGTGTCTAAAAGTCAAGAGTTTTAACAAGAAATATATCAATAATCATAAATTTTTTACACATTGTCAAATTTTGACAATTATCTCTGTTGCACCTGTGCATCCTGCCGGCTTTGTTCGGCAATCAGATATATCTTATCGCCGCGAAATACTGTTTCATCGTCAGCAGGGCTTTGCGAAACAATTACCGCATCAGCCTCAGGTGCCGAGCCGTCAGCTGTTGTTATAATAAGGTCAAACATCGCACCATAGCGTGAGTCACGGGCTTCCTGAACAGTCATACCCACAAATGACGGAGCATTAACCTCGGTACTGAACTCATTGACAGTAAGAACTATTTCACTACCCTTCTGAACCACTGTACCGGGTGCTATGCTTTGGTCAATAATAACTCTTCCGTTAAGCGCTATATCTCCTTTTGCATATTCAAATGTGATTGAGAAGTTCTCATTAAGCTCTTCGTCTTCAAGGATTTCCTCCTCATAATAATTACCTTGGGACAAGTCCGGCACAACGCAGGTCTGAATTCCATCTGTTTTTGCACCTGATCCGGAATAATAATTTGAGCCGCTCTTATTCATCGTCGGCGGTACGTCGTCCTGTTCCTCAACTGTGGTGGATTCTGATACAACGGGGAGCTTTTTCACAGGGGAAGAGCCTTTGTTATTAGCAACTACCGATAAACCTGAAACCATAAGAACAAGTATCACGGCAGCAAGAAGAGTTAATTTTACAGGTTTTGTAAAATATACTCGTCTGCCCTTTGCATAATCGAGTTCCATAAGCTCAAAGCAAAGGTCGATGAATTGCGTATCAATTTCGGTTTCATCCTTTGAAAGCTCAAGCTCCACAAGCATTTTAAGCTCATCGTCTTTAATTTCTCTAACACCGTTATTAAGCATAGCCCTAAGCCTTTCCTTATCGGTTTTCAACGCTCTCCCTCCCTTCCTCAAAATAGTTATCGTTTGCGTTTTGTATCAACTTATCAAGATGTTCTTTTAGCCTTTGATGCCTTTTCCTTACTGCTACATAGCTGAGTCCAAGCTCGTTTGCAATGTCCTTAAGTCCTTTGTGCTGGGTATAGTATTTAAGATAAAGAGCTTTTTCATCGTCTGTAAGGCTTTGTATTATCTTAAGGGCACAATGCTTTATCACGCCATCGTCAATGATTTCATCAAGGTAGTCAGGCTCGTAGATGCCTGAATTTTCTATAACACTGTCCTTATAATCATTATTAAGGTAGTCGTTTTCCATAAGGCGTGCTCTTTCCTTTTCAAGCCTTATCGCCTCATTGAGCGAAACCTTGTAAAGCCACGCCTTGGGATAGTTTATCACGGTGCCCTTATTAAGTGTTTCCACCATAGCGGTAAAAGCAAAGCTTACGCAGTCCTCCGCATCCTCAAAGGTTTGTGTATATCGCATACAATATTCAATTAACTGTTTTCGTAAGCCTCGACAGGATTTGACAATTATATCAATCTGCTCGGGTGTATATGAAACAATCTCAGGCATTTACTTCTCCTCTGGTTTTCCTGATTATAAGCTTATAAATAATTCTTGTTGTAAAATCAACAGATATTCCAAGTAATACCGACAGCAATAAAACAAGTATTACCGTTTGATGAATTCGCAGCTGCGGTAAAGCATAAAGTACAATCTTTCTGGAAAAGTTCTGACACAGATATACAGGATATGACAGTTCTCCGAGAAAGTATATAAATCTATTGTTATAAAAAGCAAGGCTATCTCTTGCAAAGGTTATAGCCACACCTGCAGCACAAATCAGTGCTGCAAGCGCATTATAGGACATACTGAGTGATGATAACATATATAATCCAAATACTATATAACACAGATTTTCTGTTAAAACAAGAGATATCGGATGCTTCTTTATAATAGCATTATTCTTTAAAAGCAGCGAAGCTTCAAAACAGCATACGCCAAGAAGCATTACACCAACAGCTCTGATATTTGCATTAAAGGTGACGCCTGTTATAACACTGTAATTCGGCAGTGCTCCGTATTTTTGCGTAAGATACCCCAGAAGGAGCAGAGAGCCGACAGGCGCAAGTGCTCTAGCAGTAAAATCATAGTTCAATTTTAGTAAAGGATATATTACTGCCATTGCAATAAGCATCGAGGATATATACCATTCAACTCCTGAAAATGCAGCTGCGCCTATACCGGTACGTTGAAGAAAGAATATACTTGAAAGCCTTGAAAAAATTGAATTAACCGGATCAATATATGTATATATAATATAACATATCATAACGGCTGTAACAAGAATATGAGGTATAAAAAGCCTTTTAATCTTATTCCACAAAAACAATATCGTCGCTTTTCCTGCGGGAACAGGGGTGTCCATACTTTTCTTTGCGCTTTTTGCCATCAGAAATCCTGATACAATAAAGAAGAATTCCACGCCGCTTCTTCCGTTTGCGAAAAATGAGAGCCATTTGCTGTATTCTGATATATCTACAAGCAAGTCTCTGCCAAGGTGATAGAGCAATACCGAAATACACATAGCAAAACGCAAAAGTTCAATTTTTCCGTTTTTCAAAAACAATCCCCTCCATATTTAATAAGAGAAGATTTAATGAAAAATGTGACATAAAAAATCGGGAGGAAAATCCTCCCGATTTTATTTTGTTATATTATCTGTTAAACAAGCTCGATGATACACATCTCTGCAGCGTCTCCGCGACGAGGGCCTGTTTTGATAATACGGCAGTATCCACCGTTTCTGTCTTCATATTTCGGAGCAATCTCATCAAAAAGCTTCTTTACAACGTCTTCCTTTGTAACATAAGCAAGAACCTGTCTTCTTGAATGAAGAGTATCGTTTTTGCCGAGAGTGATCATCTTCTCAGCCATTGCACGAACCTCTTTAGCTCTTGTAACGGTTGTTTCAATCTTGCCGTTTTCTAAAAGATAAGTAACCATACCTCTGAGCATAGCCCTTCTCTGATCAGTAGGGCGGCCCAGCTTTCTGCTACCTGGCATTGAAATTCCCTCCTTTAGTCCTCTTCCTGACTAAGCTTGAAACCAAGTGAGTCGAGCTTTGCTACGACCTCGTCAAGTGACTTTCTACCAAGGTTTCTAACTTTCATCATGTCTTCTTCTGTTTTGCCGATTAAATCTTCGACTGTGTTAATGCCTGCTCTCTTGAGACAGTTGAAAGAACGAACTGAAAGGTCAAGCTCTTCAATAGTCATTTCAAGAGCCTTCTCCTTGCTGTCGTCATCCTTTTCAACCATAATGTCCTGATTTCCGATTTCCTCGGATAAATCAACGAAGAGCATTAAGTGGTCATTGAGAATTTTAGCAGCGAGTGAAGCTGCCTCGTCAGCCGGGATAGTACCGTCTGTCTCAATGTCGAGAATGAGCTTGTCAAGGTCAGTCTGCTGACCGACACGGGTGTTTTCTACTGTGTAATTAACCTTAAGAACAGGTGTATAGATAGAGTCGATAGCGATTGTACCAATTGGTAAATTCATCAACTGCTTATTTCTGTCACAGGTTACATAGCCTCTGCCGTTGTCAGCAGTGAGCTCCATAACAACGTGTGCACCTTCATCAAGATATGCAATATGAAGGTCAGGGTTGAGAATTTCAACATCTGAGTCATGCTGTATATCGCCGGCTGTAATCTCTCCCTCGCCCGTTACATCAATGTAAAGAGTCTTTGGATTTTCGTCATGAATCTTAAGAATTACATTTTTAAGATTAAGTACGATTTCAGTAACATCCTCTTTAACGTGAGGAATAGTTGAAAACTCGTGTAAAACACCATCAATCTTTACAGAAGTAATAGCATAGCCCGGAAGTGAGGAAAGAAGAACTCTTCTCATTCCGTTACCAAGTGTTGTGCCGAAACCTCTCTCGAGCGGCTCAACAATGAATCTGCCTGTGCTTCTACTTCCGATAGTAGACACATCTACAATCTCGATTTTAGGCTTATCAATTTCTATCATCTAAAAGCCTCCTAAAAATATCTGTATTTTGTTTTCGCTCATTAGCAGCAAAAATATGCTATTAACGAGAGTAGAACTCAACGATTAAATGCTCTTCGACAGGAGTTGTAATCTCTTCTCTGTCAGGAAGCTTAACAATCTTTGCTTCCATAGCATCTTTATTTGCATCAACCCACTGTGGAACAGGTCTGCCTGCATTTGACTCAACAAGGCCCTTGAACTCGTCAGTAGTCTTGCTTGTGTCCTTAACTGCAACAACATCGCCTGCCTTAAGGAGATATGAAGGAATATCAACCTTATGTCCGTTTACAGTAAAGTGTGCATGGTTTACAAGCTGACGAGCCTGAGCTCTTGAGCTTGCAAAGCCTGCTGTATAAACAACATTATCTAAACGGCTTTCGCAAAGCTGGAGAAGGTTTGTACCTGTAACGCCTTCCTTGCGTTCTGCCATAAGAAAATACTTGTGGAACTGTCCCTCGTTAATACCGTAGTAACGACGAGCAGACTGCTTCGCACGAAGCTGAAGACCATATTCTGTAGTCTTCTTTCTGTTCTGACCGTGCTGGCCAGGTGCATATGAGCGGCGCTCAAGTGCACATTTGCCTGTATAACATCTGTCACCCTTGAGGAAAAGCTTTTTACCCTCACGACGACAAAGCTTACAAGCAGGTCCTGTATATCTTGCCATATCAAGTAACCTCCAAGTTTATATACTATACGCGGCGTCTTTTTGGTGGACGGCAGCCATTGTGCGGAATAGGAGTAACATCTTTAATAAGACTTACATCCAGACCTGCTGTCTGAAGAGCTCTGATAGCTGATTCACGACCTGAGCCAGGTCCCTTAACATAAACTTCAACAGTCTTCATACCGTAGTCAACAGCCGTCTTTGCAGCTGTTTCTGCAGCAGTTGCAGCAGCGAACGGAGTAGACTTTCTTGAACCTCTGAAGCCCATTTCGCCTGCTGAAGCCCATGAAACTGCATTACCGTTCATATCGGTAATTGTAACGATTGTGTTGTTGAAGGTTGATTGAATATGGGCAGCACCACGCTCAATATTTTTCTTCTCACGACGCTTACGTGAGCCTGTGGTCTTTTTAGTAGCCATACTGTTTGTTTCCTCCTACTTATTTCTTCTTATTTGCTATGGTCTTCTTCGGACCCTTACGTGTACGCGCATTATTCTTAGAGGTCTGTCCTCTTACAGGAAGACCCTTTCTGTGTCTTACGCCACGATAGCAACCAATTTCGATAAGTCTTTTAATGTCAAAAGCTGTATCTCTGCGAAGGTCACCCTCAACAGTAAGATTGTTAGTGATATAGTCACTAAGCTTTTTAACATCATCTTCTGTTAAATCTCTGCAACGTGTGTCCGGGTTGATGCCGGTAGTTGCAAGAACCTTTTTAGAGGTAGTAAGACCGATACCGTAAATGTAGGTAAGGCCGATTTCTACTCTCTTGTCATTAGGTAAGTCAACACCTGAAATACGTGCCATATTATAGTTTACCTCCGATTTTTAATGCAGGGGGATTAACCCTGACGCTGTTTGTGCTTTGGATTTTCACAGATAACCATTACTTTTCCATTGCGCTTGATTACTTTGCACTTTTCGCAAATTTTCTTTACAGAAGGTCTAACTTTCATTTTGAATATCCTCCTTATTATTACATTACTTTGAGCGCCATATGATACGACCCTTTGTAAGATCGTACGGTGACATCTCAATTGTTACCTTATCACCGGGAAGAATACGAATATTATTCATTCGAAGCTTTCCGCTGATATGAGCAATAACGATGTGGTTGTTTTGAAGTGAAACCTTAAAGGTCGTGTTTGGTAAAACCTCAACCACTGTACCCTCAACTTCAATCATATCTGACTTTGACATCTCATACCTCGCTAAATATATTATTACGATTGATGTATTTTAATTAACCGAAATCACATTACGGCTCATGCTGTCATTAAATACACACCTTGACAACACTTTTTCGCCTGCAATTGATTTCAAAAGCTTCAGACCTTTGTCATAATGACCGGACCGTTTGCCGTGATGGCAATTGTGTTTTCAAAATGAGCTGAAAGCTTGCCGTCCGCAGTCTTAACAGTCCATCCGTCTGAAAGCTGTTTAACCTTGTGGGTTCCCAGATTTATCATCGGTTCAATTGCCAATGTCATTCCGGGTAACAGTCTGATACCGCGACCTGCGTGACCGAAGTTTGGTACGCTTGGCTCTTCATGAAGCTTGGTGCCTACGCCGTGACCTACATACTCACGAACAACACCGTATCCACGCTCCTCGCAATAGCTCTGAACTGCAAATCCTATATCGCCGATTCTGTTGCCTGGGACAGCCTGTTCGATGCCCTTGAACATCGCTTCTCTGGTCGTGTCCATCAGCCGCTTTGCCTCGGGAGAGCAAGTCCCTGCAGCAAATGTGGCAGCGTTATCACCGTTATAGCCGTTTTTCGCAGCACCCAAGTCGATGCTTACGATATCACCCTCCCGGATGATTCGGTCATGACTCGGGATGCCGTGGATAACTTCATCATTTATAGATATACATGCAGTAGCAGGAAAACCGCCGTAGTTAAGAAAGTTTGGCGTTGCGCCGTGTTTCTTTATAAACTTGTAGGCAATTTCGTCAATTTCCTTTGTGGAAACGCCGGGCTTTACCGCCTCACCTGCTACCATTAATGCTTCAGCCGAAATCTGACAAGCTTCTTTCATAAGCTCAAGTTCACGACTACTTTTAAGCACTATCATGTTAATCCTCCAATGCAGCAAAAACGAGTGCTGTTGTGTCCTTAACCTCTTCCTGACCGTTAACGATTACGAGCTTGCCGAGCTTCTCATAGAAATCCTTGAGCGGCTCTGTCATCTCGTGATACTCAACAAGTCTTGCCTGAACGGTTTCGGGAGCATCGTCCTTACGCTGTACTAATTCACCGCCGCATGCATCACATATGCCGTCAACCTTTGGTTTCTTATATTCTAAATGATAAGAGTTAGCACACTTTGAACATACGCGGCGACCGCTCATTCTTTTTGTGATAGCCTCGTCAGAAACCTCGATATCAACTACCTTGTCAATCTGAACTCCCATATCCTCAAGAGCCTGAGCCTGAGGAATGGTTCTCGGAAAGCCGTCAAGAATGAAGCCGTTTTTACAATCATCTTCTTTAAGTCTGTCCTGAATAATGCCGATTACAACCTCGTCGGGAACTAACTGGCCAGCCTCCATATAAGACTTAGCCTTTAAGCCCATCTCCGTTCCGTTTTTGAGAGCGGCGCGGATAATGTTGCCCGTTGAAATTGCAGGGATATTATACTTTTCAACAATCTTTTCTGCCTGAGTACCTTTACCGGCACCCGGTGCTCCTAAAAGAATAAGATTCATATTTATCTCCTTTGTATTAGTCAAGGAAGCCCTTATAATGACGCATCATCATCTGTGACTCAAGCTGCTTAACAGTTTCAAGAGCAACACCGCACATAATGATAAGCGATGTACCGCCGAGTGAAATTGTCATACCGCCGATATCCTTAAGAGCTGCATTACAGATGAGCGAGTAAACGATTGGGAACAATGCGATTACTGAAAGCATCAATGCACCGATAAGGGTGAGTCTTGATAACACTCTGAGAATGTAATCAGATGTTGGTCTGCCGGGACGAATACCCGGGATTGCGCCGTTATTCTTACGAAGATTATTTGCCATTTCAATAGGATTGTACTGGATTGTACTGTAGAAATAGGCAAAGAATATGATAAGAAGGAAATACATTCCTGCATACCACCATGAATCTCCCTGGAATGCATCAAAGAATTTGCCCCAGAAGCTGTCTTCAGCCGGCTGGTTCTTGATGAACATCTGTACAGTACCGGGAAGTGAAAGAATTGAAGAAGCAAAGATTACAGGAAGTACGCCGCTCATATTTACCTTAATAGGCATATGAGTGTTTTGACCGCCCATCTGCTTTCTTCCTACAACGCGCTTTGCGTATGTGATAGGAAGTCTTCTTTCAGAATTGTCCATAAATACGATGTATGCAATCATAAGAAGGAAGCATACAACTACTACTGGAACGAGTATTTTATATACTGTGTGTCCGGTATTGATGTACTGGAAGAGCTGTCTGATAAGTGTCGGGAAACGAGAAACGATACCTGCGAAAAGGATAATTGAAATACCGTTGCC
>DLBD01000002.1 GCA_002494125.1 Ruminococcaceae bacterium UBA7030 | reverse complement strand
ATAATATATATAATAATGATTTTAATGAGAGGTATAAAACATGCTATCATTAGTAATACCCTGCTATAACGAGGAGGGCAATGTTGAAAAGTTTTTCAGCGAAACCAACAGGGTTTTTGAGGGCAAGATTACCGATTACGAATTCGTTTTCGTAAATGACGGAAGTACGGACAAGACTCATCAAAACCTCAAAAAGCTCTTTAACGAAAACAGGGACAGCAATATTCAGGTGCTTTCATTCAGCCGTAATTTTGGAAAGGAGTCGGCAATCTATGCCGGACTTTCAAATGCAAACGGCGATATGGTATGTCTTATTGACGCAGACCTTCAACAAAGGCCTGAGGTTGTTGTTGAAATGTTTGAGATTATGAATTCAGACCCGGACCTTGACTGTGTAACAGCATACCAGGGCGAGCGCAAGGAAGGCGCTCTTATGTCGAAGATGAAGTCAACCTTTTACGGTCTTATTAACAAAATATCCGATGTCGACTTTGTAAACGGTGCATCAGATTTCAGACTTATGAAAAGAAATATGGTTGACGCAATTCTTTCAATGACCGAATTTCATCGCTTTTCAAAAGGCATTTTCAGCTATGTTGGATTTAACACAAAATACATTCCTTATGTTGTTGCAGAGAGGGAAAGCGGCGAATCCAAATGGGGTTTTCGAAAGCTTTTCAAATATGCCCTTGAGGGAATATTCGCATTTTCAACAAAGCCCCTTAAAATATCAACGTATGTCGGCTTCTTCTCCGCAGTATGCTCTGTTATATATCTTATAATCGTAATAATTCAGAAACTTGCGTTTGGAATTGACGTTCCCGGTTATGCGACTATAGTCGTGCTTGTACTTCTTTTGGGAGGGCTTCAGCTTTCCAGCCTCGGCATACTCGGCGAATACCTTTCAAAGATGTATGTCCAGGTTAAAAACAGACCGATATACATTCTTCGCGAGCACCTTTCAAACACAAAAATTAAAATGGACTCACTTCTTTCCGCCGACTTTGAAAGCATATTGAACATTGAAGAAAATGCCGAAGAAACTGAAGAAGAATAAAAAATAAAGGACTTGATTCAACCGAATCAAGTCCTTTTTGCTTTATATATGAAGTATTGCCGTTGCAAATGTGAAATATACCAGAAGCGATATAGCGTCGACAATCGTTGTGATAAACGGTGACGACATAACGGCGGGGTCAAATTTCATTTTCTTTGCAATTATCGGAAGCGTGCAGCCGATAATCTTTGCAAACACAATTTCAACAACAAGCGTCAGGCTTATTACCAAATTGACATAAAGCGTAATTTCATTATTGCCGAGAAGCATTCTGTCAACAACCCAGATTTTTGCAAAGTTAATAACCGAAAGCGAAACGCCGCAAAGAAGTCCTACCCGAACTTCCTTCCATATAACCTTGAAAATATCCTTGAGATCTATCTCATTAAGGGAGAGCGCACGGATAATTGTAACGCTTGCCTGACCGCCGGAATTACCGCCGGTATCCATAAGCATAGGAATAAAGCTTGTAAGAACGATGAGCGCATTTAGCTTATCCTCAAACTTGGTTATTATCATACCTGTAAAGGTAGCGCTTACCATAAGAAGCATAAGCCATGGTATTCTCGCCCTCCAGGTGTCAAAAACGCTCACCTTGAGATACGGCTTTTCAACCGTCGGCACGATAGCATTCATCTTATGGATATCCTCAGTCGTTTCCTCCTGAATGACATCAATAGCGTCGTCGACTGTGATAATACCGACAAGTCTGCCCTCCATATCGACAACCGGAAGAGCAAGAAAATTATACTTGTCAAAAAGCCTTGCTGCAATCTCTCTGTCGTCGTGGGTGTAGACATAGATTGTGTTAGTCTCCATAAACTCTTCTATAAGGTCGTCAGTATCGTGGAGAAGAAGCTCTTTAACAGTTGTAACGCCGATAAGATGCCTTGATTCATCGGTCACATAGCAGGTGTAAATTGTTTCCTTGTCAACACCTGTACGGCGGATACGTTTGAACGCATCCTCAACCGTGTTGTCCTTCTTAAGATCGACAAACTCAGGCGTCATAATCGAGCCTGCGCTGTCCTCAGGGTATTTAAGAAGAGCATTGATTGATGCACGCGTCTGCGCATCGGTGTTTTTCAGTATACGCTTGACGATTGTCGCCGGCATCTCCTCGATAATATCAACGGTATCGTCGAGGTAAAGCTCGTCGATAACCTCACGGAGCTCATTATCGGAGAAGGCTCTGATAATCGCCTCCTGCGTGTCGCCGTCAAGTTCTACAAAGGTTTCCGCCGCTTCCTCCTTTGGAAGCAGTCTGAAAAGAAGCACCTGTCGTTCGTCGGGCATTTCTTCAAACACCGCAGCAACATCGGCAGGATTAAGCTCCATAAAAATTTCTTTTATCTGTAAATACTTTTTCTCTCCATAAAGTTTTGAGATTTCCTCTACAATCTCTTCCATTGTCATTTCGTCAAGATTCATAGGCAATCTCCTTTCTTCACAGTTTGAATATTATTTAGTCAACCGTGCTGTAAAACGGCTTTTCCTCAGCGTCATACGGATTTACGCCGAATCTTCTTATAAGCTTGTAAAGAAGAAACAGTACTATAACTCCGCCGACTGACGCACCTGCAATTACAAAAAACGAATCGCTTTCATAAAAATGGGTACCCGAAACAAAGGAGGTATAACCTTCCTCCTGCATTTCGGCTTTAACCTGTTCAACAGTTTTGTCAACACGTTTAATTTTGATTTTATAAGACCTTGTCGTGCCGTCACTTGCAGTACAGGTAAGTGTTATCGGTGTTATCTTTTGGTTTGAAAGTGTGAGCTGCTCAAGCTGCGGGCAGGAGGCGTTGACATCCTCCGTAACAGGTGTAAGCTTAAGATTTGTCAAATCCTTGGGAATATACAACTTATACGAGGTATCCTCGTGGTTGAGCGGCTTTTCAAGCTCGGCATAAGTTGAATAAATATCTGCAAGATAATTATTTGAATTAGGCACAAATTCGGCAGGGTTTGAATAGTGAAAAACGTAGTTCACCCCACTTCCCGTCGAATTGTTGAGAGAAGCCTTTATGCCCGTCTGATGGCCGGCGTCATCCGTGATATACGTCACAAAAAGCTCACAGTCAGCCGTACTTTCAAAGCTTTCAAGTGTTGGCGAAACCGTGTTGTCTTTAAGTGTGATTGTGTACTCAAGCACGTCGCTCTTAAACGCCGTATCAATAGTAGCATTTTTGAAGGTGATTGCCTTGAGCTCCGGTGCAACTGCGTCAGAACCAAAACAGGTAACACCTGTTAAAATAAGCATCAAAGACATCGCAAACGCTACAAATATTTTTGCCTGTTTTTTCATCACATAACCCCCTACGGTGAAAAAAGCTATTTTGCGCTTATAATATAGTTTACGTCCATATTGTCGTAAACCGTTTTAACCCTGTCGGGATATTCGGCATAAGTATAAAGCACCTCGCCCTCTTTTTTTTCAAACGATGAGAGCTGATCCTCAATAGCCTCGTACTCAGCCGAATCGACACTTACGCTTACGCTTTTCACAAGCTTTATTTCATCCCCGAAATCAGCATAAAGCTTTTTTGAAATAGCGTCGAAGCCGTCGTTAAAATTATCGGAAATATCGCTTGGCAAATCGTAGTTATCAAGGACGAAAACATTTATTCCCATTCCTTTTGCTTCTTCAATAATTCCCTTAATATAATTATATGTTCCCTCACTGTCGGGATTAAGATATGCAGTACCGTTTGAATCCTCATAGATACCGCCGTCAATCATAACCGCATTAGCTGTATCCGCCCTCGCAGCAATATTATCTTTATAAACAGATATTCTTGCTACGGGCAGGATATCATTTTGAATAAACATTTCAACCGAGCCTTTAAGGTCAGTTGCAGGCGAAGAAATTGCACCGTATGCTGAAATAGTAGCGAGAAGGCTTTGATAGCCAACAGTGCCATCGTCACGTTTGAGGTCAAAGCAAACACTGGTATACCCGAGTGAAGCCTCCTCCTTAATAACTGATTCAAGCATAGTTCCGGCATCGAACGAAAGCGGCTGAACCTCCCCCGCCTTAATTGAGAGCTCGACAAGCTTTACTCCGGTATTGTCGTCTTCAGCTGAAGCTTGCGGCATAGAATTTCTGATCATATGTATATCTGTAACAATATATCCTACACTGATAACAGCAAAGCACAAAACAGCGATTATAATACGTCTTAAAAGCTTATCTCGTTGCGCTTTTGTAAAACCTTTTCTCGTTGCCCTTTCAGATGACGCAGTACCGTCAGTCGCATATTTATCCGCAAAGGAGATTTTTCTTCCCTGTGGCTCCTCGGTCCACTTTGTGTTGCGCTTTTTATTTTTATAGAAGCGTTTTTTCTTCATAAGGATTATCCCTTTAACTGCATAATTGTTTCTTTCGGGTTTTCGCTTTTGAACACCGCAGAGCCTGCGACAAACACATTCGCACCCGCCTGCTTCGCAATCTTGACTGTTTTAAGAGTTACGCCGCCGTCAACCTGGATATCAAGCAAAGGGCATTTTTCGCGAAGCTCTTTAACCTTCGGCATAGTAAATTCCATAAAGCTTTGGCCTCCAAAGCCCGGTTCAACCGTCATAACAAGCACCATTGAAAGCCTGTCGAGATAGGGATAAACCTCGCTTATAGGAGTGTTTGGCTTTACAGCAAGCGAAGCCTTACAGCCGAGGGAAATAATCCTGTCAATAGTTTCATTTATATCCGAATCACATTCGGTATGAAATGTGATTATATCAGCACCTGCTTTTACAAAATCATCAATATACTTAAGAGGTTCGCTGATCATAAGATGGACGTCAAAAGGGATGTCGCACACTTTTTTCATAGCAGCAATAACAGGAGCACCGATAGATATATTCGGCACAAAATGGCCATCCATAACGTCAAGATGTATTAAGTCTGCATTCCCCTGCTCACACTTTTTAAGTTCTTTTTCAAGATTTGCGTAATCAGATGCAAGCATTGACGGTGACACCTTATACTTCATTTTGCAACCTCCGTCTTAATATTGTCTATATATTATAATATAAAACAGTCATAATGTCAAAAAAACTATAATAATTATTAATATTTATGGTATATTTATAGACTTGTATTTATATATCATTTATGCTAAAATACACAAAGTTAAAAAATAAGGAGGCATTTTTATGATCTCAGCAAATAATGTTACGGTGCAGTTTGGCGGAAGAACTCTTTTTGAAAGAGTAAATGTCACCTTTTCCGCCGGCAACTGCTATGGTATTATAGGCGCAAACGGTGCGGGAAAATCGACCTTTCTCAAGGTGCTTTCAGGTGAGCTCGACTCACAGAAAGGCGAGGTTTTCATAACTCCGGGCGAAAGGCTTTCCGTTCTTAAACAGGACCACTTTGCTTTCGATGAATATGAAGTGCTTCGCACAGTCCTTATGGGTAATCCTCGCCTTATTGAAATTATGGAGGAGAAGGACGCGCTTTATATGAAGGAGGATTTCTCCGACGAGGACGGTATCCGCGCAGGTGAGCTTGAGGCGGAATTTGCAGATATGGACGGCTGGAACGCAGAAAGCGACGCTGCATATATGCTCAATAAGCTCGGCGTATCCGACGAATATCATTATATGAAAATGGCGGAGCTTCCGTCTGATATGAAGGTAAAGGTGCTTCTTGCACAGGCTCTTTTCGGCAATCCCGATATTCTCCTTCTTGACGAGCCTACAAACCACCTTGACCTCTCGGCTATTCGCTGGCTTGAAAACTTCCTTCTCGATTTTGAAAATACAGTTATTGTTGTATCTCATGACCGTCATTTCTTAAACAAGGTATGCACACACATATGCGACGTTGATTTCGGTAAAATACAGCTTTACACAGGAAACTACGATTTCTGGTACGAATACACACAGATGCGTCAGCGTCAGGCTCGTGACCAGAACAAAAAGAACGAGCAAAAAATCAAAGAGCTTCAGGATTTCATCAACCGTTTCTCTGCAAACGCGGCAAAATCGAAACAGGCAACAAGCCGTAAAAAGCAGCTTGACGCCCTTGAAATGATTGAAATGCCCGTATCCTCACGCCGTTTCCCTTATGTTGACTTCAAGCCTGACAGGGAGTGCGGTAATGACCTTCTTCGTGTTGACCACCTTACAAAGACAATCGGCGACAGAAAGGTGCTCGACGACATCAGCTTTGTTATTCACCCAAGGGAAAAGGTTGCATTTGTCGGCTCTGACGTTGTCGCAAAGACAACCCTTTTCAAAATCATTATGGGCGAAATGGAGCCTGACGAGGGCGAATACAAATGGGGCGTCACTACGTCACGAAGCTATTTCCCGAGCGACAACAGCGAATACTTCGACGGCGTTGAGCTTTCGCTTGTTGACTGGCTCAGGCAGTACACAACCTACACGCTTGAGGCTGATATCAGAGGCTGGCTTGGCAGAATGCTTTTCTCCGGCGATGAAGCACTCAAGATGGCAAACGTACTTTCGGGCGGTGAAAGGGTAAGATGTATGCTTTGCAAAATGATGCTTTCAGGCGCAAATGTACTTATCCTTGACGAGCCGACAAACCACCTTGA
>DLBD01000141.1 GCA_002494125.1 Ruminococcaceae bacterium UBA7030 | reverse complement strand
GGGCTGCGAGAGGTGAAGCAAATCGGCAATTTCCTGCTGACTTTTGCCCGATATGTATTTATACTTCAGGCAGACGGACTGCCTTTCGGTGAGCTCGTTTTTCATAATCAGAGGAAGTACAGCGGAAAACGCTTTTCTCTGCGCGCGTTCTCTGTCGAAGCCCGAGGATGAATAGCTCTCGGTTTCATAATAATAATCCTCTATAAAATCCATTTAGTCCTCCTCATAATAACCCTTGAGCAGTGATGCGGTCCTCTTACATTCACAAGCCATATCATAATAAATCTTAATTTTTCTTCTAAGCAGATGAAGGTCTTCGCCGCTGTAAACGTATAAAAGCGGTCTTAGTCCATCAATTTTGGTGCTGAGCACTTCATACTGCTTCTCGTATTCACGAGCCAATTCATCAATATTCACTTTACTTCCTGCCTTTCTACACCTATTCGGACTCGGTGTTATTTTAAGGTTTCTCTGAGTGGGAAAAGATACCTTCAAGATTTATATTATACGAACATATGTTCTATGTCAATAAAAATGTTTTAGAGCGTACCGAAAAAAAGACTATCAAATTATTTTGTATTTCAATATCGGCAATTACTCATTAAATTGTATAAAATAATTTAACAAAGTATTGACATATTTGGTAAAATGCACTATAATATAAATGAATTTGAGATGGGCCGCACCATCTCAGACTCTGGTCCTCCATAGTTTGTAATAACAGAGAGGAGAAGGTCGGATTATTTCGACCTTCTTTCTTTTTGTCAAAAAGATAAAAGACTTTACATTTTCACATAATGGTATTAAAATAATAGAATAGTTAAGTATTAATTTTCAGGTGGGCTTATGTATCATAGAACTTATGCCAAAATTGATTTGGATGCGATAGAATATAATATTGAAAATGTACGAAAAAAGCTTAAGCCTTCAACAAAGCTTCTTGCTGTCATTAAGGCTGACGCCTATGGACACGGCGCTGTTGAGGTTGGAAGATTTCTTGAAAGCAAATGCGATTTCTTCGGCGTTGCAAGCGTTGAGGAGGCGGCGGAACTTTACCGTGCCGGCATAAAAAAGCCCGTACTCATTCTCGGCTATGTGTCACCTCAGCAGTTTGACGAGGTTGTAAGGGATGAAATGAGAATACCCGTTTTCAGTTTTGAAAGTGCGAAGGCTCTTTCAGACGAAGCTGTAAGACAGGGAAAGGTTGCAAAATTTCATTTCTGTATTGACACGGGTATGAGCCGTATAGGCTTTCAGGTAAGCGAGGAAAGCGCAGATATCTGCAAAATGATTTGTGAGCTTCCGTGTATTGAAGCAGAGGGGATTTTCTCCCACTTTGCAACAGCTGACGAAAGCGACCTTTCAAAAACCTATGCTCAAAGAGAACGGTTTTTACTCTTTCTTGATATGCTTAATAACAGGAATATCGACATCCCGATACGACATCTTTATAATTCTGCTGGAATTATGGTGCTTGACGATTGTTTTGATATGGTGCGTTCGGGTATTATTACATACGGTCTTTACCCCTCGCACGAGGTTGACAGCTCCATACTCGATATTAAGCCTGCGCTTGAGTGGAAAAGCCATATAACTCATATTAAAACTCTGCCGAAGGGAAGGGAGATTTCCTACGGCGCAACGTATGTCACCGAAAAGGATACGGTTATAGCAACTGTTCCTGTAGGCTATGCTGACGGTTATCCACGCGCGCTGTCGAACAAGGGCAGGGTGATTGTCGGCGGACAATATGCAAAAATACTCGGCAGGGTTTGTATGGATCAGCTTATGATTGATATTACGGATATTGACGGCGTTTCAATTGAAGATGAAGTTACCCTTGTCGGCAAGGACGGCGACGCGCGCCTTTCAATCGAAGAGGTGTCGGAGCTTGCAGGTTCGTTTAATTATGAGTTGACCTGTTCACTTGCAAGGCGAGTGCCGAAGCTGTATTACCGCAACGGCGAGCATATAAAAACAGTTGAATACTTACGATAACTAAACGGCTTTTACATTTTTGTAAAAGCCGTTTTCATTTTCACCTTAACGCCTTTTTGTTTGTAGAAATGTACCAAAGAAGGCAGAATAAATTTGTGAACAAATTGTTAAATTTATTTTCGTTTTTCTATTGACTTTCTATACATATATTATATATAATAGTTGTGTATTTATATAGAAAGGAACGAAATATATGAAAAAACAAAAGAGATTAATTTCACTTGTTCTTGCTGTTTTAATGGTAGTCACAATGTTACCGTTAAGCGCAATTTCTGCAAGTGCGGCTACATCAGGAAAATGTGGTGCAAACATTAATTGGTCACTTAACAACGGCATACTTACTCTCACCGGCTCGGGTTCAATGTATGACTATAAATACTATGGGGACAGCAACCATGCACCTTGGCAAAGTCAAAGTAGTCCTAATTATGATATCAAACAGATAGTTGTCGGTAACGGAATTACAAGAATTGGTAATAACGCTTTTAGTAATTGCAGTAATCTTACAAGTGTTTCTCTTCCAAATACTGTAACAGAAATAGGTCAAAGTGCATTTGATAGTGACTATAAACTTACAAGTATAGTTCTTCCCGCTAATTTAACAAAAATAGATTATTCTGCCTTTATGAGCTGCGCTCTGACAAGCATCAATATTCCAAACAAAGTTACAACCATAGGCGATAGTGCATTTTTCGCTTGCCGTTCACTTGCTTCGGCAGTAGTTCCCGACAGTGTAACAAGTCTTGGTAATAGTGCATTTTATGCTTGTGAGGCACTTAAAAGCGTAACTTTACCATCTAACTTAACGGCAATTCCAAACTCGTTGTTTAATGGTTGTAAGTCGTTGGAAAACATAGATATTCCAAGCACTGTTACAAGCATTGGTTACAATTCTTTTAATAATTGTAGGGTTATGGAGAGCATAGAGCTTCCAAGCGGTGTTACAAGCATTGGTTCCTCTGCTTTTTCGTATTGTGTGGCTTTAAAGGACATAAACATTCCAAGCGGTGTTACATCAATCGGTTATTCAGCTTTTAGGAGTTGTATTGCTTTAGAGAACATAGAGCTTCCAAGTGGTATTACAACCATTAATTATAGCTTATTTGAAAACTGTTCTTCATTAAAAAGCATAATTATTCCAAGTAATGTTACTATCATTGATCATGATGTTTTCAAAAATTGTACTTCATTATCAACAGTAACCTTTGAGCGCCCGAATACCGCTCATAATCTTACATTAAAAGCTAATGTATTTGATGAAAATCAGTCTCTTGCTTATACAGGCAGCGGAAACTTAGGTCTTTTTGACGGTGAAACCGTTTTGGAAGAGGGCGCAACTCTTTCAGATTACAATAACAAAACTCTCACATGGGACGTTACCACCATCGAAGGTGAAGCGGCAATCGGCAGAGTAGGCTACCCGACACTTGAGGAAGCAATCGCAGCAGCTCAGTCAGGCGACACAGTAGTTCTTCTTCAGAATGTAACACTTGAAGATACACTTTCAATCGCATCGGGTAAAAATATCAAGCTCGACCTTGCAGGATATGACATCAGCGGCGAGGTAAACGGCAAGCTTATCGAAAACAACGGAACACTTGAGTTTGTAGGCGGCACAGGTCATATCTACAACACGGATATTACAGCACAGGGTCACGACGCATTTATGAACTACGGTACGGCAACAGTAAACGCACCTGTTCACTTCGGTGACGCAGACGACGATATGACAAATGCAAACGCAATTAACCGCGGCGCAGGCTTCAGAAACTACGGCACAGCAACAATCAATAACGGTTACTATACCGCGATTGATAACAACAAATTCAGCGGTGCATATGCATACGCAGTTATCAATGACGAAAACGGTACGCTTACAGTCAATGATGCAACGGTTTACGGAAAGAATAACGGTAACCTTGCATGCAATACAGGTACAACCACAATAAACGGAGGTACATACACACTCAATAACTCAACAAAGAAAACATATTATAATATCTACACAGAGGAAGGCACCGTAAACGTTACAGACGGTACGTTTGTATCAAACAACACAACAGCAGCACTTTGCGTTGCAAGCACAAGCGTAAACGGTGAAATCAACATCGAAGGCGGCGACTTCACATATAATACGATAAAGAAGACGTCAGCATCTGATGAAAAGGTAAACATTTCAGGCGGTTCATTCTCTGCAGAAGTTCCTCAGAAATACTGTGCAAACGGTTTCATTCCTGTAACAGAGCCGAACGCACAGGGAAAATATGAGGTTGAAAGAGCAAGAGAAGACGGCTAC
>DLBD01000123.1 GCA_002494125.1 Ruminococcaceae bacterium UBA7030 | reverse complement strand
TTACCCGGTGTGATTTCGTTTCTGAAGGATTTACCAATCTGTGCAACGCCGAAAGGAACCTTTTTTCTTGTTGTTCTCTGAACATTTGCGAAGTTTACAAAGATACCCTGTGCAGTTTCAGGGCGAAGATAAATCTCGTCCTTTGTGTCCTCGGTAACACCCTGGAAGGTTGTGAACATAAGATTGAACTGACGAATATCTGTAAAGTTGTGCGCTCCGCAGTTCGGACAAGGAATATTCTTTTCCTTGATATAGTCAGCCATCTGCTCGTTAGTCCAACCTGCAACATTTGTGCCGTCAAAGCTTTCAATAAGGTCGTCAGCTCTGTGCCTTGTCTTACATTCGCAGCAGTCCATAAGAGGATCTGAGAAGCCGCCGAGATGTCCTGATGCAATCCATGTCTGAGGATTCATAAGAATAGCAGAATCAAGGCCGACATTATACTTGTTCTCCTGAATAAACTTTTTTCTCCAAGCTTTTTTTATATTCTCTTTAACCTCGACGCCGAGAGGACCGTAGTCCCAGGTGTTTGCAAGACCGCCGTAAATTTCACTGCCGGGGTATACAAAACCTCTGCCCTTTGAAAGAGCAACAAGCTGTTCGAGTGTTTTTTCGGTGTTTTTCATAATAGTAACCTCCGTATTTATATACCTTGTTATTTTACTATTTTTTATTTAATAAGTCAATATAAATGGAGAAGTAAAAAAGAAAACGGTTTGGATTAATCCAAACCGTTTATTATCAAAATAAAGCTGACGCAGCTTACCAACCTAATCTTACGATTTCGATTGTGCAACCGCCTGTTCCGAGTCTGTAACACTCTGCGTGGCCGGCAGGAGTATAAATATCAATTCTGCCCACTGAGGAAAGACCTGAACCACCGCGGTCAACTACTGTGTAGATTGTTCCGTCAACGCTGATTACAGAGCCGAGAGGAAGCCAGTTACATGCTACGTAGTAAGGGTCATCCATACCGTTTTGTACGTGGATACCGCTTGCTGTATTACCGCTGTTTGAACCGCAGCAGGCAGCGCATGCGCAGTAGTGTGTGTATCTGCCTGAAATAACCTGACCGAGTGAAATACCATTGTATGACTCAACACCGTTTGAAGAGATGTCTGCTCTTCCCTCGTAAGGTTTTGTGCCGACATAAACGATTTCGTCAACAGGAGCAGTAATATTCTTTCTTGAAAGCTCTGTCTTACCTGCAGCTTCACCGTTTACATACTTTACCTTGTATGTTACTTCGTCCTCGCCGTATTCACCCGAAGCGTATACCTTCGAGGTGCCTTTGTACATTGTGTCGTCATCCTGCTTTACTGTGCCGTATGAAACCTTTTCGGAAACGGTTTCTTCCTTGTAGGTAACTCTGTAAACCGTTACTTCCATACCTGCCTCTAAAGCATCTGTCAGTGCAGGCTCGGTGTAGTCTTCTGCACCAAGCTCAATTTTAGCAAGTTTTACTAAATCCTGAACTGTGCCCTGATAAAGAGCATATTTGTAAGTCTCTCCGTCAACTGTTATGCTTACTGACTTTGATGTCTGGATGCTGATAACCATACCGTCAACAACTGTATCTGTAAGTGCATAGTTGATTTTGTCCATATCGGCAACAGAAAGACCGATTTCGCCAAGTGCGTCGCCAACTGTGTCGGCATATACCTTATAGGTGTTGATTGTCTTATCAAACTCAATGTTTACATCATGCTGTTTGTCGAGAATAATTACGCCGCCTTCACCGGCATTGAAACCGCTTACATCAAGCTTGTCGCTGTCATCAACTGTAATGTTAGCCTGTTCAAGAACTTCAACTGCCTGAGTCTGATTCGTTGAAACAGTACTGCTTACTCCGTCGACAATGATTTCAACATCGTACTGTGCTGAAAAGTCAGCAAATACATTTGCAGAAACAATGCCGAGAGCAATTATTAATGTTATTGCAGCTAAAAGAATTGCTTTGCCGTAGCGCTTAAATCCTTTAGCTTCTGCCTGATTAATCATTTTAATCTCCTTTGTTCTTCGGAATAATATTAGGTTGCTTTGAATTTAATCCTAATATAAGTGAATTACTTCACTCAACAGAGTCTAAATTTGTCTGCCGTGGGATTTTTATTGTATCCCTTTCCGATATTATTTCCTCGAGCGTTAAGAATTATATCACCATTTCACAAAGTGTCAACAAAAATAATTTTAAGTTTTTATGCATTTTGCACAAAGAAAGAAAAATTGTTTGTGTAAAATAACAACCCGATTACAATATCTTGTGGTAATAATTTTTAACACTTTAGTGTGTGATTGATTATTTTTGTTAATTTATTAGAAATTGATTAAAAAAATCTTTCAATTTGTAACCAAATCGATAACAAAAATAAAAAATATACTACATATTGATAAAAGCTGCTATTGAGCGAGGGGGTGGCACAATATATATTTGAAAAATTTTTCAAAAAAAATATATAAAAAAACACCCGTCATAATACTGACGGGTGTGCATATTATAATATATAAATTATATTATTAATTACAATATTATATTATTTTGAAACTTTACTGAATACCTTTGGTGTAAAGTATACCGAAAGAGCTGTGAAAACAAGTCCGATAATTAAAAGCAATATGAAATCAGCTCTTACTGCGTTTGCAAGCGCAGCTGAATAAACAGACGGGGTAACATTTGCGTGCGTTCCGATTCGTGTTATAAGGCAGGAGAGCGACACTGCAACAAAGGTGAAGCCTGTTGCGTTGAACTGTGACATAAGCGCCTTTTGGAATTCAACCTTTTTTGAATAAAGCACAGCCATTCCTATCATTGAAAGGAAAATGAAGATTAGTGCAGATGAATATATCTTGTTGCTTACGGAATGTATCCATTCAACATATTCATATGCCTCCTGCGTGTGCCTGAGTCCGTAGGATTCATCATAAATCCTCACAGCCATTTCGGCAATGCTGTCAACTTCTGCTTCGGTGTAACTTATATCGGTTGCACTGAGATATTCTTTGCAGTAGTTCTTTACGGTTTCAACCTTTTCTTTTGAGTAAATAGTAGTTTCATATCCTCTGAAAAACCTGTTTGAAACGTTGTCGTCCTCTGAAAAATCTTCCTTTGATGTAAGGAAAACATCAGCAGGGATACCGCACTGCTTTGAAAGTGCTGTAATTCTTCTTTCATAGTTGCCGTCAAGCTCAGCTTTTACAGAGCTTGAAAGAATAAACTTTGACGTGTATGCCGAACGGCAGATTGTGTTGTCTGCGATAAATGTTCCAAAAAGCATCAGCATTCCTGCAACGAAGAATACGGTGAAGATGAAGCTCAATATTTTTCTTCCTTTAACTAAACCCATATTGAACCTCCTAAGCCGTAACCTTTGCACCGCCGCTTACTTCAAAAGCGACTGCAAGAAATTTTTCGCCGATTGAAATACCGTTGGAGGTGTCGGCAACAATAACTACCGCACACGGCATATCCTCTGCAAGTGAAACGGCTTCCTCGGCGCTTGTGAAATAACTGCTTGAAACGGCTGTAAGAGTGTAGTCTTCTCTGCTGTAAATAGTGCTAATTTTAAGCTCGTCGCCGTCTTCAATTTCCTTAAGCTTTTGCGAGTTGTTTTTCGTAACTGTGCAAAGACATACGCCTGTTTCACCTACAAGCTTGTATTCGCAATCAAGAGAAATAACATCAGCCGAAACGGACTCTGACGGGTTATAAACTACAGAAAGCCAGCCATCGTCAACCTCAACGGCGCCGAGCAGCGTGTTTTGTTCTAACTCACCGAGTTCACTTTTGCTGATTTCATCAGACTTCTTAATATCATTTCTTTCTATTATAGTTGCACTGTCCGTTACTGCAAGCTCAACAGTATCCTGTGATGAATAAGGAGCATTGTTTACAAAAAGCTTAAAAAACAGAATAGTTAAAACAGCAAAAATAATTGCAATTATAACAGGGATAATATATCCCTTTTTTATCATTTTGTTTTGTAAGTCCATATTATCTGTTCTGCTGGTAAAGCTCACTCATCATTGGCTTTTTCTGTTTTTTTGGCTTATATGCAGGCGGGTTTTTAAGCTTTCTTGTAAGAGAGCTGTTCTTTTTAGTGAGCTTGTTAACCTCGTGAACGGGGCCTGACATATACTCGCTCATATACTCGTCTGCAACCGCCATAAGCTTTGCGTCATTTTTCATTTCGCCGAGAATGGTTACACCTATGATATCCTGAACCTCGTTTGTACCGTCTTCGTAAACCTCATTAAGCATTTTGAAAAGCTTTTTTCTCTCGTCCTTTGAACCGTTTTCAATCACCTGCATAACTCTTGCAGTGCCATGTTCTGTGAAAAAGGTTTCGGGTAAAAACTCGCCGTAGTCGGCAATGTTCTGCTTGATTAAATCCTTCATATCCGGATAGAGAACTCCGAAACGATTTGCAAGCGAATCAGCGTCATAGCTTATAATTCCGTTTTTTGCCTTTGTTCTTGAAACTGCCTTTGGCATTTTTACCTTGTCAAGGTCAACCTTTTTCTTAACCTTGAACATACGTGAGAGCTCGTCCGCAACCTCGTTAGCATATGATTTTGCGTCCTTCTCGTTATATTCCTCAAGGTCAAAAAGCGACTTTGAAATAGTTGAATATTCGTATCCGTTTTCGCCCTTTTCATATGCGCAGTCAAATGCAAAAACATTTGCGTCAAAATCATAATTGAGCCTGTATGAGCCCTTTTCACCGTCGAAGGTGATACTGCTGTCATCCTTTGAAACAGCCTTGAAGCCGAGTTCTGCATTTGCCTCGCTGAGATGCTTTTCAATAATAGAAAGTGCTTCAGTTAATTCCATACATATCTCCTTAATTTTATTCTTTAGTCAACAAGATTTCTCTTGATTTCTGCCTCAGTATCGCTTTCAAGAAGTCTGAAACGATAGTATTTGTAAGTCCATGCAAAAAGCGCTGCGCCGATTCCTGCAAGAAGAGCGCCGAAAATAATGAACACGACAAACATTGAGTTTACGCACTGCTTTATAGCTTCGTTATATGCGTCGATATTTGTGAGATTAATCCTTCCCATAATTCCGGAGAAAATAGAGATGAGAGGGATAAGTATCATAATACCGCCTGCACTTGTAAAGCTCATAGCGATAAAGTTATATTTGAGTTTTCTTCCGCCGAAAAGCCTTGAAATTGCAGAACCGAGCATAAGTGAAACTATAATCAGAATTGCAAATATCATCGGAAGAAGCTTGCTGTTTACAACGTTTGCCCAGGAACTCAGATTTTGGTTGTTCTGAATTGAACAGGTTTTGTTGAAAATGTCAACCGCTTCCTGGACAATTCTGTCTGTTTCCTCGTTTGAACGTTCAATTCCATTCTTTTCATCATATGTTGTAAGCGCTTTTTTGTAATCGCCTATAATCGTTGAGGTGTATGAAAAGTTTGTGGGCTCAGTTGTAACTGTATCGTCGATAACCGTTCTCTGAATTGAAGAAATAAAATTATACCCTGTTGTGTTGATAAACACCTCTTTTGGTATATCTTCCTCTTCGCAGAGGTCTGTCATATTTTCATCAAGCTCTTTTACAAGCGTATTTATAGTAGCAGGGCTTGTGAAATAAGAAGCTTTGAAATCCGTGTTGCCTATTGTAACCGTAGCAATGCCTACAACAAACGAGCCGAGAATTGTAAGGAAAAGTAAAAAGCTCGTGAGATAGGAAAAAGCACGGTTAATTTTGTAAAGTGTTCTGCCTCTACTCATTAGTAACCTCCGTAACCGCTGCCGCATTGCTGTCAGCGTTTGGAAGCTGTTTTTCAATGGTAGGAAGCATTATTGCAAATATTAAAGAAATGGTAACAGCCACGGCAACGGAAATGACTATTGACCTTCTTAAAACATATCTTTTGTACCTTTGAAATGCTGTCATAATTCTGCCTCATATAATTCTTTATAAAATTAGACCAATATATTATATCACTATTTATTATTTTTGTCACTAACTTTTTAATTAATAATTATATAATTTATATATTATAAAGTGTTGATTATTAGTGTTTAATATGATAAAATATTATGAATATTTACGCAAAGCGGGTGACCACTATGAACAAAAAGACTATTGCGATTATTTTCGGCGGCGTATCTTCAGAGCATGATATAAGCTGTATCTCCGCAAAAAGCATAATAAAAAATATGAATTACGACAAGTACAATGTCGTTTTAATCGGTATTACTAAAGATGGTAAGTGGTACATTTATAATGATAATGTTGACCTTCTCCCCGAAGACAAGTGGACGTTATCACCGAATATTGTTCCCGCCTTTATATGTCCTGATGCAGGTGTTCACGGTATAATTACCTCAAACGGTGATATAATCCGTCTTGATGTTGCGTTCCCCGTGCTACATGGCAAAAACGGTGAAGACGGCACAATTCAGGGGCTTTTGCAGCTTGCACAGATTCCTTATGTCGGTTGTGACGCAACCTCATCCGGTGTATGTATGGATAAGGCAGTTGCAAACGCTGTTGCCGACGCTTTTGATATTCCGCAGGCAAAGTGGTGCGCAATCTCTGAATATGAATACAGAATTAACGGCGAAGAAGCGCTTAAAACTGCTGAGGATAAGCTCGGATATCCGATATTTGTGAAGCCTGCAAATGCAGGCTCGTCTGTTGGAATTTCCAAGGCACACAATATTGATGAGCTTAAGAATGCTATGGAAGTAGCTTTCAGGGAAGACAAGAAAGCAGTTCTTGAAGAATTTATCGACGGACACGAGGTTGAGTGTGCGGTTATGGGTAATAATATTCCTGTTGCAGGCGAGGTGGGCGAAATCGTTGCAGCAGCGGAATTCTACGACTTTGACGCAAAGTATAATAATCCTCAGTCAGAGCTTCATATCCCTGCGCTTATTCCGGAAGAGAAGAGAGCGGAGGTTAAAGAGCTTGCTGTTAAAGCGTTCAAGGCTCTCGGCTGCGAGGGTATGTCAAGGGTTGATTTCTTCGTCAGAAAGAGCGACGACAAGGTGCTTCTAAACGAAATTAATACAATTCCGGGACAGACTGACATAAGTATGTATCCAAAGCTTTTTGAGGCTGTCGGCGTTTCTTATAAGTCACTTATAGAAAACCTTATTGAATTCGCAATTCAGCGCGGCGGTAAAATTTAACTATGCAGATACTTATTGAAATCATCGGTACTCAGCGTGTGGATAACCAGCGCGATAAAATTGAATTGACCACCACAGGAATTCTTACTGAAAGTGAGAGTGAATATATTGTAGAATATGATGAGCAGCAGGAGCAAAGCGATCCTGTTAACGTTAAGGTGGTAATCAGCAAGGACGAGGGACTTGTGGAAATGACGAGAAGCGGCGCTTATGACTCTCGTCTTATTATTGAAAGCTCAAACAGGAATCTTTGCCACTACGGTTCGGAATACGGCGATATTCTTATGGGTATTTCAGGCCACTCAATTTCTGCGGATTTTGACGGTGAAAACGGTGAGTTTGAATTCAGATACGATATTGACATTAACGGCGTTATCGCATCGAGAAATTCTCTTTTAATGAAGGTTAAGAAAAATCAGGAGTAATATTAATGTCTAAAATTGTAAATAAGACACAGGAAATACTAAAAAATAAAATCAATGAGGCGTTTGAGCTTGCCGTTAAAAATGGTGAGCTACCAAAGGCGGAGGTGCCTGAATTCATTATTGAGGTTCCTGCTAATAAAGCAAACGGCGATTATTCGTCAAATGCCGCAATGGCAGGCGCTCGTTCTTTCAGGAAAGCACCTCGTATGATTGCCGAAAGCCTTGTTAAATATATTGATCTTACCGACACTCTTTTTGAAAGGGTTGAAATTGCGGGCGCAGGTTTTCTCAATTTCTTTTTGTCACAGCGCTTTTTCGGTGAAATACTTAAGGATGTAATTGCCTGCGGTGACGATTACGGTAAATCGGATTACGGACAGGGTAAGCGAGTTCTTGTTGAATTTGTTTCGGCTAATCCGACAGGTCCTATGCATATAGGAAACGCAAGGGGAGGCGCAATCGGCGACTGCCTTGCAAGCGTTCTTGACTGGGCAGGATTTGATGTGAGCCGTGAGTTTTATGTTAACGATGCGGGAAATCAGATTGAAAAATTTGCAACCTCTCTTGAGGTAAGATACCTTCAGCATTTTGATTCAAGCGTTGAAATGCCGGAGGACGCATATCACGGTCAGGATATAACCGATCACGCAGAGACTTTTATAGCTGAAAACGGCGACAAATATGTTAATACTTCAAGCGAGGAGAGGCGTAAGGCACTTGTTGATTTTGCTCTGCCAAAGAACATTGAAGGACTTGAACGAGATCTTGGCAGATACAGAATCACCTATGACAAGTGGTTCAGAGAGTCGAGCCTTCATAACGACGGCTCTGTTGAAAGAGTTATTGAGGCGCTAAAGGAAAAGGGCGTAACATATGAAATGGACGGGGCTTTATGGTTTAAGGCTTCACAATTTGGCAATGATAAAGATATAGTACTGATTCGTGCAAACGGACTTCCTACCTATATCGTCCCCGATATTGCTTATCATTACAACAAGCTTGTCACAAGAGGTTTTGACAAGGCTATTGATGTTCTCGGCGCTGATCACCATGGCTATATAGCAAGAATGAAAGCGGCTCTTACTGCGCTCGGTCTTGACGCTTCAAGACTTGATATTGTTATTATGCAGATGGTAAGGCTTGTGCGTGATGGCGAAACTATTAAGCTTTCAAAAAGATCGGGCAAGGCAATAACGCTTAATACGCTTATTGACGAGGTTCCGCTTGACGCAGCAAGATTTTTCTTTAATCTTCGTGAGCCTAACTCTCATTTTGATTTTGATTTAGAACTTGCGGCAAAGCAGTCAAGTGAAAACCCTGTATATTATGTTCAATATGCACACGCAAGAATTTGCTCAATTCTTAAAAAAGCACAGGAGCAGGGAATAGATCTTCGCACTCCGTCAGATGACGAGCTTGCTCTTCTTTCAAGCGAGGAGGAGAGGGATTTGATTCGTCATCTTGCGTCACTTACGGGTGAGGTTGTAAGCGCTGCAAAAGCGTATGATCCTGCAAAAATCACTCATTATGTTATCGAGCTTGCAACACTTTTCCATAAGTTTTATAACGCTCACCGTGTTATTGTCGACGATGAGGGACTTATGGCTGCAAGGCTCTATCTCTGCAAGGCGGTAAGGGATACTATTAAAAATATTCTTGAAATGCTTAAGATAACCGCGCCGCAGACTATGTAAACGAGGTAATTTAATGGCAAGTATGAAAAGTAAGGTGCTTCATATCATCGGAAACAGGATGGTTGACTACATCTTCAGAGACCCTGAAAAAAACATACCGAGGCTTATAAACTTCGCAAGGAAGGTCACGGGAAATCAGTTCCCCGAAGCCACCTTTTCAAAACCGCTTGAAATCATTTCAGATAAGTCTAATGTGTGGAATAAGTACCTTTTTGACGGCTTGAGAGATGTTGACCACGAGCAGTTCAAAAGCATTGCCCTGACCTTTGGCATTGATCTTGGCTTGATCGGAACTGCCACTCTTCGAAAAAAGAGGGAAGAGGAGCATTGTAATATTCCGTGGGTTGTTCTTCTCGACCCGACCTCTGCCTGCAACCTGAAGTGTAAGGGTTGCTGGGCTGCCGAATACGGACACAGAGAAAACCTTACGCTCGACGAAATGAGAAGCATTGTTTCTCAAAGTAAGGAGCTCGGAACACATTTTTATATGTTTACAGGCGGCGAACCGCTTATTCGAAAAAATGATATTCTAACCGTTGCAAGAGAAAATCCTGATTGTCTTTTTCTCGCTTACACAAACGCAACGCTTGTAGATGACAAATTCTGTGAGGATATGAAGGCTTGCGGTAATTTTGCGCTTGCGCTTTCGCTTGAGGGAAGCGAGGAAACAAACGATGCAAGAAGAGGAGACGGCGCTTATAAGAAAACGCTTGAGGCTATGGAGCTTCTTCGAAAGCATAAGTGCCTTTTCGGTACCTCTGTTTGTTACACGAGCCAAAATTACGACGCCGTTACATCTGACGAATTCTACGATTTTATGATTGAAAACGGTGCAAAGTTTGCGTGGTATTTTCACTATATGCCTGTCGGAAGCGACGCGGACACAAGCTTACTTCTCACCCCTGAACAAAGAGAGCATGTATATAGAGCAATCAGGGAAAAGAGAAATTCAAAAACCGGCAAGCCAATATTCACGGTCGATTTTCAGCATGATGCTGAATTTGTCGGCGGATGTATAGCGGGCGGAAGAAACTACTTTCATATCAACTCAAGGGGAGATGTGGAGCCGTGCGTTTTTATTCATTATTCAGACTCGAACATCAGAGAGAAAACAATCAAGGAATGTCTTAAGGCACCGCTATTCAAAGAGTACTATAAGGGCCAGCCATTTAACGACAATATGCTTCGTCCTTGTCCGATGCTTGAAAATCCGCAGGCGTTACGAAAAATTGTCGAAAAATCAGGCGCTAAATCAACAAATCTCATAATGCCGGAATCGGTAGAGGAACTATGTTCCAAGTGTGACACATATGCTGAAAACTGGGCGCCTGTCGCAAAACGCATATGGGAGGAGAAGGAGAGATTCCATCCTTTCACCCAGTACTACCGCGATACGCCTGAGGGCAAAGCGGAATTAAATAAGTAAAAAAGTACTGTCTCACAGATTTATTTCCGTGAGACAGCTTTTTTATGTGTTATAAATTATTCCGTATGCTATTATCTGCCCGATAATAGCACAAAGCAGTGGGTTAAAAAGCGGCAAAGTTCCTTGAAAACATATGCTGTTCGAACTGTCGCTGCACGAAAGCGGAGCGATTTTTACCGAATAATTTTCGTCCGGCAAAACCGAATAAAAATTATCGTTTGACGCAATGGCGATTACATTGCTTTTATTTATGATTTTTTCAAGCTCACCAGACTGAATGCTTCTTACATCACAGCCGAGTGCGTATGAGAACAAGTCGGCAATATACATTGCAGTAGCGTAGTCAACATTTCTGCCTGTAATAATCATATCCTTTGCGTACATTCCGTCGGCAATACTTAAAATATAACTCTCGTTTTTCATTATATCATTTATATTTGCGCGAAGGTTTTTAAGTGAATTTATCGCAAGCTTGTAATAAAGCTCGGTAAGAATTTGATTCTTTCTGCCAATATAAAGTGCAATGAGTGAAAGCATAATGTATTTAAGAGTGAATTCGCCAATCGGTATTTTAAGCTTTGACTCCTTGTCAATATGGTCGTCGATAAACAAATATTCCGCCTTGGCCTTCTTTACCCTTTCAAGAGTTCCTTTTGCTTCTTCGTGAGAACACAGCAGAATTACAAGCGTTTTTTTATCAAGCATAACCTCGCTGCATTCAAGCTCTGATAAAAGATACGGTGAAGAGTGAACGTCGCATATCACCTCGAAATTATGCGATGCCCAGATTGCAAGAGGGTAGTAGGAGGAATTTCCGACGATGTAAATCTGCCGAAGCTTGTCCGTCTTTATTTTTAATTTGTCGAGAAGAATTTTATTTCCTTTAAGGTGTGCGCTTATAAGCTCTTGGGTAAGCTGCGCCTGAGTGCAAAGCTGCCTTCTGAATTCGTTTGGATATATAATTTCAGGCTTCGTTTCATTTTGCGAAGTCTTTTTTCTTTTTAATAAGCTCATTTTATTTTACCTACCTTTGCAACAATAACCGACATATCGTCACGATGCTCTTCATCAGTTGCTTTGAGTGCGAAGTCAAGTATACTTTGTGCCTTGTCATTCGGTGAAAGTCCTTCGTCCGCTGCAAGAAAACCTTCAAGCTCTTCCTCGTTTATATCGGTAATTCCGTCGCTCATCATTATTATTTCATCACCTACGCTGAGCACTGTTGTTCGTTTTGCAAATTCAATACCTCTTAGTATTCCTGCAGGCATCGACGAAAGCTCACACCTGCTGATCGAGTTTTGCTTCACAATATAGGACCTTGGCGCACCTGCTTTGTAAAACTCACATTTGCCGGTAAAAAGGTCTACACAGGCGCAGTCGAGCGTTGCAAGACTTTCGTCGCCGCTTTTAACAAGAAGAGCGCTGTTTACAACCTTGAGCGAGGAGTCGAAGCCGAATCCTGCGCCAAGAAGCTTTGAAAGAAGACCTGCGCCCATTGCTCCGTCAAGCGCAGCACGGCTGCCTTTTCCCATTCCGTCACTTATGATGAAAATCATATGTCCCTTTGAATCGTTAATCATTTTTACCGTATCACCGCAAAGCGTACCTTCTGCAGTATACTGTGCAAAGCCAAAGCTTATGCTGAAATTTGGCTTTTCAATAATGCTCAAAAGCATGTTTGAGCCGGAGTAGTTGATCCGCCCCTTTTCAAAATCTCTTGAACATATCTTGCAAATCTGCGTTCTAATTCTCGGGCTGTCAAGTCCGTTTGTTTTGAGAGGCGCAAGTATTTCAATTCTCATTCTGTCGTATTTATCAATTATCACCGAAATATTATCGGGATAAATTTCATATTCGCCGAGCATACGGCGTATTTTCCCTGCTGCCTTTGAATCGAAAATCTCTGCGTCGTTGAATTCAAATGCAAGGTCCTCGAGCATATCCGCTATCGAAAAAAACTGATCTGCCGCAACCATTCGCATTTCGCCCTCAAGAGGGTTTTTCATCTCGATACTGCTTATTCTTTCCCTGACGTCCCTTACGCTTTCACTTACCTGAGAAAGTGCAGATGCCGCAAAACGAAGCCTTACGGTAAGACTTTGGCGAAGACTACCGTCCGGTGCGATGTCAGCGCCGCTTTCAAAGAATTCACTGATTTTGTCAGTCACAATTTCAGGAAGCAATAAAACGATTAAAGAGCCTGTAATGCTTTCAGCCGCACAGCAAACGGAAAGTGCACCCATACTTGCGCAAACGCTGAAAAATATCATGGAAAGACAGAAACTTGCACATACGCTGAAACTTGAAAGCGACGAAAACAGCGACGCAACAAGAGCAGAAAATGCATAGGCGCCGATTAAAAACAAGCTGTCCCTTTCGCTGATACCAAGCGCAAAGCCAAGACAAAGTGAGATAATCAGTCCCCATTTTTGTTCACCGAAGCGCACGGTTATTAATATTGTTGCAACCGCAATAATTCTTGCGAGCGAAAACCCCTTAATCTCAATAAACGAAAAGCCGGAAAGGAGTGCGCAGGCACTTATCAAAAGGCAGGTCGTGTCTATGAGTGACAGCGCCTTGTATTTAAGTCTTTTGAAATTAATGTTAACACTTCTGAAAAAGAAGAGCGACGCTCCTGTCGCAAGAATCGACTCGCCGAAAACAAGTGCGTATGCGCTCGTTGCAGCCGCTTCCCTGTACGCCATCACAAGTCCCGTCGCAAGAACAGACAGAAAGGATATCAGCATCGGAAGATACGCCATCTTTCTTGCTTTGAATATCGTCATTGCAAACGCGCCAAGAGCCGCAATAAGCACCGCTGAAAAATATCTTATGCTCTGATTTCCCGAACAGAAGATTATGTAACCGGCCCCTGCTCCTGCCATTGAGAAAAGAATATTTTTCTTCTTTGAAACTGTTATGGCGGATACCGCAAACGGACAGGCCCCGCCTACAACTGACGAAAAGCTTAACACAAACGATATTGCAAACCAGAATCCGCCCTGCACAAGCTCCTCTGTAAGCGGACTTTCCTTTCTTTTTTCTCTTATCAATTCCTTAACGGGCATTTTTACACTTCCTTTAACAAAACGATTATAATAGAGCCGATATGAAAATAATGTAAAAATATGAAAGATATAAATTTATTTTTTCTGTGATATTGACATTTCGAAAAATAGGACTATAATATATTTAGCACTCGAAAGTTACGAGTGCTAATTACATAAAAGTAAGGTGATTGTTATGAGAAAAAAGCAGTTTAAGGCAGAATCGAAAAAACTGCTCGATATGATGATTAATTCGATTTATACTCACAAGGAAATCTTTCTTCGTGAGCTTATTTCAAACGCAAGTGATGCTATAGACAAGCTCTATTTCAAATCCCTGACTGATGACAGCGTTACGCTTACAAGAGGGGATTATAGAATTAATATTGAGCTTGATAAGGATGCAAGAAAAATTAAAATCAGCGACAACGGAATTGGTATGACTGCTGAAGAGCTTGAGAAAAATCTCGGCACCATTGCAAAAAGTGATTCGCTTAATTTCAAAAATGAGAACTCAGAGGATGAAAACGCACAGGATATTTCCGTAATCGGACAGTTTGGCGTGGGCTTTTATTCCGCATTTATGGTAAGTGAAAAAATAGAGGTTACCTCTAAAGCCTTTGGCAGCGATACTGCAAACAAATGGGTGTCAAGCGGTGTTGACGGCTATACGGTTGAAGAGTGTGAAAAGGAAAATGTCGGAACTGACGTTACCCTCTATCTTAAAGAGGATACTGAAAACGAGGATTACTCGCAGTATCTTGATCAAAATGTAATATCCGGGCTTGTTAAAAAGTACAGCGACTACATTAGATATCCTATTGTTATGGAGATGTCACACGAGGTGCCGGACCCTGACAAGGAGGGTGAGTATATCACCGAAATTGCAGAGGAAACTCTCAATTCAATGGTACCTATCTGGCGTAAGTCAAAAAGTGAAATCAAGGCTGAGGATTATAACGAGTTTTATAAAAGCAAGTTTTATGACTATGCCGATCCGCTGCTTGTTATTCATTCGAAAACGGAGGGCCAGGCAACCTTTGATGCACTTATGTTTATTCCTGAAAACCCGCCTTATGATTTCTATTCAAAGGAGTACGAAAAGGGACTTCAGCTATATTCAAACGGCGTGCTTATAACCGACAAATGTGCTGAGCTTTTGCCCGACTATTTCAGTTTTGTGAAGGGGCTTGTTGACAGCGCTGACCTGAGCCTTAACATAAGCCGCGAGATGCTCCAGCACGACCATCAGCTTAAGATTATTGCAAAGGCAATTGATAAAAAAATTAAAAACGAGCTTAAAAAGCTTATGACAAATGACAGGGAGAAATACGAAAAGTTTTTCAAAACCTTCGGCCTTCAACTCAAGTATGGCGTTTATGCAAATTATGGTATGGAGAAAGATGCGCTTAAAGACCTTCTCCTTTTCGAAAGCTCAAACGGCGGCTTTGCAAGTCTTAAGGAATACGTAGGAAGAATGGCTGACTCGCAGGAGAAAATCTATTATGCCTGCGGCGAAAACGCATCAAAGATTTCAATGCTTCCCCAGCTTGACGCAGTTAAGGAAAAGGGCTATGAGGTGCTCTATTTCACCGACGAGGTTGACGAATTTGCAATTCAGATGCTTATGGAATATGACGGTAAGCAGTTTGTAAATATCAGCAAGGATGACCTTGACATAAGCACGGACGCAGAGAAAGAGGCAATTAAGAATAAAAACGAAGAGAGTAAAGAGCTTCTTGAAAAAATCAAGGATGCACTTGACGGCGAGGTAACGGCTGTTAAGCTTTCAAACAAGCTTGGCTCGCACCCTGTTGCACTTTCAACAGAGGGCTATGTAACTCTCGAAATGGCAAAGGTTTTAAGCCAGATGCCCGGCAGCGAAAAGGTTAAGGCACAGCTTGTGCTTGAAATCAATTCAGAGCACCCGATTGTTAAAAAGCTTGAAGGCGCAGGGGAAAAGGAACTGAAAAAATACGCAATGCTTCTTTATAGCGGCGCAAGGCTTATCGCAGGACTCGATCTTGAAAACCCCTCAGAATTCACCGACGCCCTTGCAGATATGATGTAATACATAAAATAAAAACCTCTCAAGGATATTACCTTGAGAGATTTTTTATGCAATATAATTAATTTACTGTTTTATTCTAATTGTTTTATATATACCAATATTTTTCTGTTAATTATTTGCCGATTTAATTATTCTTTACTTTTACTTTATAATGTAATATAATTTTTTTGAGGTGAGGATATGAAATTTATTTCGTGGAACGTTAACGGGCTTCGTGCATGTATGACAAAGGGCTTTGCGGATTTTTTTGACAGCATTGACGCTGATATTTTCTGCCTGCAGGAAACGAAGCTGCAGGAGGGACAGATTGATTTTGCGCCTGAAGGATATTACGCTTACTGGAATTATGCTGAGAAAAAGGGATATTCAGGTACGGCGATTTTTACAAAGAAGGAGCCTTTGAAGGTTACATACGGGATGGGTGTTGAAGAGCACGACAAGGAGGGAAGGCTCATAACTCTTGAGTTTGAGGATTTCTATTTTCTTACCGTGTATGTACCGAATTCAAAAAGAGAGCTTTTGCGTCTTGATTACCGTATGGTATGGGAGGACGATTTCAGAGCGTATATCAATACGCTTAACGAGAAAAAGCCGGTCGTTTTCTGCGGCGATCTTAATGTAGCGCACAAGGAGATTGACCTTAAAAACCCGAAAACCAATCATATGAACGCCGGCTTTACCGACGACGAAAGAGCGAAAATGACAGCCCTTCTTGAAAGCGGATATACTGACACCTTCAGATATTTCTATCCTGACAAAGAGGGAATTTATTCCTGGTGGTCGTATATGTTTAAGTCGAGAGAGAAGAATGCCGGCTGGAGAATCGACTATTTTATTACGTCAAAATCTCTCGACGATAAGCTTAAGGACGCAAAAATACATACCGAAATTTTTGGCTCTGACCATTGTCCGATAGAGCTTGATATTGATTTATAAAGGAGAAATATGGCTTCTGATAAAGAGTATCTCGACTTTGTTCTCGAACAGCTTTCCGAACTCGACGGCATATCGTCGCGTTCAATGATGGGCGAGTATATAATCTATTATAAAGGCAAGGTTATCGGCGGAATTTATGACAACAGATTTCTTGTAAAAAACACGAAATCTGCGGCGAAGATAACACCTGAAGCACCACTTGAGCTTCCTTATGAAGGGGCGAAGAAAATGCTTCTGGCCGATATTGATAACAAGGATTTGATGAATTCCTTAATCCCTGCGGTTTATGATGACCTTTGCTGAAAAGGAGTAAAAATGAAAATTAATCCTAAAGATATGGAGTGGACAAGAAAGCCGAAGCAGTGTAAGGTTAGCGACGGTGAAGTTGAAATCATAACTGAACCTTTTACTGATTTGTGGCAGCGAACCTATTATCATTTCAGAAACGATAATGCTCCTCTTCTTCAGATGAAAACAGACAAAAGGTTCTTTTCATTTACAGTTAAAACTGTTTTTAATACAAGGGTGCGTTATGACCAAAGCGGAATTATAATGTATCTTAACAATGAAAACTGGCTTAAAGCCTCGGTTGAATATGAAAACGATAAAATTCAGAGGCTTGGAAGCGTTGTTACAAATAACGGTTATTCTGACTGGTCATCAGTTGATATTGACGCAGCGCAAAAATCCATGTGGTTCAGACTCAGCAGAAGAGATGACGATTTTTGTATAGAAAACTCCTTGGACGGTGTGAATTTTAAGCAGATGCGCATTTGCCATATGCTTGAAGCCGTTGATGAAATACCGTTTGGCATCTATGCTTGCAGCCCTGAGAACTCCTCTTTTATTGCAAAGTTCAGTGAGCTTGAGCTGACAGAATGTAAATGGAAAAAACATGACGGACAGGCACCCGACGAAGAATAACAAAAGGCTACCGAGATCTTCGATCTCGGTAGCCTTTTTGTTATATAATATCATTTAATGTTTTTGATTTTAGAAAATCCTCAATAACATCGTCAAGCTCCTTCCACACCTTATAGGTTTTGCAGGAATTTGACTCGTTGCATTTTTCCTTGTCAACACAGGCAACGGGCGCAAGTGTGTCCTCAGCAGAGCTTAATATTTCATAAAGAGTGTATTCTTCGGGATTTCGGTTGAGTTTATAACCGCCGTTTTTACCTCTTACACTGTCGAGAAGCCCGCTTTTGTTAAGTGATGCCACGATGATTTCAAGGTATTTTACGCCGATGTTTTCCTCGTCCGCTATATCCTTAAGTGATACGGGCTTGTCCTCATTGCTTTCTGCAAGGTGCGACATAATACGAAGGGCATATCTTCCCTTTGTTGATATCATCAATTTGCATCACCTCCGAAAAAACTTTTTGCAATTCTGACGCTTTCCATTGCGTCCTTTGCATAATAATCCGCATCAATCATATCAGCATACGATTTTGTCAGCACAGCGCCGCCGACAAGGGTTTTTGCGTCTGTGTTGTCGTGGATAAGCTTAATAGTTTTCTCCATATTAGGAACGGTTGTTGTCATAAGCGCCGAAAGCGCAACAAGCTTTGCACCGTGCTTAACCGTTTCTTCAAGCACCTTTTCGCATTTTACGTCCTTGCCAAGGTCGATAACGTCGAAACCATAGTTTGAAAGAAGCACCTTAACAATGTTCTTTCCTATATCGTGAATATCGCCTTCAACGGTTGCAATTATGATTTTGTGCTCGCTTTTCTTCTCCTGTCCGGAAAGGACAAGGTGCTCTTTTATAACCTCGAAAGCGGCCTTTGCTGAGTCTGCGCTCATTAAAAGCTGCGGGAGAAACAGTTTATTTTGCTCAAAATCTGCTCCAACCTTGTCAAGCGCGGGGATGATGTATTCATTTATAATATCAAGCGCATTTTTTCCTTCATTTAGAAGCGTTTTTGCGCCCTTTGCCGAATCCTCCTTAATTCCTCGTATAACGGATTCTTTGAGGTCGGCTTCGGTTTTTTCGCTTTGCAGAACTTCAGAAGCTGTTGAAAAATTTATGTAGTCTGCGCAGTTTTCATCAAAGCCTTTGAGGGCATTGAAGGAATAATAAGCGTTCATCATAGAGTCGCTAAGCGGGTTGATAATACCTGCAGAAAGTCCGCATTCAAGCGCAAGAGTGTAAAATGCAGTATTTACAGCGCTTCTGTTTGGTAGTCCGAAGCTTATGTTTGAAACGCCGAGAACAGTTGCAACTCCAAGCTCATTTCTGATATATTCAACCGCCTTTAAGGTTTCCCTTGCGTTATCATTGTTTGTTGAAATTGTCATTGTCAGTGCATCAACAGCAAGGTCTTTTTTCTCAATACCATACTCCTGTGCGGTTTTTATGATTTTTTTTGCTATTTCTATTCTGCCCTGTGAGGTTTCGGGAATTCCGTTTTCGTCAAGGCAGAGGCAGACAAGCACGCCGCCGTATTTTTTTACGAGAGGGAATACCTCTTTCATATTCTCCGCTTTGCCGTTGACGGAATTAACCATCGGTTTGCCATTGTAAATTCTCATCGCCTTTTCAAGCGCTTTTACATTCGGCGTATCAATCTGAAGCGGAAGCGGGAGAACGCTTTGAAGATTATATACGGTTTCACAAAGTACACTTTCCTCATCAATTTCGGGCAGACCTACATTGACATCTATTATATGTGCACCCTTGTCCTGCTGTGCAAGTCCCTCTTTTACGGCGTAGTCCTTATCGTTGTTTCTTAGCGCCTCTTTGAAAAGTTTTTTACCCGTCGGGTTAATTCTTTCGCCGATAACAACGGGCTTTTCGCCAAGCTCGATAGTTTTAGAATATGATGTGACAAGCGTCTTGTTTTTCTTTTTGGGTATACTTTCGGGTATGTCACGGCAAAGGGAAATCATCTGCCGTATGTGTTCGGGTGTTGTACCGCAGCAACCACCGAGATAGGAAACGCCTGTTTCTGCGATCGCCTTCATATCTTCAGCAAATTCGTCGGACGATACATTATATACGGTTTTGCCGTTGATTGATTCAGGCAGTCCTGCATTTGGCATAACTATAATCGGAAGCGAAGTGTGTCTTCTCAGCTCCTTGAGAAGCGGTATCATCTGCTTTGGTCCGAGACCGCAGTTAAAGCCGATAACATCAACGCCGAGTCCTTCAAGCATTGCGCATGCCGTCTGAACGTCAGCGCCGGTAAGAAGTCTTGCGTTCTCGTCAAAAATCATGGACGCAATAATCGGCAGCTTGCAGTTTTCCTTAGCGGCAAGAACAGCTGCCTTAAGCTCATAGGTATCGCTCATTGTTTCAATTATAACAACGTCGCTTCCATTTGCGCCTGCTTTGATAACATCGGAAAAAATCTCAACAGCCTTTTCAAAATCGAGGTCGCCCATTGGCTTTAAGAGTTTTCCTGTGGGACCGATATCAAGCGCAACCTTTTTTCCTGCTTTTTTAGCAAGGCTTACGCCCGCTTTTACAAGCTCGTCTACGTTGTCATATTTAAGCGAGTTTGCGCCAAAGGTGTTTGTCGTGATGTATTCGGCTCCCGCCTCGGCGTAAGCCATATGTATTTTTAATACTCTGTCGGGTTCGGTTATATTAAGCGGTTCGGGAAGTTCTCCCGCACTTAAATTAAGCATTGAACCCATACCACCGTCAAAGAATTTAATCATTTTCTATACCTATTAATGCAGTTACGGATTTTGAAGGCACCATCTGATAAGTGTCGGTCAGAGTTATGCCTATCCTTTTTGTAAGCTCAAGCATTTCAAATATTTTCTTGTTTTCTTTTAAGTCGAGGTCAAAGTATCCCGGAGAATATCTTTGCCTGATAGTAAGCCCCTGAGCCTTAAGCTCGTTTTCAAGCTCGTCGCATACTTCCTCAATCTTTGCCGCGAGGCATGCCTGAAGCACCATGGTTTTTGCTATATCACTCGATGCGTAAAGGCGTAGAAGCCGGTCACATTCCGTGCCGAGAGTCGCACCGAAAACGCAGATTTTTTTGCACCCCATAACGGTATCCGCAAGCCTTTGGCTTTCAAAGGTGAAGCCGTTGATTTCAACCTTATTATCGCTGACCTCACAATCAAAAATTCTGTGCAGAGTTTTGGGCGAGGCAGATATATTAATCTCATTTACACACTCGTCAATAAGTGAAAAGAGCCTTTCATCTTCAACCTTTGATGAGGTTCGAAGATACCTCAGAATTTCATTTTTATTCATCAATAATCGAGGACAATCCCTTCATAATCTTTTCGGCGATATCGGGCTTATTCATAGTGTATATGTGGATATTGTTAATCCCGTTTGCCATAAGGTCGATAATCTGCTCTGTTGCATAAATAATACCTGCCTGTTTCATCGCATCAGGATTATCGCCGAAGCGCTCCATTATCTTTTCAAACTTTTTAGGAAGCGAGCAGTTGGAAAGCTCAATGCTTCTTTTAATCTGAGCTGCATTTGTTATCGGCATGATACCTGCGATAATCGGGACATTGATTTCTTTAATTGCACACATCTCACGAAATTCGTAAAGCTTTTCATTGTCAAAAAACATCTGCGTGGTAAGAAAGTCAAGACCGCAGTCAACCTTGTGCTTAAGCATTGCGATATCCTCAACCCTGTTTTTTGATTCGGGATGAGTTTCCGGATAACACGCACCGCCGATACAAAAACCGCCTCTTGCTCTTATTATGTCAATAAGCTCATAAGCGTGGTGAAAATCCTGTCCCTTGCTCTCAACAAAATCCTTGGGTATGTCACCTCGAAGCGCAAGTATGTTTTCAACTCCGTTGTCCTCAAGCTCGTCAAGAACGCTGTCAATCTTCTCCCTGCTTGATGTTAAGCAGGTGAGATGCGAAAGGGGAGTAACCCCTCCTTTCATTATGGCGTTTGCAATCTCTGTTGTGTAACCGCTTGTTGTACCCGAAGCGCCGTAAGTAACGCTCATAAAAGCAGGGTTAAACCTTACCATCTGCTCAATAACCTTTTTTGTGTCGGCAAGCTTCGCCCACTCTTTAGGAGGGAAAACCTCAAACGAAACGGTTACTTTATTATTTTGAAGAATGTCTTTTATTTTCATTACACTATTCCTCATTTGCACATTATTTTACCTTAATTTATAATTATACACTGCTTTATATACAATTTCAATACTTATTTGTTTAGTAGGCATTTATGTGATGGAAAATAAAAAGGTTATCGCATTGCGATAACCTTTTTAATCTTTATAAATCAAACCAGAAGGGACTTCTTGTTCGTGACTCCCAGTCGGTAAAGGCTGAGGCTATTGATGACTTACCACCCTCTTCAGAGGTAGTAATAATGTCTGCATGACTTGTTTTTACAACTTTGAATTCAGGTTCATCGTATATGTATTTTTTCATTATTATCATCCTCCTTTAGTGATTTTTAGGGTGGATATGCGTTTCGTCGCCAAAGGCTGCCTCTGACGCTCTTGCATATCTGTAAACGCCGCGCATCATTGCCTTAAGCTTTTCGTTACTTCCGTACTGCGTAGCCATATATACATAGTCGTAGCCGTTATACGTAAGCGATGCGTCGCCGATAG
>DLBD01000018.1 GCA_002494125.1 Ruminococcaceae bacterium UBA7030 | reverse complement strand
TAAGGTAGCTTACATAAAGAAAAAAGGCTTACAAAGGTTCTCCCATGTAAGCCTTTTATTTTTATCTTTCAATTTCTATTGTTTCAATTTCGGTGATTGTTACTTTAAGGTCGCTGTCAACTGAAACGTCATAAATGATGTCGCAGTTTTCGGCAATCGGAGAACGGCACTCAACTGTAAGCTTCGTTTCGCCCTCTTTAAGCCCGAAGAATGTAAAGTATTCGTTATATCCTGCGCCCGTCATTTCTTCGTGGTCTGCTCTGTTATATTTTTTTACGCTGTCATATGTCACAACAGAAACATCGTCTATGACAATGTTAAAAACAGGTCCGCCGCCGTCAAAGGACTCAAAGGAAAGAACAGCCTCTCCCTTATCCTCGGACACATAAATCATGGAGTTTTTTGCTTCGACCCTCACCTCAACATCGTGGTCAGGCATAGTAAACTCAATGATATATCCCTTGTCATTACTGTACTGAGCGTTATAGCTTTCACCGTCAACAAAAAAGGAATAATTAGTGTCGGTAGCAATAGCATCATAGTAAAGAGTAACCTTTGCACCCGCTGAGTACAAACCTTTACATCCCTTAAAGCTCTCGTCACAGTTTACCTTGTACTTTTCACCGAAGCATCCGCTTAATCCGAACATAAGTATTCCCCCTATCAGAAAAAGTAAAAGTATTCTTTTAGCCATATTATCATCCCCTGAAAGCAGAATATTACTTTCTTATAAATCTGTCGTCAGATTCATCCTCGACACTCTCATATCTTTCAGCCTTCATATGAAGGTCATATTTTTCTCGAAGCGCTGCAAGCTCTTTCATCATAGGCGATTCGTGGTGAAGGTCGAGAGCCTCCTGACTTTCCCAGCTGTCTATAAGCAAAACGGTTTCCTCATCGTTCACAGGCACAAAATAATCATACCTTAAGTTGCCCTTTTCCGCTCTGATTCTCCCTGCGATACCGCTTTCCTCCATCTCGCGAGCAAAAGCCTTTGCGCAGCCGTTTTGACCCGTGTAATAAAGATTAACCGTGATACTCATACGCCCTCCAAAAGTGTTTTTTTAATTATATCACACAAAAATTAAAAAGTACAGAAAAGAAAGAACCGATAAAACTTATAAAACTTTCGAATAAAGGTATGCTTCAAATTTTGGCGTCCACCAAAGCTGATAGCCTGCACGGGAAGGGTGAATACCGTTCACCATATAAAGCTTATAGTCTTCCTTTGTGACATTCTGCATATCCTCATCGCCCCAAAGGTCGATAATGTCAATATGCCATTTCTCCGCAATCTGATAGAGAAGGAGCACCATTTGTTCGTATCTCTCACTGTCGTATCTCGTACCGGTATAAAAAGCGATTGGACAATCCCAGGTATTTTTAGCATAAGCGATAATATATTCTATTGAACCGGCGACTGTCTTCGTATCGAATTCTTGTATGTCAAAGCTGTCGGAGATTTCGCCAAGCGGTTTTTTCTTCGTGGCGTCGTTAGTTGAAAGCTGACAGATAAAGGCATCGGCTTTAATGCTCGTATCAATACTTTTAAGTCTTGCAACATATGAGCTCTCGCCGTTGTCAACAAGCGTTGTGCCTGAAACAGCCTCTTTTACCGGAATAATGCCGTCACGCTTTTCAAGATAGTCGACAAAAGATTCGCCCTTTGAGGTTGCACCGTAAGTCACAGAGCTTCCAAGGAAGATTACTGTTTTATTCTTTATAGGTGATTTTTCATAAGATTCTGTCTGCGAAACGCTGTACTGCTCGTCATTTCCCTTTGAAAACATTCCCTGATTTTTCATAACTATAAACGCCACCGCAACTGAAAGTATTATAAAAACAATCAACAAACATATTATTATCTTTTTTGATTTTTTCATTTTGTCACCTCTTCAAAAAGCGCCTTGCAACCGATATAAATATCGTTATATGCCCTGTCAAAATCTCTTGTATACCACGGGTCTGAAACGCTTTCGTCGAACCCCGCAAATGACATAAGCTTATATATTTTATCCCTGTTTTTAATGCCGAGGATTTTTGTCATATATCTGATATTTTCGCTGTCCATACCGATAAAGTAATCGTATTTGTCACCGTCTGAATTCTCAAGAAGCTGCGCTCTTTTATCTCCAAAAGGAATATTATGCTTTTCAAGTTCATTTTGCGCAGGAGGGTAAATCGGATTGCCGACATCACCCCAGATTTCGTCCGTATGGGTTGCGCGGGAGGTAATAAAAAAAGATTTCTCCATTCCCTTTTCCTTCACAAGACTTTTCATAACAAACTCCGCCATAGGAGAACGGCAGATATTTCCGTGGCATACAAAGCAAATTCTTATCATATATTTTCCTCGTTCATTTTCATACCGAAAAGCTCCTGCGAGCCGACTCTTCCATCACGGTAGTGAAAGACATTTTCAGTGTGATTGATGTATGTCATACCTGCTTTTTCAAGCACACGGTATGACGCTATATTATCAGTATCACATGCGCCGAAAACAACTTTTGAATTTTGCGTTTTCATATACTCAAGCACAGCTTTGACAGCTTCGGTTGCATAACCCTTTGACTGCTCGGCAGGTGAAACCATATACATAAGCCAGAACCTGCCGTCGCCCTCAAGCTTATAGGCGTTGATATAACCTATCATTTTACCGTTTTTACTTATGCACCAAAAATAATAATTATTTCTTCTTTTAATGTAATAATTGTATATGCGCTGAAGGAGAAAACGGAAGGTGTCATATCGGGTATTTTTCGCTTTACCGCGTGAGAAACGGGTTACACTTTCATCTCTAAACCATTTTACAAATTCAAAATAGTCGAAGAAGTGCATTCTTCTGAGGAGTAAATTCTCAGTCTTTATTCTTTTTGTACCTGTGTTTTTCTTCATATTTCCACCAAAAAAATGAGATTGCCGATATCGACAATCTCATTATAAATTATTTTCTTAATTATTACAATATCAATTATTCAGCCTTTTCCTCAACGGCATCATCCTTTTTCCTTGAGAGAATGATATTTGTGATAATACCGAGAATGAGTGCGCATGCAATCTCTGTAAGAGTAACAGCACCGATCTTGAGTGTCATACCGCCGATACCGCTGATAAGGATTACTGCAACAACAAAAAGATTCTTATTCTGGTCGAGGTCAACCTTCTGAATCATCTTAAGACCTGATACTGCGATAAAACCGTAAAGTGTAATACATACACCGCCCATTACGCAAGCAGGAATAGTTGAAAGGAAGGTTACGAAAGGACCGAAGAATGAAATTACAATAGCCATAATTGCCGTTGTAAGAATTGTAACGATTGAAGCGTTACCTGTGATAGCAACACAGCCAACTGACTCGCCGTATGTTGTATTAGGGCAACCGCCGAATACAGCACCTACCATTGAACCAACACCGTCACCAAGAAGTGTTCTGTGAAGACCCGGGTCCTCAAGGAGCTCTTTGTTAACTACTGATGAAAGGTTTTTATGGTCCGCAATATGCTCTGCAAATACAACGAATGCAACAGGGATATAAGCAACAGCAAGAGTTGCTATGTACTTACCGTCAATTTCTGCTGCGCCCTTCATAGCCTCAATAAACGTAAACTGAGGAACTGCAAAAATCTTCATATCACTGAACACGCTGAAATCAATAATCATCATATCAGGATTACCGGTCTTTGTGCCGATAATTGTGAAGATTGCTGCAACAAGATAACCTGCAAGAATACCGATTACAAACGGAATAAGCTTTGCCATCTTCTTGCCGAATACTGAGCAAATCATAACAACAAAGAGTGTTACAAGCGCACAGATGAAACCAAGCCAGCCGTGAAGTCCCATTGCGAAGCCGCTGCCGTCATTTTCTGCAAACTTGAGTGCGTCGCCTACTGCATTTCCTGCAAGCGAAAGTCCGATGATTGATACGGTAGGACCGATAACAACAGCGGGCATAAGCTTGTCAATCCACTTTACGCCTGCTACCTTAACGATGATAGCAATTACAACGTAAACAAGACCTGCAAATACGGCACCGATAATAATACCTGCATATCCTGCCTGTGTTGAAACAGCGCCTGCAAAGGCTGCAAACATTGAGCCAAGGAAAGCAAAGGACGAGCCGAGGAATACAGGGCTTCTGAACTTTGTGAAAAGAAGGTACACGATTGTACCGATACCTGCGCCGAAAAGGGCTGCCGACTGTGACATTCCATTACCGACGATTGAAGGAACGGCAATAGTTGCTGCAAGAATTGCAAGTAACTGCTGGAATGCAAAGATGATAAGCTGTCCAAACTTCGGCTTATCTTTGATGTCATAAGTGAGTTTCATTGTTTTTCCTCCCAAATAAATTTATAAAAAACGGAGAACGGAGAATGAAATAAATTCATTCTCTATTCTCCAAGTTTTTATTTTGTACCAAAAATTCTGTCGCCTGCATCGCCAAGACCGGGAACAATATAACCGTTTTCGTTAAGGTGATCATCCATTGCTGCACAGTAGATGTCAACATCAGGATGTGCCTTCTGAAGAGCATCTAAGCCTTCAGGCGCTGCAATAATGCACATAAAGATTATCTTCTTAGGATTGCGAAGCTTAATCTGTGAAATAGCGTCAATAGCTGAACCGCCTGTTGCAAGCATTGGGTCTACAACATAAACATATCTTCTTTCGATATCCTTAGGAAGCTTGCAGTAATACTCAACAGGAGTAAGTGTTTCCTCATCTCTGTAAAGGCCGATGTGACCGATACGAGCAGCAGGAACCATCTTTACACAACCGTCAACCATACCAAGACCTGCACGAAGAAT
>DLBD01000096.1 GCA_002494125.1 Ruminococcaceae bacterium UBA7030 | reverse complement strand
ATGATGTATAAGATTGAGGGCGAGGACCTTTATCTTATCGGAACATCGGAGCACTCCATGATCGGTAAGTTCATCGACACAATCACTCCCGAGGAAAAATTACCGCTCACGCTCACATCGTACTCGCCCTGCTTCAGAAAAGAGAAGGGCGCTCACGGTATTGAGGAGAGAGGCGTTTACAGAATTCATCAGTTTGAAAAGCAGGAAATGGTTGTTGTCTGCAAACCGGAGGAATCACGCATCTGGTTTGACAAATTATGGCAGAACACAGTTGACCTTTTCCGCTCGCTTGATATTCCTGTTCGCACGCTTGAGTGCTGCTCAGGAGACCTTGCAGATCTTAAGGTGAAGAGCGTTGACGTTGAGGCGTGGTCGCCGAGACAGAAGAAATACTTTGAGGTTGGCTCATGCTCAAACCTTACTGACGCACAAGCAAGAAGACTTAAAATCAGAGTAAAGGGCGAAAACGGAAACTACCTTGCTCACACTCTTAACAATACGGTTGTTGCTCCGCCGAGAATGCTCATTGCATTTCTTGAAAACAATTTACAGGCTGACGGCAGCGTTCTTATTCCTGAGGCGCTTCGCATGTATATGGGCGGAAAAGACAAAATCGTTCCTGCTAAATAATGGAAATTGCTCTGATATTCTATGGTGTAATACTGCTTGCGGTATTTTTGCTCCCGGTTTTTGACGCAGTGCATAACGCAGGCACTGTTCTTGGGGCAGGCTTTGGTGCTGTTACGCTTGCGGCAGGAATATATTTTCATAAATTCACTCAAAAGGAGAGGGGAGTTATCCTTCTCCTTCTTGCCGTAATTACGCTTGTCGTGTTTTTTGCGATGTATATGATTTATCAAAGCGGAAAAAGCCGAAGGTCAGATGCGAAGGTAATTCTTGTCCTCGGCTGCAGAGTCAGAGGGCTTGAGCCGAGCAAAGCGCTTTGCAAAAGAGTTGACAGAGCATACTATCTTCTTACAAACATCCCCGAAAGCGTTGCGGTTTTGAGCGGCGGACAGGGGAGCGACGAGCTTATAAGCGAAGCGCAATGTATGAAGGATATGCTTGTTCAACGAGGCGTTTCACCCGACAGGCTTTACTGCGAAAGCCTCTCAACCTCAACGGATGAGAACATTGCGTTTTCAACAAAGCTGCTTGCTCAAAACGGACTCTCAAACGAAATTTATCTTGTAACCTCTGACTATCATCAGAAAAGAGCGTTAATGCTTTGCGAAAAATATGCGCTTATAGCAACGCCGCAAAGCTCAAAAACAAAAGCCCTTCACCTTCCGACATTTCTTCTTCGTGAGATACTCGGACTTGTAAAGGACTCGCTTATTAACAATTAAAGGATTTATTATGAACTGGGAATTTAATTTGCCCGTTAAGCTGGTCTTCGGCTGCGGCGAAAGAAAAAATCTGAAAAAGTATATTGACGAAATCAAAGGCAGAAGGGGAGTACTCGTTTGCTCCAAAAGCTTTGCCAAAAACGGACTTGCTGACGAGTTTGTAAAAAACAGCGGCGAAACACTTGTTGCTGTTTTCTCCGACGTTCGTCCGAACCCGACTACCGACAATGTTGACGACTGCGTACACCTTATGAGGACGGTTGGCGCAGACTTTGCCGTTGCGCTTGGCGGCGGCTCTCCGATGGACTGCTGTAAAGCGGCATGCGCCATCGCAAAAGGCGACGATGTTATAAGCTCCTATCACTCGTGCGGAAAACCGATTAATCCCGATGAGGCGATACCTATGCTCGCCTTTTCAACAACGTCGGGTACGGCAAGCGAGGTTACAAACATTTCAGTTTTAACCGACCTGAAGCTCAATCTGAAAAACCCGATGAACGACCCTGCGATGTATCCGAAAATTGCGGTGGTTGACCCCGAGCTTACTTTAACTGTTCCGCCGCAAATTACGGCTTCGACAGGACTCGATGTGTTGTCCCACGCTATCGAAAGCTACTGGGCAACTATTCATCAGCCGATATGCTCGGCTTGTTCGGTATATGCCGCAAAGCTTGTTTTCAAATATCTTGAAAGGGCTTACAACAACCCGTCAGATTTGGAGGCAAGAGAAAAAATGGCAGAAGCGTCAATCGTAGCGGGCATCGCTTTCAGCCACCCAAGGACAACGGGCTCGCACGCCTGCTCCTTCCCGCTCACTAATATTTACGGCGTTCCACACGGCGAGGCTTGTGCCTTCACGCTCGACTATTTCTTAAAATTCAACGCAGACAATGCCGACAGCGACGGCAGGATTGCAGCACTTGCGCACGCCTGCGGTTTTGAAAGCGCATATGCTATGGCGGACGAAATAACCGCAATGAAAAAGCGTATGGGTATGCGATGCCGACTCAGTGAAATCGGCTGTGAAACAGACGGTCAAATCGAAGAGCTCGCTGAAAAAAGTATGTCGATGCTTATGACGAGAAACCCGATTGAGCTTACAAAAGCGGATATACTTGAAATGTACCAAAAATTAAAATAACCCACAACAAAAAAGCAGATGCAACGGAAATTCCGAAGCATCTGCTTTTACTTTAATTAGATGTTGTTGTTTCTTCCTCTTCGTTCATGCTGTCAATTTCAAATGTTGTAACCTCACCGTATTGCAGATTATAAATTGAATTACCGGCAGCAAGGATTGACGGAAGTCCGTCTGAAAAATACCCCTTTTCTCTGCACTTGAGAATATCAACTCTGTTTTGTGCAAGGGTTATACTCGACTGACCGTAAATAATCGTCTGAAGGAAATATGCGTCGGCAGGAAAGTCTGCCTTCCAGCACCAAGCGCCGAAATAAACTCCGCCTGCGCCGCTTTCATTAATCCTGTTGTAAGGAACGGTTGCAGACTGGATATTAAACTCCTTCCAGTCGTTTGAAAGCGCATACTTTGCAATCTGTGTAATTTCCTTTGTGGTAAAGCCTGTCTTTACATAAGGAGCAAGCGTACTTGAAAGTTTCAGAAGCTCTGCATTTGAAGCGTCCTTTACTTTAAGGAACATCTGGTTAAGACAAGCCTTCTGCCTTTCGGCTCTCATATTGTCGGAGTCAAGGTGTCTGATTCTGCAGTATGCAAGCGCTTGCTTACCATCAAGCTCAACCTCGCCTTCGTTGCCGTCAAAGGTTTTTTCTATATAAACGTCACCGATATCGCCGTAAGTATAAGGATTGTTATTAATCTCATTTATTTCGGCGGATGTCATACTTATTGTTACTCCGCCAAGCTCGTCAATGATTGACGCAAAGCAGTCGAAATTAACAATAACATAGTTGTCGATATCAATTTTATAAAGGTGCTCAATAGTGTCAATATAAGTTTCTATTGAGCAGTTTTCCATAGCCATTGAGCCGTTAATTTTACCAAACGCACCCGTTTCCTCGTCTCCCGGCGTCGTCTGCCAGTAAGCATATGCGTCACGAAGAATTGAGGTCATTGTAACCGTTTGGGTGTCAATGTTAACGCTGACAATAATTGCGGAGTCGGCTCTCGTTTCCTCGTCAAGAATGTCCGTGCCCCTTGTGTCTTCCCCAATTAAAAGCACGTTGAGAACATGTGTTGCCGAGCACGGCTCGCCGTTTTGATACCAGGTTTTAATCATATCCTGGAGCGACGCGAGGTCGCCGGCGTCATCCTCTTCAATAGGAGGGAAGTTTTTAATGTCTTCCTTCATTCCCGACCATTCGGAGCTGATTGGGCCGTTGTCCCTGTCGACGTCTTCGCTCATATTGAGATAGGGGAGAAGGAAATAATAACCCGCAGCTGCAATTATTGCAATTATAAGGATTATAATTACGGCTATAGAAATCTTTTCGCCCTTCGTTCTTTCCCTTTTTGGCTTTTTCGGCTTTGGCTCCTTCTTCGGCTTTGCCTCTTCAAGAACCTCTTCTGCTTCCTGCGCTTTTGTAAGCTTAGACTCGTCAAAATTGAGGATGTCGACCATATCCGTTTCTTCTTCCGGTTCTGCTTCAGAAGATTCTTCAGCCTCAGCCTCGGGCTCTGTTTCGGCCTTGGAAACAGCCTCAGGTATTGCTTCTTCCTGCGCCTTAACCTCTTCGATAGGCTCTTCAACAATCTGCATCGGCTCTTCTGCTTTTTCGACTTCTTCTGCCTTTGCTTCCTCGTTTTTAACTTCTATCGAAAACGGCTCTTTTTCCTCCGCCTTTTCCGGTATGGTTTCTTCCTTAACCGTATCTTTTATTTCTTCGGCTTTCGGTTCAGGCTGCGGCTCGGATTTTTTCTCCGCCCTCGCTTGCTCCAAAGCCTCTTTTTTCTTTCTTTTTGTTTCATTGATTATGTCGTCAATGCTGAAAGATTCTTTTTCCAAGGGGCTACACCTCTTTTCGTTACTCCGCCATTATATACTATATTGTCGGATATTACCACATAAAACAGGAAAATTAACAAAATTGTAAATTATTACTCTTCTGCTGTAACCTCCTGCGGCTGCTCAAGTTCTTCCTCTGCCTCGACCTCTTCGAGCTTATCTACAACCGAAAGAGTTGCGAGCTTTTCGCCTTCGTTTACACGCATAACCTTAACGCCCTTCGAGCCTCTCTGGAACTCGGAAATCTGCTGCGCATGTGTACGGATAATAATACCGTCGGACGAAATCATAATAACATCGTTTTCGTCGGTAACGGGGGCAATCATTGCAACCTTGCCGTATTTTTCGGTATGATAATTGATAAGTCCCTTACCGCCTCTGTTTTGAACACGGTAATCATCAAAACTGCTCTTTCTTCCGAAACCTGTTTCGGTAACGGTGAGAAGTGTAAAGCCATCTCTTACAACCGAGAAGCCGACTACATAGTCGCCGCTCTTAAGCTCGATTGCCTTAACGCCTCTTGCAGTTCTGCCGATAAGTCTTGCGTCGGACTCGTTAAAACAGATGCTCATACCGTCGTGAGTCGCAACAATAAGCTTTCTCTTGCCGTCGGTAATATCTACCCAGCTGAGCTCGTCGTCCTCGTCAAGATTTATTGCAATGATACCTGTTTTTCTTATGTTTTTGTACTGGTCGAGCGCTGTTCTCTTGATGATGCCCTTCTTTGTTACCATACAGAGATACGCTCTGTCCTCTTCCTTAGGCACCTGCACCATTGCGGAAACCTGCTCGTCTTTTTCAAGCGGAAGGATGTTTACAACGTTCATACCCTTGCCCGTTCTGCTTGATTCAGGAATTTCATATCCCTTGAGCTTGAACACCTTACCCATATTTGTAAAGATAAGAATTCTGTCATGAGTTGAGCAGGTGAACATCGTTTTTGCAACGTCCTCTTCTCTTCTGCTCATTCCCATAATGCCTCTGCCGCCACGGTTTTGTGCCTTATATGTGTCAACGGTCTGACGCTTCATATATCCTCTCTCGGTAAGAGTGAAAATACAATCCTCAACAGGAATTAAGTCCTCGTCGTCAACGTCGCCGCTGTATGCAGAAATTTCTGTTCTTCTTTCGTCGCCGAACTTCTGCGCAATTTCTCTTGCCTCGCTCTTTACGATTTCGGCAATTCTTTCCTCGCTTGCAAGGATATCGGTATAGTCTTTAATAAGCGCATGAAGCTCGTCGAGTTCATTCATTATCTTTTCAATTTCAAGCCCTGCGAGTTGACCAAGGCGGTACTTAACAATAGCGTCTGCCTGGACATCGTCAAAGCCGAACTTGTCCATAATTGCAATTTTTGCCTCAGCCTGTCCGCCCTTACAAGCACGAATCGTTGCAATTACGTCATCAACTATATCAATAGCCTTTGCAAGTCCTTCTAAAATATGAGCTCTTTCCTGTGCTTTTTTAAGGTCAAACGCAGTTCTTCTTCTGATAATCTGCTTCTGGAAGGCAATATACTTTTCAAGTATCTCTTTAAGTGTGAGAACCTTCGGAACTCCGTCGTCAAGCGCAAGCATAATTGCGCCGAAGGTAACCTGCATATCGGTCATCTTATAAAGATTATTGAGAACTACCTGTGCGTTTGCGTCCCTCTTTACCGTAACCTCAATATGCATACCTCTTCTGTCGGAGTAGTCCTGAACGTCGGCAACGCCTTCAAGTCTCTTCTCTTTAACAAGGTCTGCTATTCTCGTAATGAGCTTTGCTTTGTTTACGCCGTAAGGGATTTCCGTTACAACAATCTTAAAGCGGTCGCCCTTTGCCTCAACTATTTCTGCTCTTGCACGGACGTATATTTTTCCTCTTCCGGTTTCGTATGCTTCACGGATACCTCTCGTACCCATAATAATACCTGCGGTTGGGAAGTCAGGTCCTTTTATGTATTCCATTATTTCAGGTATGCCTGCTTCAGGATTGTCGATAAGACAGCACATGCCCTCAACAACTTCTCGCATATTGTGGGGAGGAATGTTTGTTGCCATACCTACGGCGATACCCGATGAACCGTTTACAAGAAGATTTGGAAATCTCGCCGGAAGGACGGTCGGCTCTTTGGTTGTGTCGTCGAAGTTGGGAGCCCAGTCAACCGTATCCTTCTTGATATCCTCAAGCATCTTCATGGCGTTCTTGCTCATTCTTGCCTCGGTATAACGGTATGCAGCAGGCGGGTCGCCGTCTACTGAGCCGAAGTTACCGTGGCCGTCAACAAGTATATGCCTCATCGAAAACGGCTGTGCAAGTCTTACCATAGCGTCATATACGGACGCGTCGCCGTGCGGGTGATAATGACCAAGCACGTCGCCGACGGTAGTTGCACACTTTCTGAACGGTCTGTCCGGATATAGCGAATTGTCATACATCGCATAAAGTATCCTTCTGTGAACAGGCTTTAATCCGTCGCGAACATCAGGAAGCGCTCTTGACACGATAACGCTCATCGAGTAATCAAGAAAAGCTTTTCTTACCTCCTGATTAATCTCAATGTCGATTATCTTTTGATTGTCATATCTGATTTCATTTGTATCCATTTATTTTCCTCCACACCTGCGGTGAGCATATCCGCTCATCGCAATTATAGATTTTTATTCGTTCCACGCCCGGCAGCAATACTGCCTTCAACGCACCTGCGGTGGGCGAGCCGCCCAACGCAATTATAGATTTTATTCATTCCACGCCCAATAGGCGTTTATTTATTCTACCACCTGCGGTGAGCATATCCGCTCATCACAGTTATAAGTTATTTATTCTTTCCTCGCGCGGCAGTGATACCGCCCTTAACGCACCTGCGGTGAGCATTTCCGCCCAACGCAATTATAGATTTTATTCATTCCACGCCCGATAGGCGTTTATTTATTCTACCGCCTGCGGTGAGCAAGCCGCCCATCACAGTTATAGTTGTTTACTCTAACCGCTATCTCTGGTCAAGCATTTTGCCCGACTCCTTAAACACGTCAAGAAGCTGTTTATCTGCTCCTGTAACCTGCGCAAATCTTCTTGGAAAAATTATTGCCTGGTTTCCGATTATAAAATAATAATCCTCGATTGTAACTATTACCGCATCCATCATTGAATACGGATAAATCGCCTCAAAAACTATATTTTCGACATTTTTGTCATATGCTGAAAACTCGGCTCTGTCCTCAAAAAATCTTGCGTTTTTATAAGAGGTATAATACGGGTCTTTATTCATATACTTTTTCACGGCTTTATGAGAATCGTTATGCTTTTTATATACAAGCGATATGAAGTAAACGATAATAACCGCCGCCAAAACGCCGATAACATCCGGATTTTGCGTCTTATAATACTCATATGCCGTAACCGCTGTCATACAAAACAGAAGTGCAAGCGACACAAGCGGTGTTTTTCTTGTGCGTTTCTTAAAATCTTCAAAGCGGACATAGTCCTCCTCGTCGGTATAATAGGCAAGGTTTTCGCCGAGGAGCTCATTTTCTGCCGGCTTTTCAAAGGTGGGATAAAACATTATATTTTTCCCTCCTTTTTGAGCTGTGACAAAAGAAGCTGCGCCTCTTCCTTCTGCTTTTTCTTGTCGAGAAAAATTATTCCCTTACGATAACTCAAAAGCACGAGAAGATATCTTCTTGTGTTTTTTATTTCGTAAATGTCGCCGTAGCTTGTAAAAATGCGTTCAAACGAATTTTGAAGGGTTATTCCCTTTTCGCCAAGCGTGCATTTCTGCTTTGAATGTAAAAACGGTTCCTTTACAAATTCTCTTGTAAGGCTTGAATTAACCATTGCCGTTTCAAACACGCCGAACGCAAGTATTATCACAGGAAGCAGGAAGAAAAACAAATCCGCTTTTATTAGCAAATCAACGCCGAACACCAGCACAGCCATAACGTAGCTTGCAAGTCCGGGAAATTGAAAGCGGTTATATTTTCTCATTCTGAGCCTGCAGGCTTTTTTATACTGTCCTGCGTTTAACTCAAAGATAAACATAAATTATACATCCAGGTTTTGAACAAATTTTGCGTTCTTTTCAATAAATTCTCTTCTTGGCTCAACATCGTCGCCCATAAGTATTGAGAAGGTTTCAGAAGCTCTTTCGGCATCTTCAACGGTAACTCTGAGCATAGTTCTGTATTCCGGGTCCATTGTTGTTTCCCAAAGTTGTTCGGGGTCCATCTCGCCAAGACCTTTATAACGCTGAATATCACAGTCGCCGCCAAGCTCCTCAATCTTTGCGTCCCTCTCCTCGTCGGAGAAGCAGTATGCACTCTTCTTACCCTTTGAAACCTTGAAAAGAGGCGGCTGTGCAAGATAAACATATCCGTCCTCAATAACCTGCGGCATAAAGCGGAAGAAGAAAGTGAGAAGAAGCGTTCTGATATGTGCGCCGTCGACATCGGCATCAGCCATAAGAATAATCTTATGATATCTGAGTTTCGTTATATCAAAATCGTCGCCGATTCCGGTACCAAGTGCAAGCACAACAGGAAGAAGCTTTTCGTTAGTATAAACCTTATCAATTCTTGCCTTTTCAACGTTGAGCATTTTACCCCAGAGAGGAAGAATTGCCATATGCTCTCTGTCTCTTCCTTCCTTTGCGCTGCCGCCTGCCGAATCACCCTCGACGATATATATTTCACATTTTGAAGGGTCCTTTGACGTACAGTCTGCAAGCTTACCTGGAAGCGAGTTGCTTTCAAGCGGAGACTTTCTTCTTGCGTTGTCCCTTGCTTTTCTTGCAGCCTCTCTTGCCCTTGCTGCGTCAAGCGATTTATTTATAAGTGTTTTTGCAACGTTCGGGTTTTCCTCAAAATATGTCATAAGCTTTTCATAAAGCATTGATGACACGATACCCGTCATTTCCGTATTACCGAGCTTACCCTTTGTCTGTCCTTCAAACTGTGCTTCTGTGAGCTTAACTGAAATAACTGCGGTGATACCCTCACGGACATCGTCGCCCGTAAACTTTCCGTCGCTGTCCTTAAGTATGCCGAACTTTTTGCCGTAATCGTTAAACACTCTGGTAAGCGCCGTCTTAAAGCCTGTTTCGTGCGTACCGCCGTCAATTGTGTTAATATTATTTGCAAAGGACAAAAGTCTTTCCTTAAAGTCGTCTGTATAGCAAAGAGCAACCTCTGCACTCTTGTCGCCCTTAGTTGTTGAAAGGTGTATAACCTCCTCCTGAATAGGAGTAAGTCCTCTGCTTGTGTTTATATACTTAACAAACTCACGAATACCGCCCTCGTAGCAAAATTCCTCTCTTACGTCCTCGTCGCCTCTCTTATCGGTAAGAGTGATTGAAAGGCCTGCGTTAAGGAAAGCCTGCTCACGAAGTCTTTTTTCAAGAGTTTCATATTCGTATGTAGTGGTTTCCTGGAAAATATCGGGATCAGCCTTAAAGCGAATTGTTGTGCCGTGTCCCTCTCTGTCTGCAATAATATGGAGGTCGTTTGTTGCAATGCCCCTTGCAAAGCTCTGGCTGTAAACATGGCCGTTTTGCGTAACCTCAACCTCAAGCCATTCCGAAAGCGCATTAACAACCGATGAACCTACGCCGTGAAGACCGCCGGAAACCTTATAGCCCGAGCCGCCGAACTTACCGCCTGCATGAAGCACGGTAAGAACAACCGTTACTGCAGGAAGTCCCGTCTTTTCATTAATACCCGTTGGAATACCACGGCCGTTATCAATAACCTCAATAATGTCTCCCTCGAGAATATTACATTCGATATGGGTACAAACGCCTGCAAGCGCCTCGTCAATGGAGTTATCAACAATCTCATATACAAGGTGGTGAAGACCTCTCGGTCCGGTTGAACCGATATACATACCCGGT
>DLBD01000121.1 GCA_002494125.1 Ruminococcaceae bacterium UBA7030 | reverse complement strand
ACCTGACGGAACAGGCGTAAGAGATTATATCCACGTTGTTGACCTTGCTCTCGGACACGTTAAGGCTGTTGAGAAGGTAAGAAAAGAAAACGGCTTATTTATATACAACCTCGGAACAGGTATCGGATATTCCGTGCTTGATGTTGTAAAGGCGTTTGAAAAGGCGTCGGGCGTTAAGATTAACTACCAGATTTCCCCACGCCGACCAGGTGATATCGCAACCTGTTATTCAGACCCTTCTAAAGCACTTGCTGAGCTTGGCTGGAAGGCTGAAAGAGGAATTGAAGAAATGTGTGAGGACAGCTGGAGATGGCAGAGCCAAAACCCTGACGGCTATCCTGATTAATAATAGAAGCATATACATAAGACGAGGCGAGGAGAAATCCTCGCCTTATTCTATACATATTATATTGTCTATCCTTTAGAAAATGTGACAGATGCCTTTCCTCTTTTATTTATGAATTTGTTGATTCTTCATAGACGAGGAGATACGCTGTCTGTGTGTCTTCATCAAGCATAAAGAAAATAAAGCTTGTCGGGACGTAATCATCAGGTCTGTCCTGAGTTGAAAAAGTACCGTCGCTTTTGTCTGCAAAGAAGTATCGACCGTTTTCAATTTCCGGTAAAACAAACTCGTCTTCAAACTGAGCTATTAAGGACTGATGGCTTTCAAGCGCGTTACCGTTTACCTCAGTATAAGAATACAGTGCTCTTTGAAGAAATACGGGAAGCGGTAATTCCTTATCAGCCTTTTCTTTAATGGCTGTCAGAACATCAGCCATATCGTCGCCGCTTACATCAGCGCTCATAAATGAAACCTTTACGTCATCATTTGTATCAAAGTTCGAGTAGCTCTCAATTATATTTTCCTCAAACACATCTTCGCCGAATTGGCTTTCAGCCTCTTCTACTGCCTCATTTTCTTCGTAGGAATAGTCATAATCATCCTCCCAGCCGTAGTCCCAGTAGCTTTCGCCCTTTTCATAAAGCGCGTGTCTTTCATTCTTATCAAGACTGTTTGCATAGGCGATAAGAGCTGAGTAAGCCTCCGACCTTGTCACATTATAACTTCTGAAATCAAATGATTTCGCGAAGCTGTATTCGCCCGCAGATTCAAAATCGCCTTCCCTTTCCGGCTTGATGATTTCATAGTCATACCATGAAAATTTATTTACAATAACATTTGCCGCATGCTTTGATATTTTTTCGTTTTCATCGTCGATAAGCTCAATAAGGTAAGGTATACCCGCATCGGTGTCGATATTGTCAACATCAACGCTGTCAAGAGCTCCTATCTGATATGCTGTTACATTATAATTTGCAACAAAAGCATCCACATTGAGAAATGCAAGCGCTACAAAAATCACCGAGCATATTACAACAAGAGGTTGAAAATAGTTAAAGCTTGGCACAAAAATATGCGCAATAAAGAAAAGTATTGCGAAAAGCACCATTATGATAAATGCGGTTACAAGAAGCCTGTTTGCCGTGTAGCCGTAGGTTTCAACATTAAGTTTCATTTTCGCCAGGGCTGTTACTACAAGCACAACGGAGAAGATGGATACGAAACACGAAAGCCCCTTTATGCCGCCGGAAAGCTTTTTAGCCTCGCTCTTTTTTGTTACAAAGCTGACAATACTTACGAGAAGAACATTAATAACGCACACTGCGAACATCTCGTAAAAACCTCTTCTTGCAAATGCGCTTGCTGTCTTTTCGTAATCCTCCGGCAAAAAGCCTTCAAACGCCGAAAAGAAATATGCAAGTTGTGAAAAGAGATAAACAAGATAGGTAAATGAAATAACGCTTAAAAAAGTTATACCTATTGTTTTTGATATTGAGCCGTTATACTCCTTAACCTTACCCGCTCTCACATTGAGCTTATGCTTTTTGCCGTAAAGCATTGTAATAAGATAAGGAGCAAAAACAACTGCAAGAACAATCTCGAAAAGAACAAGTCTGATATTTTTGAATATTGATGTTATAAGACCTTCAAACGCAGCGTCCCCGCTGATTAAAAGCGGAACGATTACCATAAGCGCAGGAAGAGAAACCGCAATACCGATTAAAACCGCAATAAGCTTTTTATTCTTCTTTGACGACTCTTTAAGCGAGCCGAAAAAGGACGGAAGGTTGATAAACGGATATGCAAAATACGAAAGCACAAGGTCGATAAGTGCCTTAAAGCTTCCCTTTTTGAAATTATACGTTTCACTCAAATCAATGCTGTAAAGCGCATACAGAAGAACAATAAGAACAAATGTAAAAAACTTTACAAGATTATTTGTGTCAAATATAAATGTAACTGAAGCTGCAAGCGACAACGCACCTGTGCAAACAGAAAAAAGCGTCGGCTTTTTCGGTCTGAGATACAAGGTAGTAGCAATAAAGAATATAAAATAAAAAAGCGTAAAGCCGAGATTAAAACCTTTGAATACCGCAAAATCAAAAAATAAAAAGCCTGATATAAGCATAGTGATAATAAGGCTTTTGTCAGTTTTTGAAAGCGGCAAATAGCTTTTTTTCGGCTGCGTATACTGTGGAGGATAATAATTCGCCGGCGCTTGATATACATTCTGCGGCGGAGAATAAAAATATCCCTGATTTTGCTGATAATTATTATCCATAACTGTTCCTCCTTATTCAAGGTGGTTATACAATAAAAAGTTTTCTTTGTAAATATTTTTATATTAGATTTTAGAAAGAATTTATTATTTATTCAAAAAAACATAAGCAAGAATAACATCTGCAGGAAAAAGAACAAGAGATATAATACCCGCAATTCTTGCACTTTTAATTCTGCCATTTACATCATCGTCAAGGTCTTTCATCTTCATCTGCAATACCAAACCGACAACTATACCGATAATGCCGAACGCCGGACATACACCAACTGTAACGAGTCCCGCATATGACGACGCAAGCGCGAATTTTGAAAGTTTTGTTATAACATCATTTTGCATAGCTATCCTCCATATATAAGCCGAATTTAGTATTTATTCTTTCAAGCTTAATTATAAACTGCTCGCCGAAAACATAAAGGCAAACAGCAGTAGTCAGCGCAAAGACGAAACTGAATGGAACACCCGCTGCGTAAACTGAAACAATTGCGGGAATATTGAAATCAGTTACCATAAACATTACGGTTGAGGTGTCGGCAATAATTCCGTACACGATAAAGGTGAGAAGAAAACCTGTTGCCGAAAGGGTTATTTTGTCAGGCTTTACCTTGCTGAATATTAATCCCGAAATGAATCCGACAAGCCCGAGAGCCACCATCTGAAACGGTGTATGCGCACCCTGACCGAAAATAAAATTTGATATAAACGCCGAAAAAGCGCCTATCATATACCCTGCTTTTGCGCCCATACAGACAGCGCCGATAATAACAACAGCAGCTATCGGCTTCACCTGAGGGAGAAGGTAAAAAACAGCACGGCTTACAACCGCAATTGCAGTTATGCCGGAAATTAGCGCAAGCTCCCTTGCAGAAGGTCTGCTTTTTTCAAATGTTATAAAAAACGGAAGCATTGATAAAACAAGTATAATAAGGCTGATGAGAAGATAGCTTTTCGTAGCGCTTGTCATCATCCATATTAAAACTGCTGTAAGAGAGATTAACGCTAACAAAATTGCTAAAAGTCTTTTCATATCAAATCCTCCCTGCAAACTGCATCGGTAAGATATGATGTGATTCGTCTTATCTGTGTCGTATAAAGGTTTAATGATGAAAAAACAGTCCATTTATCAGATGAAAGCGCAACACATCTGTCACTCAGAAATGAAACCCTGTCAGCAATTTCGCCGCAAAAATCAAGGTCGTGCGAAACAATAATTATTGTCTTGCCTTCATTTTTTTGAGAAAGGATGTAGTCTTTCAAAAGAGCCTTTCCAACGGCATCTATAGATTTTGCCGGCTCGTCAAGAAGGAGTATATCAAAGCCCTGCTCGCTAACTATTGCAAGTGCTAAAAGTTGTTGTTCGCCCGAGCTTAAATCATAAGGATGACGGTCAAGGTATTTGTCAAGACCAAACTTTTTTGCGCTTTTTTCGCTTATCTCCTCGCTCACCTTATCCTTTGAAAAAAGATATCGTACATTTTGCGGAACATAGGCGCATTTGCCGTTTATTATAACCTTGCCTGCATACTGCTTTTTTATACCTGCAACAAGCTTAATAAGCGTAGTTTTACCGCTTGCATTCGCTCCGATTACGCTGTGTATTTCACCTTTTGAAACATTGAGGCTTAACATATCAAAAACATCAGGCAGGTTTTTTCCGTAAGAAAAACACACATTTTTTAGTTTTACAGCATCATCTTCGGACAAAAGCATCTTCTGTTTTTCCTTTTGTGAAAAACATTTTTCACATTGCAGAGCCTCTTTGACCGTAAGCGGTCTTTCGTCAAAAAGAGATGTAAACTCAGGATAAAACATAAGATTGTCATCAAGCTTTGCAATGTCATATGCGCTGCCCTGCGACTTTATTTTTCCGTTTTCTAAAATTACTGCCCTATCGCACATATCAATTAGTCCTTCACTAATATGCGATGCGATAATAACGGTTGTTCCAAGCTCGTCATTAACTCTTTTGATAAGGGATATAAACTGTGAAACATACCTTGGGTCAAGCTGAGCGAGCGGCTCGTCAAGAAGCAAAAGTTTTGCATTTGTGCTCATCGCACATGCGAGTGCTACGGCTGATTTTTCGCCGCCGGAAAGGTCTGAAAGTTTTTTATCAAGCAAATGAGTAATATTGAAAAACGACGCAGCTTCGCCGATTTTAAGAGCAATTTCTTCCCTTTTAAGACATTTGTTTTCAAGTGCAAATGCAAGCTCGCCTCTTACCGTTTCACTGACAAAGGTGTTTTCGGCATTTTGAGAGACAAATGCAACATCGCCTGCGTTTATTTCAATAGTACCGTCAAGGTTTCCAAAGGGAGAAATCTCTTTTTTTATAAGGCGCAAAAGAGTAGTTTTTCCGCTTCCGCTTTTACCCATCAGAAGAAGTAATTCACCGGCTTTTACTGAAAGGTCAACGCGGTTAAGAGCCTTCACCTGTGTATTCGGATATGAAAATGTCAGGCTTTTTGTTTTAAGTATTTCCATTTAACATCCTCCAAAACATCAACAATTACAGGTAGAAAAGACATTGATATATAAGAAATAATAAGAAGCGGCGAAATCATACCGACTCTTATTTCATGGCTTATTTCAAAGGCTGCGTCGCCTTTCATTTTAAGCACTAAAATAATTGCAAAAAACAATATTTCCGCTATAAGAAAGAGTAAATCTGTATATCTGAATTTATACCTTGAGTACTGCGTGCGCTTTCCGGTAAATCCTCTTGCACGCATAGAGTCGGAAACTTCAATACTATCCTCAAGCGTCATCATAACAAGAGTTGAAAGATTATCAACACTTCTACTCATACTACTATTTTTGTTTGAAAGAAGAGCTTTCGAATCTTTAATCTCTGCAGCATTTCTTTTAAGCCGGGGTATAAAGGTCAGCGTCATTGAAAAAATCATTGAGGTGTTTGGAAGCGCCGAGCCGAATACCGACAACAGCATTTCGCCCGACACTATATCATTATACGAGCTAAACCAAAGCATAACGCAGCCGACTGTAAGTCCCTGAGTTAAGCCGTATAAAAATGCTTCTGCTGTAAATGGCAAGTTTCGTATTGTAAATAATATATGCTCTCCGTAATGGGCGAAAAGCATATTGAACAGGGCAATAAAAATCACAATCGGAAATGTATATAAGAAGAAATAACGAAACGCTTGGCTGCCCTTAAGAATAAGTTTATAGCAAAAAGCACCAAGAAGGCTTACCAAAAGCATTATTGGATTAAAAAGCATTAAGCTTTGAATAATAATAAGCAAAAAAAACAGGAGATTAACCTTTGGATTGTATTTAGAAAACCTATCCATATTAACCTCCTGTTATTATATTTATCTTGTTCTGACCTCTTCCTTTGTCTTAAAGGTATAGCCATATCTGTCGAGAATGTGCATTTTTTTCAGCGCTTCCTCGCAACCCTTTGAAACACAGAGATTAGGCCTTGGCATAACGGTTACGTCAATCGAAAGCGCATTGCTGAGAAGCTTATCAAGTCCGTAAAGCTGTGAACTTCCTCCGGTCAGAATTAAACCTGAATCTGTTATGTCAGACACAAGCTGCGGCGATGTTCGTTCAAAAAGCTCCTTTGCCCTTTCACATATCTTTTCAATATAAGGCTTGATGCAATAGCATATTTCCTCGCTTGAAATTTCAATAGTCTGAGGAAGTCCCGTAATTTCATTTCTTCCCTTAACCTGCATAGTCATTGGTTGTGGACGAGGAATTGCACAGCCGATATTAATCTTGACATCTTCAGCCGTTCTGAGTCCTATAAGAAGTCCGTACTTACTTTGAAGGAAGTCGAGAATTGCTTTGTCAAAGGTATCGCCTGCAATATTAAGCGTTTCTATCTGACTCATTGAGCCCTGACTTACAACCGCCATATCGGCAGTACCTGCACCGATATCTATAACAAAAGTACCGCTCGGGTCAAGCGGATCAACTCCTGCGCCGAATGCTGCGCACAACGGCTCTTCAATAAGGCAGACGGACCTTGCGCCGGAATTAATAAGAACTGAAATGATAATCCTTTTATCAACATCAGTATTTATTGACGGCACCGATGCAACAACCCTTGGTCTGAAAACAGTCTTGCGAAGCACTCTGTTAAAGAAGAAACGAAGCATATCGCAAGCCAGCGAGTAGTTGCTGACAACACCGTTTCTGATGGGCTGAATAACCTCAACCCCTTTAGGCTCTCTTCCCTGCAGATAGTATGCCCTTTTGCCTGCATATAGTATTTTTTCACTTTCCGTATCATAGGCAACATATGTGGGCTCGTTTAACACAACGCCCTTACCCACAACGGATATTACAACCGTACCCGTGCCTATATCAACGCCTAAGTCATATCCAAACATATAAATTAGTCCTTTTATATTTATAGATAATATGTTACTTTAATTATTTTACATTGTCAAGGTGTCTTCATCTGTTTTTTGAAGGAAATGTATCAGCGCGCTATATCGCCTGCTCTTTTTGTCATTTTCAACCATAGCACGAATTGAACTTTCGTTGCCGACGATGATAAGAAGATTTTTAGCCCTTGTCACAGCGGTATAAAAAAGATTTCTGTACGCAAGCTTTTGCGGCGTCGCTATTGTCGGGAGGACTACCGCCTCAAACTCACTGCCCTGACTTTTATGAACCGTCATAGCATATGCAAGCTCAATTTCCTTTGAATTTTCGATGCTATACATCGCTTCACGGTCATCGAAGCGGACGTTAATAATATCGTTTGCCTTGTCAATTTTCGTAAGAATCCCTATATCACCGTTAAAAACACCCGTTCCGTTTTCGTCAGACCTGAACCACGGAACATCATAGTTATTCCTTATTTGCATAACCTTATCACCTTCACGCAGGATATAGCCGCGTGAGCGAAGCTCATTTTTATCATTTGACGGCGGATTGAGTTTTTCCTGTAAAAGTGCATTAAGATTTTCCGTTCCGACCTCGCCCTTTCTGCTCGGACAAAGCACCTGTATGTCAGCCATACTGTCATAACCGTATCCAGCGGGAATCCGGTTTGTTACAAGATTTACTATCTTCCTTGGAGCAGAAAACTTGGAATCCTCTTTAAGAAGAAAGAAATCGGAAAAGGTATTTGAGTTGTCAAGATAAGGCATTTCGCCCTTAACAACCCTGTGAGCATTGGAAACAATCATACTCTCCATCGCCTGACGGAAAATCTTATCAAGGCTTACAACATCAATAAGACCGCTTTTTATAAGGTCTGCAAGAACATTGCCGGCACCAACGGGAGGAAGCTGATCCTTATCGCCGACCATAATAAGTCTGCAGGAAAGAGGCAGCGCATCAAGAAGTGCGGAAAAAAGTGTTACGTCAACCATTGAAAGCTCATCGACAATAACTGCATCGCACTCAAGCGGGTTTCTTAAATTATGGACAAATGCCGGCTCCGTCGCACCCTCACGATATTCAACCTCGAGGAGTCTGTGGATGGTCTTTGCCTCAAAGCCTGTAAGCTCCGACATACGCTTTGCAGCTCTTCCTGTCGGCGCTGCAAGCGAAACATCAAGGCCTCTGTTTTTCATCAGGGTAATGATTCCTTTTACGGTTGTTGTTTTACCGGTACCGGGGCCGCCGGTTAGAATAAGAATTCCCTTGTTTACCGCAATTTCAATAGCCTTTCGCTGTTTTTCGTCAAACTCAATATTATTAGCCTGTTCAAACGCAAAAATCTCTGCGCTTGAAATTTCCTTTTGCTGCGGAGGAAAATTGAGCATAACCTGTATTCTTTCGGCTATTGTAGATTCTGCTCGGTATATTTCCGGAAGGAATATAAAATATTTTCCGTCAATCTCTTCCTGAACAAGCTGTTTGGCATCTATTGCATTGTCAAGTGATATTTCCGCGTCGTCCTCACCACAGTCAAGGAGGTCCATTGCAACCTTTATAAGACTGTTTCGCGGAATACAGGTATGACCATTATTAAGATTATGGCGAACAACATATACGACACCCGCCTGGCATCTGTAATCAAAAAGCGGCGGCTGACTGAGTGACGCCGCAATTTCGTCGGCGCGCTCAAAGGTAATTCCCGTTGCATCCGAAATAAAGGCGTATGGGTTTTCGTTTATTATTTCCAGTGCGTCGCCTTTGTAAAGATTATAAGCTTCAAACGCTTCCTGCTGGCTGAGTCCAAGCTCTGCAAGTCCGTTCATAACATCTCGCGCAACAAACTGCAGCTTGAAATCCTGGCTTATTTTTTTCGCTTTTGAACGCGAAATACCCTTTATTTCAGCAAGACGTTCAGGCTCGTTTTCAATAACATTAAACGTGTCGGCACCGAATTTTTCAACAATTTTTACTGCTGTTGCCTCTCGCACGCCTTTTACAATTCCGCCTGCAAGAAAGCGAAGCATACCCGACGCATCGGCAGGAAGAGTCCTTTGAAGGCGCAAAGCCTTAAACTGTCTTCCAAAGGTCGGGTGCATAGTCCACTCGCCCTGAAAAACAGCCTCTTCACCAATTATGACATTACCGAGAACGCCTACTACGGTAACATATTCCGACTCGCTTAAAACCTCGATTACAGCGTAGCCGTTTTGCTCGTTCATATAGGTAATATCCTCTATGGTGCCTGTTAAGTTTTCAAGCTCTTCTGCCATAAAATCACCGCTTATGATTTTAACACAAAAGGACAAATAGTTCAATATAAAAAGCGGGCGAACAAAGTTCGCCCCAATAATTAAAGTTTTATTAATTTGTTTCTACTGAAACCTGACTTCTGTTTATAAAATAATAACTACCAGACGAGTCAATTTTATAGGATGTTGAAAACTTTGCATTATGTTTTCCTAAACTATCTCTGATATCATTAATTCTTTCATTCTTTTCATTTCTAAATCCTTCAGTCGCCTTATACTGCTCTAAAAACTCCTCTTGTGAATTAATGCTATCCTCCTTATTTTCTTCTATATTTTCTTCAATAAAGATATTAAGATCAATTACTTGCGCCTGAATTGTTTTGTAATCTTTATATTCATTTATGCGATAGACTGCATATGGAGAAGCAATAGCAATTAACAAAACTAATATAGTTATGCAAATGATAATCTTTTTCATATTTATACCTCCAAAAATTCAATACACTAATTAAGAGAAGGTATATTGAAAAATGTGACAAATTTTGAAAAAGAAAAAGAGCAGTGCAAAGCACTGCTCTTGGGTTTTAGTTAATTACTCGTTGATAGATGTAACAACGCCTGAACCAACTGTTCTACC
>DLBD01000125.1 GCA_002494125.1 Ruminococcaceae bacterium UBA7030 | reverse complement strand
CCTATGTGCAGGCAGCGGCTGTATAGGACTCAGCATTGCAAGAGCTTGCAAAAATACAACAGTAACACTTTTTGAAAAAAGCGAAAAAGCGTTTGAGTATCTTAAAAAGAATGCTCAAAATGATGAAAATGCTACACCGCTTCTTTTTGATATTAATAATAGTTTTAATAAAAAAGCTGATATAATAGTTTCTAATCCGCCTTATATAAAGACAGATGATATAAAAACTCTTCAAAAGGAAGTGAAAAAAGAACCTTTTATCGCTCTTGACGGCGGATTTGACGGACTCGATTTCTACCGTGTTATAAATGATAAATGGTATAAAAATATAAATAAAAACGGCGCTCTTTACCTTGAAATAGGTGAAAATCAGGGCGAAGATATAAAAACAGTTTTAACAAATTTTACTGATATAGAAATTACAAAAGATATTTACGGCAACGACAGAATTGTAAAAGCCGTACCTAAGGACTGAAAATATGATCAGAGCATTTAGCTATTTTGCATCAGGGGATTTCGTAACGGGTATGATGATGATACTCTCAAGCCTTTTTGTTGTTCTCTGCTGCACACCAATACACGAATTTGCACACGGTTATGTTGCCTACAAGCTTGGCGACGATACCGCAAAAGTTCAAGGAAGGCTTACAATTAACCCGCTTGCACATCTTGACCTCATAGGTTCAATTATGATTCTTCTTTTCGGAATAGGATATGCAAAGCCTGTTCCCGTAAGTGCAAGAAGGCTTAAAAATCCGAAAAGGGATATGGCAATCATAGCAATTGCCGGACCTTTGTCAAATCTCATTATGGGATTTATTTATAATTTTATAGCTATAGCAATTTCGCATATCGCGAATTATTCGTCAATGTCATCTGCTTTTTATGTTTTTTTCACGCTTGCTGCAGAAATTAATGTTATGCTTGCTGTGTTTAATCTTATACCGATTCCGCCTCTTGACGGGTCAAAGGTTCTTGCAAGCGCACTTCCGACAAAGACATATTTCAAATATATGCAATATGAAAGATATATAATGATTGGTCTTATGATACTCCTTTTTACAGGCGCTCTTAACGGTGTAATAAGATTTCTTACAGGAATTATGATGTCTTTCATCTCAATTATTCCGAATTTAATTTTCAAATAGGATTTATATGGAACAGATTAATTACAAAATAGATGTATTTGAAGGACCTATGGACCTTCTTCTTCACCTTATTTCAAAGCATAAACTTGATATTAACGATATCCCGATAATCGAGCTTGTTAACCAGTATGTTGACTATGTGCGTCAGATGCAGGAACAGGATTTTGACGTTGCCGGTGAATTTCTTGAAATGGCGGCACGACTTATTTATATCAAGACTGTATCGCTTCTGCCGAAACACGAGGAAGCCGAGATATTAAAAAAGGAGCTTACAGGCGAGCTTATTGAATATCGCGACTGTAAGCTTATGGCAGAAAAACTTTCCCATCAGACTGAAGGATTTGACAGGTTTGTAAGACCTGCACAGGAAGGATATGTAAACTATTCCTATGAACGTTTTCATGAGGGTGAAGAGCTTCTCAACGCATATATCAGTGCTGCGGGACGAGGCAAAAGAAAGCTTCCGCCGCCCATTGATTCCTTCAAGGTTATTGTTGCGAAAAAGTTTGTTGCGGTTGCCACAAAGGTTAATACAGTTATGAGAAAGCTTTGGAGCGGTAAAAAGGTTAAGTTTCTTTCTCTTTTTGAGGACGCACAAACTAAAAGCGATATGGTTGCAACCTTTCTTGCAGTTTTAGAGCTGGCAAAAACAAAGAGAATTAGTATTGACGGAAGCATTGAAAATCCGTCAGTTCAGATAGTAAACGAGGTAAAGGATATTGAAAAGTAATAATGTGCTTGCATCTATAGAGGCAATGGTGTTTGCTGCCGGAGACCCTGTTGAGCCTTCAAAGCTTGCTGAGGTGCTTAATATAGATGTAGAAAATGTTATAAAAATGCTTGGACACCTCCAGGCCTCATATGACGAAAGAAACAGCGGACTTAGACTTATACGAATTGACGGCAAGTATCAGCTTTGCACACGCGAAGAGTACAGCGACGAGGTAAGGGGACTTCTTGAGATTAAGAAAAACACTCCGCTGAGTCAGGCGGCTTTTGAGGTTCTTGCAATAGTTGCCTACAACAAGACTGTAACCCGTTCTTTTATCGAACAGATAAGAGGAGTTGATTGCAGCGGTCCTGTTTCAAATCTTGTTCAAAAGGGACTGATTGAGGAAAAAGGCAGGCTTGACCTTCCCGGCAGACCGCTTGTATATGGCACAACAGACAGGTTTTTACGCTGCTTTTCCTTAAATAGCCTTGAAGACCTTCCGGACCTCCCCGAAGAAGCGGAGCAAAAAGATGATTCGCAAACCTCTCTTTTTGACAGCGACGATAAAAAAGATGAAATATTAAAAGAAAACACCGAGAATCCCGATGGGGAGGTGACTGAGGAATGAAAGTTTTTCTGATAGTTGTCGGCGTAATAGTGCTTTTAATTTCTGCTATAATGTCGCTTTCGGCAACTATTACAATCATTCATGACAAAGGCTGGACAACCAGAATTAAGGTTTTATGGATTGAAAAGGATATTGTTTTGTCAGAGGTTTTGTCCTTTATTCTTTTTCCGGAAAAAAAGGCAAAGGATGTTGCTGAAAAGGGTAAAGACAAGAAGTCCGGAAATTCTGAAGAGCCGGTAAATGAGCCGGAACAGGAAGTTAATACACCAATAGAAAATAAGGTTTCTGAGCCTGAAATATCTGTTGAAGTCACAGCTAAAGATGAAGAAAAGACCGAGCCTTCACAAAAGGCTGAAGAAAAGACGCAGCCCAAAAAGCCTAATCCCATAATGAAAATATGGCAGGAAGAGGGCATCGTCGGAATATTATCTCTTCTTTCAAATGTAATCGAAACTGCAAATTCTGCAATTTTAACTTTATTTAGGGGTTTACATATTTACTCACTTTATGTTATGATATTAGTCGGAGGCGGTGACGCTGATGTTATTGCAAGGCGTTACGGTACAATATGTAAATACTACTATCCGATTAAAGGAATAATCCTTAACGGAATGAAGGTTGACAACTATGATGATTATGTTCAGCCTGATTTCATAGCAGACCATACTGAATTTGAGATGCAGTTTATCGCAAGTATAAGTGTTGGTTTGCTTACAAGAATGCTTCTTAAAGCTGGTATTGTATTCTTAAAGAATTTAATTATTAATAAAAAAGGGGATAAATAAAATGAAAGAAACTCCGGTAAACAAAATAATGGAAAACACACTTGAAAAGATGCGTGAAATGGTTGATGTTTCAACTATCATCGGCGACCCAATGGTAACCGGTAACACAACTCTTATTCCTGTATCAAAGGTTTCTTACGGCTTTACTTCAGGCGGAACTGACCTTCCCTCAAAGTCTAACCAAGAGCTTTTCGGCGGCGGTGGCGGCGGCGGTATTACCATTACACCTGTTGCATTTATTGTTATTGAAAACGGTAAGTGCAGAATGATGCAGATTAATAACTATACTTCATCTGCTGACCGTGCAATTGCAATGATACCTGAACTTGTTGATAAGGTTACAGAGCTTCTTAAGTCAGATGATTCAAATAAAGAAGAAGCACCTTCACAGGAATCTGCAGAATAATTATTTAATAATCATACTAATCACCTGCATATATATGTGTGGGTGATTATTTTGTTGAGAAAACTGCTTGTCATAATACTTTCCGTATCCTTTATTCCGGTAGCTTCATATGAAATTAATTGCAGCGCTACCTGCGCCATTGTCCTTGACGCCGACACAATGACTGTACTTTATAACAAAAATGCTTACGATGAAAGACCTATGGCGTCAACAACAAAGATTATGACAGCCATACTTGCACTTGAAAGCGATAAACTTGATGAAACAGTTGTTATCACAGATGAAATGGTAAACACGGAAGGTACATCACTCGGACTCAAAAGCGGTGACAAAATAACACTTTATGACCTTGTGTCAGGTATGATGATGACATCCGGAAATGATTCGGCAAATGCTATTGCCATCGCAGTTTCGGGTTCGGTTGAAAGTTTTGTTATACTAATGAACGAAAAGGCAAAAGAGCTTAAAATGGATAAAACTGTTTTTGTTACCCCGTCAGGTCTTGATGAAGGCAAACACCATTCAAGCGCTTATGATATGGCTATGCTTGCAAAATATGCTGTTGACAATGATTCGTTTGTCAGCATTGTTTCAAAGCAAAGCACCGATATAACAATTAATTCAAAGGTTCAGACTGTGTATAATCACAACAAGCTTTTGGGTATGGATGAATATATCTTCGGAGTAAAAACAGGCTATACAAAAAAAGCAGGAAGATGTCTTGTGTCTGCTAAGCATTATGAAAACAGCAGACTTATCTGCGTTACTCTTAATGCGCCGGATGACTGGAATGACCATCTTTCTCTTTACAGAGAGTGTGAAAAATGTTATAACTCTTATGATACTGAAAACAGTATATCCGTTTCTCTTGTGGGCGGCGACGTGCAAAACTTTTCAGCGAGTTATTCATCAAGTTTTATGCTTCTTGAAGAACCTTTTGTTGAGGAATATTATTATCCCTTTGCATATGCGCCTGTAAAAACGGGGGATACAGTAGGATATGCGTATGTTTACTGTGATAAATATTTAATTGAAAGACTGCCTATTAAGGCGGATGAGGATGTAAATTATGCCGGGCAAGAATGATGTCAGACTTCAGAAATTTATGGCGGAATGCGGCGTTGCGTCGAGAAGAAAAAGTGAAGAGCTTATCGAATTAGGAAAGGTCAAGGTTAACGGCCATATTGCGCATATTGGTGATAAAGTAAATCCCAAAAAGGATATTGTAACAGTCAGGGGAAAAAGAATTAATAAAGTGGACAAGCTTTATTATGTCGCACTTAATAAGCCGAGAGGTTATGTAACAACGGTATCCGATGAGCTTGGCAGAAAGACGGTTATGGATCTTGTTGATATTGACGCAAGACTATATCCTGTGGGAAGGCTCGACAAGGATTCGGAAGGTCTTTTAATTCTGACAAATGACGGCTCTTTTGCAAACGCACTGATGCACCCGAAGCATAATTATGCAAAAGTATATAGGGTTACCGTACGTCCGTCCGTTAATGATGAAATACTTGATAAACTACGAAACGGAGTAGAAATTGACGGCAGAAAAACTTCTCCCTGTGATGTAAACGTTATCACAGAGGAGGAGGGGAGAGTAGTACTTGAATTCATTTTAAGAGAAGGCAGAAACCGTCAAATAAGAAAAATGTGTGAAGCTGTTGAGCTTGAGGTTGCAAGACTAAAGCGAGTGTCAATCGGTCCGATTAAGCTTGGAATGCTCCAGACAGGTAAGTATAAACTACTTAATGAAAATGAAGTTAAAAAGCTTCTTCGCTCTGCAACACCTCCCGAGCAGGATAAAACAAAATAACAAATTGCAACAGAGAGTATTTATTGCTCTCTGTATTTTTTGTTTATATTTTATAAATAATAAAATATTAGTTGATATTACTTTGCTAAAGTGTTAAAATCTATAATAGCAAATTTTAGGATTAAATCCGATATTAATACTTCTTTTTAAGGAGGATGTAAATGAGTAATAATGAAAACTCAAAGGCGCTTGAAAGGCTTACCGCTCTTTTTGACGACGGTACTTTTACAAGAATTGACGCCTTTGCAAAATCATCCAGCGGCGATGTTGAGGTCGTCGCAGGTTTCGGTAGTGTTGACGGATGCTCTGCGTACGCTTTTTCACAGGATATAAGCGTAAGCGACGGTGCTGTCAGTGTTGCTCAGTGTGCGACAATCGAAAAGGTTTATGAACTTGCCGTTAAGACCGGCTGCCCCGTAATCGGAATCTATGATTCAAACGGAGTAAAGCTTACCGAAGGCTTTGAGGTTTTGAGCGCATATTCAAGACTTGTTAAGGCATCAAGCTCTATGAGCGGCGTCTGTCCGCAGATTTCAGTTGTTGCCGGTGCCTGTCTCGGAACATCGGCTCTTATTGCCAATATGGCTGATGTTGTTGTAGCTGTTAAGGACGCTGATTTTTATGTATCTTGTCCAAGTGATGTTACAGCGACTGAAAGTTCGAAAGAGGGAACTGTCGACGTTCTTTGCGACGATTTTGATGCGGCTATTGAAAGTGTAAGGTCGATTGTTTCTCTTCTTCCTTCAAACAATCTTGATATGCTTCCGCTTTTTGAGTTTTCACATCCTTTATCAGTTGCAGCTGTTGGCGACGATGCAATGTCGATTATAAATGCTATTGCTGATGAAAGCTCAGTATTCGAACTCAAAGGCTCATACGCTAGTGAAAATTGTAAAACCGCACTCGCAACTGTTATGGGCGCAACGGTTGGCTTTATTGCTTTTGAAGGCGGTGCACTTTGTCCTGCTTGCTCATATAAGGCTGAGGCTATGATTAAGCTCTGCGACGCTTATTCGGTTCCTGTTATTACTCTTGTTAATGCTGACGGAATAATTAGAGAAAAGGAAAATCAGATGCTCACAGCTCTCACAAAGCTTACAAGTGCGTATGCAGGAGCTACTACAGTTAAAATCTCGGTCATTACCGGCAGTGCAATAGGAAGTGCTTATCTTACTCTTGCAGGTAAAGGTTCAAGTGCTGATATGACAATTGCATGGGATTCTTCATCCGCTTCTCCGCTTGATGCAGATTCAGCAGTTGCATTCCTTTATAATGACAGACTTGCAAATGGCGAAGACAGGGAAGCGCTTAAGGCTGAATATAACGAAAAGCTTGCTTCACCGTTTACCGCTGCAGCATGCGGCGCAATAGACGATATATGCACACCTGAGGATACGAGAAACAAGATTATTGCTGCTCTTGATATTCTCAGCGGAAAAAGAGAAAACACACTGCCAAGAAAACATTCTGTAAAATAATGGAGGATAAACATATGAAAAACTATACTATTACCGTTAACGGTACAGCTTATAATGTAACTGTTGAAGAGGGTACATCCTCTGCACCAATAACTCAGGCGCCAACTTCTGCACCTGCTCCTGCGCCGGCAGCGCCGGCTCCGGCATCTACCGGTTCAGCCGGCAGCGTAAAGGTTGAAGCGCCTATGCCGGGTAATATTCTTGATATAAAGGTTGCTGTTGGCGACTCGGTTTCTAACGGACAGGTTCTCTGTATTTTAGAAGCAATGAAAATGGAAAATGATATCGTTGCTCCTTCTGACGGAACTGTTGCTTCAATCGAAGTTACAAAAGGTGACAGCGTTGAAGCAGGCTCAGTAATTATTACACTTAATTAAGAGGTTTATTATGGCAAAGATTGGTATTACAGAAACAGTCCTTCGTGATGCTCATCAGTCGCTTATTGCTACAAGAATGAGAACTGACGAGTTTGAGGGCATATTGGATAAGATGGACAAAATCGGCTACCATTCTCTTGAGTGCTGGGGCGGAGCAACTTTTGATTCTTGCCTTCGTTTTCTTGATGAGGATCCATGGGACAGACTTCGCCTTATCAGAAAAAAGTGTCCGAACACAAAACTTCAGATGCTTTTCAGAGGACAAAATATGCTCGGCTATCGTCATTATTCAGATGAGGTAGTTGATTATTTTGTTAAAAAGAGTATTGATAATGGTATTGATATTTTAAGAATATTTGACGCTTTGAACGATGTCAGAAATCTTCAGACTGCAATTAATTCCGCAAAAAAATACGGCGGTCATGTTCAGGCAGCAATATCATACACAACAGGTCCTGTATTTGATCTTGACTATTACTGTAATTATGCAAAGCAGCTTGAAAACGCCGGTGCTGATTCTATATGTATTAAGGATATGGCAGGACTTCTTACCCCATACGGAACCTATGACCTTGTCAAAGCGCTTAAGGAAACTGTGAATGTTCCGGTTCAGCTTCATTCACATTACACTTCCGGTCTTGCATCTATGGTACACCTCAAAGGTGTTGAGGCAGGTGTTGATGTAATTGATACTGCGATAAGCCCGCTTGCGATGGGAACATCTCATCCGGCAACTGAGTCGATGGTTGCAGCCTTTAAGGGTACTGAATATGATACCGGCCTTGATATTAAAGCCCTTTCCGAAATAAGGGATTTCTTTACACCTCTTCGTGAAAAGTACCTCGAATCAGGTCTTCTTGATCCAAAGATGCTCGGCGTTGATGCAAACACTCTTCTTTATCAGGTGCCTGGTGGTATGCTTTCAAACCTTGTTTCTCAGCTTAAGCAGGCAGGTAAGGCAGATAAGCTTGAAGAAGTGCTCAACGAAGTTCCTCGTGTTCGTGAAGATGCAGGTTATCCTCCGCTTGTAACTCCAACCTCACAAATTGTCGGAACACAGGCTGTATTTAACATCATAATGGGTGAGCGTTATAAGATGGTAACAAAGGAATTCAAGGATTTGGTTGCCGGCAAGTACGGTAAAACTCCTTGTGATATTTCACCTGAGTTTATTAAAAAGATTGTAGGCGATGATGATGTTATTACCTGCAGACCTGCAGACCTCATCAATGATACTATTGACTCATTCAAAGATGAAATTAAGGAGTATTATGAGCAGGAAGAAGATATCCTTACATATGCTCAGTTTGAACAGGTTGCTGTAAAGTTCTTCGAAAAGCGAAGAGATAAAAAGTATAATCTTGACGGCAAACACGACAATATTAAAACAAAGGTTCACCCGGTATAAAAAATAAAAGGATTGATCTCATATGAGACCAATCCTTAATTTTTAATGTTAGGGGACTGACTTATATTTTAGTGATGTGATTAGGAAAGAAGGAGTAATTATCATTATGTAATAATGCGTAATAAGATGGCAAAATAAAGTTAGTCCCGACTAACTGTTGATATATTAGCACAATAATATATAATTGTCAATATAAAAAATAAAAAAACGCTGATTTTTATCAGCGTTTTTTTATAATCCGCCCAGCCGCCACAAGTCTTAAATAACCTGCTCTCAATGCAGGTGGGTTTTACTTCTTATGCTTTGTGCTCCCAACGTCCCTATAAAAAGCATGCTTATTATAAGGGAGGTCTGCATACCCACATATGAAAGATAAATCCCTATTAATACTTGTTCGGGTTATAGTGACTCGTGGTTGTCGAGAAGGGCAGACAGTAAATTATTATAATAGTATTATTACTGCTCAGGTTCAAAGTATTCTACGTCATACTTTTTTTCAACCATTGCCATAAGTATGTCGGAGATTTGTTCATACTCCATTTCGTCTTCAATCTCAACAAGATACTCGTTTCCGTTTTCATCGCTTTCAACCTTGAGAGTTATCACTTCAAAATCACCGTCAACGATTTCTTCATCAGTTTCATAATATCTTGTAACCGCAACATAAACATCCTCGTCAGTTTCATATCTTTCAAGAAGCTCAAAAAGTATTTCGTTGCCGTCGTCATCAGAGACGCTTATAATATCAGGCTCGTAGTATTCCTCATTATCATTAAGTGCCATATTACCAACCTTCCTTTCAATTTAAGCTAACAAATATATTATAATATATTTATACTCAATTCGTCAATAGAAACGGGCAAATTTGATTGATTGTATAAATTTGCCAAAAAAAAATAAAAATGTTGAAAAAAACTATTGACATATCACAAAGAGTGTGCTACTATATAGATGAACAAAGGAGATGAAGAAACCCGAAAGGGATAATGAAATACTTGTTCAAATAAAATAAGGAGGCTTGTCAATGGAACCTGCAAAGACAAGCACCTGTTTGTAAAACCAATAATATAACGGAATTTGGGTGCCGGCAGATTGATTGAATAATCAACGGGTACAGTATGAAAGAAAAGAAAAAAGTTATTGAGTCGGATTGGTGAATTTACATCAGGTGCGGTACAAGTAAATAACTTTATATATATATTAACTTTCGATTATCGCCGACCAATAATCTGTGACCAAGGTCACAAAAACAAAATAAATTTGAGGTATGGACCAATGAGATAAGTAGATTAAACTACGAAAATATAATAATTCAAAGTTAGGAAGTGTTTTCTATGAAAAACAGAAAACCGTTTAACATCAAAGAAATTATTATGTAGAGAGGTCAGTCCAATGTACTAATCAAATTAAAACTGAATATAGTTTGAACTTTATCAGTTAAGAAAAAGTATAACAGCTCTCGGTAGAAATACCGAGAGCTTTTTTGTACGTGTGTATTAAATCTCTTTTTTTCTTGCAACTTATTTGTAATAATATTATAATGTTACTTATTGAGGTGATTTTATGAGTAATGTTAATATTTTGCAAATAGGTGAGGGAAATTTTATACGAGCATTTTTTGACTTTTATATTGACCTTGCTAATGAAAGGCTTGGATATAACGGCTCAATTGCAATGTGTCAACCAAGGACAAACAACAAAGTCATTAATGCTCTTAAAGCGCAAAACTGTGAATTTGATGTTATATGTCGCGGTACTCTTAACGGAAAACCTATAGACGACAGAAGAAAGATCACCTGTGTTTCTGATTGTATAGATACAACTAATAACTGGGATGATGTCATTGAAACTGCTTGCCTTGATTCGCTTGAGTTTATTGTTTCAAATACTACTGAAGCAGGAATTTATTATGATTCAAATGCCAAGTATGATGACGCGCCTGACTGTTCTTATCCTGCAAAGCTAACGCGGCTTTTATATGAAAGGTATAAAAGAGGAAAGAGCGGCGTTATTGTCCTTCCTCTTGAACTTATCGAAAACAATGCTGACACCTTAAGAATATATATTCTTAAGCACGCTGTAAAGTGGTCGCTTGATGACGGCTTTTTTGATTATATTTATAAGGAATGTTCATTTTGTAATACACTTGTTGACAGAATTGTTACTGGTCACATCGAAGGGGACAGCGACCCGTGTTCGGTTGCTTGCGAGCCTTTTTTCACTCTTGTAATACAGGCTGATGAAAAATGTAAAGAGAGATTTCCGGTCATTGAAGATATTGACGGAGTAAAGGTTTTTTATACAAACGATATTAAACCTTACATTGATTCAAAATTAAAAATACTTAACGGACTTCATACAATGTCTGTTCTCGGAGCGTATATTCATGGTTTTGACAATGTATATGATATGATAAACGATGAAGAGTTTAGGGTTCTTGTTGAAAACTGCCTTAGTGAAGAAATACTTCCGACAATTCTTGTTAGTAATGAAAACAAAAGTCGTTTTGCGGATTTTGTTATTGAACGCTTTTCTAATCCGTTTATTGAACACAGAATCCTCGATATATCATTAAACAGCGTTGCAAAATATCAGGCTCGCTGTATGACAACGGTACTTGACTATTACAGAATGTATCATAAAGCACCGAGATATATGTCTCTTGCATTTGCTTATCTTATCCGCTTTTATAAGGGCGAATTCAAAAACGGTATGTTTATCGGAAAACGTGTAAAGCATGGTGTTTATAACGAATACGAGATAAGAGATTCACAGCACGTCCTTGAAGCGTTTGAGGCTGCATATAAAACTGACGACCCTGTAAAAGCGATTATGTCTGATTCATCACTTTGGGAAATTGATATGTCAAGACTTGATGGCTTTTATGACGCTGTAAAAAAGGAATTTGACGCTATTGACAGATAATGAAAAAGCTTTTTGTTATAGATAAAAATGATAATGTCGCAGTCGCTTTAGAAGCACTGTCCAGGGGGTATACCGAAAACGGTCTATCCCTTATTAATGATGTGCCTTTTGCGCACAAGGTTGCCCTTTTTAATATGAAAAAGGGCGACAGCATTATTAAGTATAACAGCAAAATCGGAACTCTAACCCGTGATGTTAAAGCCGGAGAACATATACACACCCATAATCTTAAAACAAATCTTACAAGTGACTTCGAGTACTCTTTCAGTGGTGATAATTCTTACAGTCCTGAAAAGTGTAATGTTTCTTTCTACGGTTATAAAAGACCTGACGGCTCGGTAGGAACCAGAAATGAAATATGGGTGATATCCACAGTTGGCTGTGTTAATAATACAGTTGATATGCTTGTGCAAAATGCAAAGAGTAAATGTTATAATGATATAGATGGTGTTTTCGGCTATACCCATCCTTTCGGTTGCAGCCAGATGGGCGACGACCAGGAAAACACAAGAAAGATTATATCAGCTCTTATTCGTCACCCGAATGCAGGAGGCGTGCTCGTTGTATCACTCGGATGTGAGAATTCTAATGCTGAAGTTATTAAGAAATATCTTGGCGATTATGATAAAAAACGAGTTAAATTTTTAGTAACACAAAATGTTGATAATGAGCTTGAAGAAGGTGAAAAGCTAATCGACGAGCTGCATAATTATGTAAAAGAATTTAAGAGGGAAGAGGTTAGCGCACAGAAGCTCGTAATCGGTTTGAAATGCGGCGGCTCTGACGCTTTGAGCGGTATAACAGCTAATCCTCTTTGCGGAAAAGTCACGGACAAAATTACATCTTTTGGTGCGTGCGCCGTGCTTACCGAAGTCCCGGAAATGTTCGGAGCGGAGCATATCCTGATGAAAAGGGCAGAGAATAAAGTAACGTATGAAAAGACTGTATCGCTTATCAAAGGTTTTAAAAACTATTTTTCTTCACATAATCAGGAATGCTTCGATAATCCTTCTCCGGGTAATCATGACGGGGGAATTACCACGCTTGAAGAAAAGTCTCTCGGATGTATTCAAAAAGGCGGAAATTCTATTATAACCGATGTTATTAATTATGGCGAACAGGTTAAAAAAAGCGGGCTTTCACTTTTGAACGGACCGGGGAATGATATAGTTGCAACTACAAATTTAGCTGCCTGCGGTGCTAATATTATTCTTTTTACAACAGGAAGAGGAACTCCGCTTGGAGCACCGGTCCCCACGATTAAGATTTCATCAAACACTCCTCTTTTTGAAAAGAAAAACGGTTGGATTGATTTCAATTCGGGAAGGCTTTTATCCGGCGACGATATTCAAAACCTTTCAGTTGAACTTTTTGACTTGATACTTAAAACAGCTTCCGGGTATAAAACAAAAAATGAAACAAACGACTACAGGCAGATTGCTATATTCAAAGACGGAGTCATAATGTAGCTTGACTTTTATATTTATTTTTGTTAATATATTTTCAATACATAAAGACTGTGAAAAAGAGGAGTAATTTGTTTTCCTTTTTCAGAGAGTATTCGGCTGGTGAAAGAATACATAGGATGCAAGTGAAGGTAGCTTTTGAGTCGGTACGGTGAAACCAAGTAGTCGTACCCGTATATCTGCGTTAAAGATTTGAGCGGCATTTTAATAATGCAATTTGAGTGGTACCACGGAATTCTATGCTTTCGCCTCAAAATGAGGTGAAAGCATTTTTATTTTAAGGAGTTTTTATTATGGCAAAAGAACTTGCAAAGCAGTATAATCCGAGTGAGGTTGAAGACCGCACTTATAAATTCTGGTGTGATAATCATTATTTTCACGCAGAGGTAAATCCTGATAAAAAGCCTTACACTATTGTTATCCCGCCTCCGAATATTACCGGACAGCTTCATATGGGACATGCGCTTGACAATACCCTTCAGGATATATTAATACGTTATAAGCGTATGCAGGGCTTTGAAACATTGTGGCTTCCCGGTACGGACCATGCATCTATAGCTACTGAAGCAAAGATTGTTGAGGCAATGCGCAAGGAAGGCATAACTAAAGAGGATATAGGTAGAGACGGATTTCTTGAAAGAGCTTGGGCTTGGAAGGATCAGTACGGCTCAAGAATTATTGAACAGCTTAAAAAGATGGGTTCCTCCTGCGATTGGGACAGAGAACGTTTTACTCTTGATGAGGGATGTTCAAAGGCTGTGCGCGAGGTTTTTGTAAATCTTTATAATAAGGGCCTTATTTATCAGGGCAAAAGAATGGTAAACTGGTGCCCTCACTGCTGTACTACTATATCTGATGCAGAGGTTGAGTACGAGGACCAGGCGGGTCACTTCTGGCATCTCCGCTATCCTTTTAAGGATGGAAGCGGTTATGTGGAACTTGCAACGACACGACCTGAAACTATGCTCGGTGATACAGCAGTTGCGGTAAATCCAAATGATGAAAGGTATAAGGATTTAATCGGCAAAATGCTTATACTCCCTATTGTTCACCGTGAAATACCTGTTATTGCCGATGATTATGTTGATATTGAATTCGGAACAGGTGTTGTTAAAATTACTCCTGCGCACGACCCTAATGACTACGAAGTTGGTTTAAGACATAACCTTGAGGTTATTGACGTTATGACTGACGACGGTCATATTGCAGAGGGCTGGGGTAAATATTCAGGCATGGACAGATACGACTGCCGAAAAGAAATCGTAAAAGATTTAGAGGCAGAGGGTGCACTTATTAAGGTTGAGGATTATTCTCATAATGTCGGAACCTGTTATCGCTGTCATACATCTATTGAACCAAGACTTTCAATGCAGTGGTTTGTTAAAATGGAGCCGCTTGCTAAACCGGCAATTGATGTTGTACGTGACGGTAAAGTTAAGTTTGTTCCCGAGCGTTTTGATAAAATATATTATCATTGGATGGAGAACATTAAGGACTGGTGTATATCACGTCAGCTTTGGTGGGGCCACAGAATTCCGGCATGGTACTGCTTTGATTGCGGAAAGGTTACCGTTTCAAAGGAAGATCCTACCTGTTGTGAGCATTGCGGCAGCACTCACATTCATCAGGATGAAGATACTCTTGACACATGGTTTTCATCAGCTCTTTGGCCGTTTTCAACTCTTGGCTTTCCTGAGAAGACACCCGAGCTTGAATACTTCTATCCGACAAATACTTTGGTTACAGGTTATGATATAATCTTTTTCTGGGTTGCCAGAATGATTTTCTCAGCGGTTGAGCATACAAATAACGTACCGTTTGATACTGTTCTTATTCACGGACTTGTACGTGATGCACAGGGAAGGAAGATGAGCAAGTCGCTCGGAAACGGAATTGATCCGCTTCTTATCATTGATGAGTACGGTGCTGACGCACTGAGATTTACGCTTGCAACTGGTAATTCACCGGGTAACGATATGCGTTTTTCTGACGACAAGGTAAAGGCTTCGAGAAACTTTGCCAATAAGCTTTGGAACGCAGCTCGTTTTGTTCTTATGTATCTTACTGACGATTTCAAGTATAACGGACTTCCTGCTGAGCTTGAAATTGAAGATAAGTGGATTGTATCTAAAGTTAACAAGCTTGCAAAAGAGGTTACAGATAACATCGACAAGTTTGAGCTTGGCGTTGCAATTCAGAAACTTTATGATTTTATCTGGGACGTTTTCTGCGACTGGTATATAGAGATTGCTAAAATTCGTCTTCAGGGCGACGATTCTGTTAAAAAGAGTAATGCAACATCTGTTCTTGTTTATGTTCTTACAGATATATTAAAGCTTCTTCATCCGTTTATGCCTTTCATTACAGAAGAGATATATCAGGCTATTCCTCACGAGGACGAGTCTATTATGATTTCAAAGTGGGTACAGTATGATGACGCACTTTCATTTGCTGATGATGAAGCGCAGATGGAAAAAATAATGAAAGCAATTCGTGCAATTCGTAACAGAAGAAGCGAAATGAATATCCCGCCTAGCAAGAAAGCAAAGGTTTATGTTGAAACAGCTGATGAAGGAATATTTGAAATGGGTGCAAAGTTTATTATCAGACTTGCATCCGCAAGTGAGGTTGAGGTAGGCACAGACTTTGATTCATTAGGAAACACAGTAACCATTATTACAGATGACGCTAAAATTTATATTCCTATGGGCGACCTTGTTGATTTTGAGGCTGAACGTAAGCGCCTTGAAAAAGAACTCACGCAGGCACAGGATAAGCTTGATTTTATTAATAAAAAGCTCAATAATCCGGGCTTTGTTAATAAAGCTCCCGAAAAGGTCGTAGAGCAAAATAGAGCTGACGCTAAGGTGCTTGAGGACAGGATTGAAAATATCAAAAAATCAATAAATACACTTGGTGAATAATTTGGATTATAAAGATACACAAAAAATTATATCCGCAAAAGAAAGACTCGGCATTTTGCCGGGTCTTGCTCGCATTATGGCTCTTCTTGAAGATATGGATAATCCACAGGAAAAGCTCAATATAATTCATATTGCAGGTACAAACGGAAAAGGAACGGTCGCAGAATCAATTTCAGAAGCTCTTATAAAAGGCGGTTATAAGGTCGGGCTTTTTACATCGCCATATGTGAATGATTATCGGGAGCAGATTAAGATAAACGGCATCGAAATTTGTGAGGATGAGCTTTCATATTATGTTGAAAAGTATTCGGAATATGAAGTAACCGAATTTGAACTTCTGAGTGCGGTTATGTATAAATTCTTTTTTGACAACAACGTAGACTATGCAGTAGTGGAATGTGGTATGGGCGGACTTGAGGATGCCACAAATGTTGAGAGCAAAAATATTTCTGTCATAACATCCGTATCACTTGATCACACAAATTTCCTCGGCGATACTGTTTGCGATATCGCAATGCAGAAAGCCGGAATAATTAAAGAAAACTCCACCTGCATTCTTTACCCTAATAAAGAAACCCAGCACATTTTTATAGACGAGTGCGAGCGAAAAAATACAAAGCTTATACTTGTTGAAGACTCTGATGATTTCAAAAAGAATAATCTAAAAACTGCTCAAGCTGTGCTGGATATTATTGATAAAAGACTGAAGGCTGAATATCCTAATCTTCCGGCAAGACAGGAAAGTATTGGCAACATCCTTGTCGATGGCGGTCACAATGAAGCGGCAGGAGAGGCGCTTTCCAGAATTATTAATGATGAAATTGCGCTTGTTGCAATGCTGGGTGATAAGGATGTAAAAGCATATCTGTCAAGGGTTGCGCCTCATTGCAAGAAGATTATTGCAACACAAGTAGATAATAAAAGAGCAATGAATGCAGCGGATCTTGCAAAACTTGCCAAAGAGTTTTGCCCGTCCGTTTTTACGATTGAAAATCCAATTGAAGCATTTGAATACGCAAGGGGAGAGGGACTTTCGCTTGTATGCGGTTCGTTCTATCTCGCAAGGCTTGTCAGAAAAGAATTGCTTTAATACAAAATTTGATAAAATATTTAATACCAATCTGTTAATATTACAGCAGATTGGTATTTTTTTATGGAGCGATTTTTATGAATGTAACTATTGAAGCGAGCGGCAACCTCGTTGTTGCCTACCTTATCGGTGAGATTGACCACCACACCTGCGGTGATGTAAGAGCAAGAATTGATGATGCAATAATACTGAAAAAGCCTAATCAGCTAATTATTGATTTTAAAAATGTCAGCTTTATGGACTCAAGTGGAATTGGTCTTGTTATGGGCAGATATAGGCTTATGAAAAGCATTGATCCGTCATCGGATATAGTAGTTAAAAATGTAAGCACTCAAACTAAAAAGATTATGGAGCTTGCAGGTCTCGGCAGAATTTCAACAATAAAGGAGAACACAAATGAAAAAGCTTAATGAATTCAGAATGACAATAGACAGTAAAAGTGTAAACGAAGGATTTGCAAGAGTTGTAATTTCTGCGTTTATATCTCCGCTTGACCCTACGCTTGAAGAAATTGCGGATATTAAAACAGCAGTAAGCGAGGCGGTTACAAACTGCATCGTTCACGCCTATAAAGATACATATGGAAAAATATATATTTCAGCTTCAGTTGACGAGGCTTCGAATATAACAGTCACAATTCGTGACAAAGGCTGCGGTATTGAAAACATTGAACAAGCGCTTACACCTTTATATACATCGGGAAGCGGTGACAGAGCCGGTCTTGGATTTACGGTTATGGAAAGCTTTTGCGATAAACTTCGTGTTCGATCAAAAATCGGAAAGGGAACTACTGTTACTCTCATTAAAAAGATTAACGGAAAAACTAAATGGTAAGGATTGATTATCTTGTCACCTGTTACACTTGATAATGATAGAGATAAGATGATAAGCGAAAACCTGGGGCTTGTGCACAGTATTGCTCACCGCTTTACAGGTAGAGGCGTTGAATATGACGACCTGTTTCAAAGTGGATGCGTTGGACTTATTAAAGCTGTGGATAGGTTTGATAAGTCAAAAGGTTTTGCATTTTCAACCTATGCCGTGCCTGTAATAATGGGTGAAATTAAAAGAATATTTCGTGATGACGGTGCAATTAAGGTTAGCCGCTCATTAAAAGAGAAGGCAATAAAGGCAAAGTCAGTTTGCGACTCTTTTGAAAAAAGAGAACTCAGAAAACCAACGGTTTCAGAGCTTGCCGAAATGCTTGGTATTTCAGCTCAGGAAACTGCCGAAGTTCTTAATGTTATGTCGCCAATGCTTTCGCTTAACTCCTTTGGTGAGGACGGGGAAAATACTATTGATGTTCCGGTAGATGAGAGCGAAGAGCTTTTTAACCGTATTTGCATCAAACAGCTTATGATGCATCTTGAAGAAACTGAAAAAAGAATAGTTGATTTAAGATATTATAAAGGTTTTACACAGCAAAAAACTGCAGAAATTCTCGGCGTGTCGCAGGTACAGATTTCACGAAAAGAAAAGAAACTGCTTCAAAAACTGAGGTCAATTATTTGACACGTATTTTTATATGTGATACTATTCTTGTGGTGATAGTATGAATACTGAAAATAGCATTGACAGCGGATGTCCATTTGACTGGGGACTCACTTCTGAACATTATTCGCAGTTCAGGGATATTTATCCTCAAAAGCTTTATGAAAAATTAAGAAAACTTGGAGTCGGGGCAGATAACACTTCATGGCTTGAT
>DLBD01000105.1 GCA_002494125.1 Ruminococcaceae bacterium UBA7030 | reverse complement strand
AGGTCAGGCATCTTTGTTTCTGCAATCTTCTGAACATCAGCCTTTGAGATTGTTGCAACCTTATCCTTGTTAGGAACGCCTGATGCCTTGTCAATACCGCAAGCCTTCTTGATAAGAACAGCTGCAGGTGGTGTCTTTGTGATGAATGTAAATGAACGGTCCTCATATACTGTGATAACTACAGGGATAATAAGACCGGCGTCATTCTTTGTTCTTTCGTTGAACTCCTTAGTGAATGACATAATGTTAACGCCGTGCTGACCAAGTGCAGGACCAACAGGCGGTGCCGGAGTTGCTTTGCCGGCAGGGATTTGAAGTTTAATTAAACCTACTACCTTTTGTGCCATAATAAATTTCCTCCTAATAATGTGGTAAATGGCGAGATACAATCTCTCCCACCGCTACAGCCAAACGGCAAATTCAGCCATAACGATAATAAGCAGATATACTGCGAATTACTAAATTAATCCTCGACCTTTTCAAGCTGGTCAAGCTCAAATTCAACCTTGTTTTCACGACCGAACATTGACACGGTAACCTCAACGCTGTTATTTTCAGCGTCAATGCTGTTAACCGTACCTGAGAATCCTTCGAGAGGACCGTCGATAACATTAACAAGGTCGCCCACAGCGTATTTAACTTCAACGCTGACTCTTTCAAGGCTGTTCTTTTTAACCTCTTCATCAGTCAAAGGCATAGGATCGCCCTCAGGACCGACAAAGCCTGTGCAGCCTCGAATATCTTTTACTATATGCCAGCTGTCGTCAGTCATCACCATTTTGACAAACACATAGCCCGGCATAAGCTTTCTCTGATATTCCTTCTTTGTACCGTCGTCCTTAACCTCAACAACAGTTTCGGTAGGAATCTTAACCTCCTGAATTAAATCGTGGAGATTACGGTTTTCGACAACTATCTGAATATCGCTTGCAACTTTATTTTCATAACCTGAAAACGTGTGTGCAACATACCATTTTGCCTCTTCCATTGAAATGCCCTCCAAATAATTAGTTAATAACCGAGTTAATAAAAATTATTCGGCAGCATCCTCTGCAGGAGCTTCAGCTGCTTCTTCAACTGCATCCTCAACTACATCATAAGCCGAGCTGTCAGTATCAGCCTCTTCGGAAACTGTTGTTTCCTCCTTTAAGCTTGCAGCGTAATCCTTGATACCGCCCATACCCTTTGTGAGCACAGTATCAACAGCAAAGATTGCAAGGCCAACGATGAATACAACAATAAGAACGATTATTGTGTTTCTGAAAACATCTTTCGGCTTAGCCCATACAACCTTTTTGCCCTCTGACTTAACGCTTTTGAAGAAGGACACAATGGATTTGAACGGATTAGTCTTGTTCTTCTTTGCAGGCTTTTTAGCAGGAGTTTTCTTCTCTTCCTTAACCTCAGCCTTCTTTTCTTCAGCCATTTCTGTCCTCCTGTTACTTTGTCTCTCTGTGGAGAGTATGCTTCTTACAGAATGGGCAATACTTGTTCATTTCAAGTCTGTCCGGTGAGTTTTTCTTGTTTTTCATTGTGTTGTAGTTTCTTTGTTTGCATTCAGTGCAAGCTAAGGTAATCTTAACTCTCATAAATAGCACCTCCATTAAAATTTCGATAAATAATCTCCCTCGTCGAATCACTACAATTATTCACGAGCAAAAAAATAAAGCCTATTGGCTCATTTTCACCCTTTACGAGGTAGGTTTAATATATCACAGAGTCAAGGCTTAGTCAAGGCTTTTTGCAAAAAAATTTGCATTTATCTGCATTTTATATTATTATATTAAAAACATATACTAAAGGTTGTGTAGGAGCAATTCAATGACCACAATTATTGTAGGCGCAGGAGCAAGCGGACTTGCCTGTGCAATAAGGTTAAAACAGAATAATCCTGACTGTGATGTAATAATTCTTGAAAGGCTTTCACAGCCCGGAAGAAAAATTCTTGCAACGGGAAACGGCAGATGCAATCTTTCAAACGAGAATGCGGAGCACTGCAAAGAGGTGCTTGACTTTTTCAGAGGCTTAGGTCTTGTCACAAGGACAGACAGCGAGGGAAGAGTTTACCCATATTCAAACCAGGCGTCAACCGTTCTTGAAATTCTTCTTGACGAATGTGAGAAGCTCGGAGTTGAAATAATAACAGACTGCAAGGCAGAACGCATCAGCGACGACCTTTGCATAACAACCGACAGCGGAATTTACTTTGCAGACAATGTTGTAATTGCGACAGGCGGCAAGGCACAAAAACAGCTTGGCTCTGACGGAAGCGGTTACGCTCTTCTTGAAATGCTCGGTCACAGTATTACCCCAGTTGTCCCCTCCCTGGTTCAGCTCACGTCCCCGAGCAAATATCCGAGAGCACTTAAAGGCCACAGAGCAAAATGCAATATGTCAATACTTTTTGACGGAGTAAAAAAATGTGAAGAGTACGGTGAGGTGCTCTTCACCGACTATGGCTTAAGCGGAATTGTAACAATGAATCTGTCTGAAGCGGTGAGCAGAAACTTTGCAAAAGAAGATCCAAAAAAGTGTATTGCAGAGCTTGACCTTGTTCCCGATATGAGTGAAGAGGAGCTTGAAAAATATGTTGAAAAGTTTGGTTCACTCAACGGAATACTCGGCGCAAAGCTTTGTGAAATAATTAAAACACAAGCACAGGGGGACAAAACCAAGTTTGCAAAATATGCAAAGCACTGGCGACTTATCATTAACGGCACAAAGGGCTTTGACTTTGCACAAGTATGTTGCGGCGGAGCAAAGGCAAGTGAGTTTGACGATTTCAAATCAAAGCTTGTAGAAGGTTTATACGCCTGCGGAGAGGTACTCGACAGCCAGTTTGAATGCGGCGGATACAACCTTAACTTTGCATGGTACAGCGGAATTTGCGTTGCAGATAAAATAAGCAAAAAGAACTAAAGGAATACATATGATACGAATTAACGAAATACGCCTTTCACTTGATGAGGACGAGGAGTTTCTCAAAAGTAAGGCGGCTAAAATTCTTAAAATAAATCCTAAATATATTGAAAAGCTTTCAATATACAAAAAAAGCGTTGATGCAAGAAAAAAGGACGACGTTCATTTCACATATTCAGTTGACGTTACGATTACTCTTGATGAAAACCAGATCGTTTCAAAATGCAAGTCAAACAAGGTTCAGCTTGCGAAGCCTTATGTTTACAACCTTCCCGAAAACAGAAGGGTAAGTCAGTTTCGCCCTGTTGTTGTCGGCTTCGGTCCTGCGGGAATGTTTGCGGGACTTATTCTTGCACAATCCGGCTTAAAGCCCATAATTCTCGAGAGAGGTAAAGCAGTTGACGAAAGGACAAAAGACGTCAAGCGCTTTTGGAAAACGAGGGAGCTTGACGAAGAATCGAACGTCCAGTTTGGCGAAGGAGGAGCAGGAACCTTTTCGGACGGCAAGCTCACGACGGGAATTAAAAGCCCATACATAAGAAAAATACTCGACGAGCTTTACAAGGCCGGAGCTCCTGAGGAAATACTATATTCCTCAAAGCCCCACATTGGAACGGACAGACTTGCGGTGGTTGTTAAAAACATCAGAAAAGAAATAGAGCGCCTCGGCGGCGAGGTGTGGCTTGAATGCAGACTTGAAAAACTAATCTGCGCAAACGGGTTTGTTCACGGTATCACTTACGCAAAACACGGCAGGCAGTTTGACCTCGAAACCGACAGCGTTATTATGGCAATCGGACACAGCGCAAGGGATACTGTTGAAATGCTTTACAAGCTCGGTGTTGAGATAATACAAAAACCGTTTTCAGTAGGTACTAGAATCGAACACCCGCAAAGACTTATTAACGAAGCGCAGTACGGAAAATTTGCAAACCATCCAAAGCTCGGTGCTGCCGACTACAAGCTTGCCTGTCACGGCCTTCACGAAAGAGGCGCATATACATTTTGTATGTGTCCGGGTGGTACTGTTGTTGCAGCAGCAAGTGAGAAGGAAGGCGTTATAGTCAACGGTATGAGCTCTCTTGCGCGTGACGGGGAGAACGCAAACTCCGCACTCCTTGTCGGAATTGAGCCGAAAGACTTTCCAAGCGAGCATCCGCTTGCAGGCATTTATTATCAGCGTGAAATTGAACATAACGCTTATGTTCTTGCAGGAAGCAATTACAATGCACCGGCTCAGCTTGTCGGCGATTTTCTTAAGGGAATTGAAAGCAAGAAGCTCGGCGATGTAAAGCCGACCTGCCCGACAGGCGTTACGCTTACAAATCTTGACGAGGTGCTGCCGTCAAAGGTTTCAGCCACAATGAAATCCGCAATAGTTGAAATGGACAAAAAGCTCAACGGTTTTAATCTTTATGACGCAGTACTTACAGCGCCCGAAACACGTTCGTCAAGCTCTGTCAGAATTCTTCGTGACGACCTTTACCAGTGTAATATAAGGGGCGTTTACCCCTGCGGCGAGGGCGCAGGATATGCGGGCGGAATAATATCTGCTGCCGTTGACGGTGTCAGATGCGCTCACGCAGTATTGGAGGACGAGCATTAATGAGAATGCACAGAAAGAAAAATCTTGATGAAAGAATAGACGCTTCATCGGATTATCTTATAATAATGAAAAATGACTCGCTTAACTACAAGGATGCGGTCAAAGAAAATCACATAATAGAGCTTGCTGAGTTTTTCAAAAATGAAAATCCCGTTTACCTTGAGATAGGAAGCGGAAAGGGACAGTTCGGCTGTGAGTTTGCAAAAAGAAATCCTGACAAAAACATCCTTTGCATAGAGCGTAACAGAAATGTACTAATTCTCGCTATTGACAAGGCAAGAGAGGAAGGACTTAACAACATCCGTTTCATATGCGGCACCGCCGAATACCTCCCCTCCTATCTTGACGAAAACTCGGTTGAGGAAATATATCTCAACTTTTCCTGTCCGTTTCCGAAAAACAGACACGAAGCCCACAGACTTACTAACCCGAGATTTCTTGAAATATACAAAAGGGTGTTAAAGCCTGACGGTGTAATCTGCCAGAAGACCGACAATATGCACTTTTTTGAATACTCAATTGAGCAGTTCTCAAACTGCGGCTTCAAGCTTTCAAATATTTCGCTTGACCTTCATCACAGCGATTTTGAGGGTAATATTGTTACTGAATATGAAAATAAATTTGCTTCGCAGGGATTTCCTATTTACAGACTTGAAGCAAGAATATAAATGTGTTATAATTCAAGAAAGATAATATAAATCTTCCACCGGGAAGAGATGCAAGAGCATCTTAATGTATCGTTAGGTCTTTGAAGATACATTTAAGATG